>NZ_JBJDPY010000010.1:112816-319847 GCF_044903205.1 Streptomyces sp. NPDC029674
ATTTATATTTATTATAAAACAACACAAAACCCCCTCTCGTCCTTCTGAGTCTTCTCTTTAAAATAAAGGTCGGCGGGGGGGCGGCGCGCGCCCCCCCCCCCCCCCCCCCCCCCCCGCTTCTTGTTCACTACTTGGGCCAAGCCTTACAAGGCCACGCCGAGAAGCGCGTCGACCGCACGGGACACGACGCCGGGGGCGCCCTCGTCCGTACCGCCTTCGGCGCCCTGGCGGGCGGCCCACCGGTCGACCGCCGCGAGGGCGGACGGCGCGTCCAGGTCGTTCGCGAGGGCGTCCCGCATCTCCTCGACGAGCGCCTCGGCGGAAGGACCGTCGGGACGGGACACAGCCGCGCGCCAGCGGCCGAGCCGCTCGACGGCCTCTTCGAGGACGCCGTCCGTCCACTCCCAGTCCGCGCGGTAGTGGTGCGCGAGGAGGGCGAGGCGGATCGCGGCGGGGTCGACGCCGTCGCGGCGCAGCTGCGACACGAAGACGAGGTTGCCCTTGGACTTGGACATCTTCGCGCCGTCCAGGGCGACCATGCCGGCGTGGACGTACGCCTTGGCGAAGGGGTGCTCGCCGGTCAGGGCCTGCGCGTGGGAGGCGCCCATCTCGTGGTGCGGGAAGGCGAGGTCCGAGCCGCCGCCCTGTACGTCGAAGCCCATCCCCAGGTGGTCCAGGGCGATGGCCACGCACTCGATGTGCCAGCCGGGCCGGCCGCGGCCCAGCGAGCCGCCGTCCCAGCTCGGTTCTCCGTCGCGGGCCGCCATCCAGAGCATCGGGTCGAGCGGGTTCTTCTTGCCCGGCCGCTCCGGGTCGCCGCCGCGCTCGGCGGAGAGCAGTTTCATGGCGGCGGCGTCGAGCCCGGACACCTCCCCGAAGTGGGGGTCCGACTCGACGGAGAAGTAGACGTCGCCCTCCAGGTCGTAGGCGGCACCCATGTCCCGGAGACGTTCGACGAGCGGCACGATGCCGGGTATCGCCTCGACGGCTCCGATGTAGTGCTTCGGCGGCAGGAGGCGCAGCGCGGTCATGTCCTCGCGGAACAGGGCGGTCTCGCCCTCGGCGAGTTCGACCCAGTCCTTGCCGTCGCGGTTGGCGCGTTCCAGGAGCGGGTCGTCCACGTCGGTCACGTTCTGGACGTAGTGAACCTGCCGCTTGGTGTCGAGCCACACGCGCTGCACGAGGTCGAACGCGTTGTAGGTCGCCGCGTGACCCATGTGGGTGGCGTCGTACGGAGTGATGCCGCAGACGTAGATACGGGCGACGGGACCGGGGTCGAGGGTGACGAGTCCACCGGTCGCGGTGTCGTGGATCCGGAGGTCGCGGCCCTTGCCAGGAAGGGCGGGGACCTCAGAAGCGGGCCAGGCATGCATGCCCTGAGCCTAACCGGACGGGGCGTCCGTATACGAGTGGGGATCATCGGAACGGTGGCTGATCCTGCGCTCTTGCGCGATCGGCCGGTGTGTGCGGGGGTGCGGTGCGGGTGGTGCTCGTGGTGCGGATCAGACCGGTGGCCAGGGAATCGCCGGCCACTCGCCCGACGGTTCCGGGTGGCGTCCGGACTCCAGCAGGGCCGCGACCCGCGCGCGCAGCGCCTCGGTCTCCGCGGCGGTGATCAGCGCGCCGAGGCGCTCGGCGAGCGCGGCGCCCTCCTTGAGGCCGTCCCGCAGGGTCTGGAGGGCCTCGACCGCCTCATCGGTCAGGGGCTCCCCCGCCCACCCCCACAGCAGCGTCCGCAGCTTGTTCTCGGCGTGGAAGGTGACGCCGTGGTCGATGCCGTAGAGGCGGCCGTCGGCGGGCAGCAGGTGACCGCCCTTGCGGTCGCTGTTGTTGATCACCGCGTCGAGGACGGCGAGGCGGCGCAGGCGTACGTCGTCGGCGTGCACGAGGAGGGCCGTCCGCTCCTCGTCGACCTGTGCGAAGCCGACCGCTTTCCAGCCCTCGCCCGGTTCGTCGCCGTCGACCAGGGCGAGCAGTTCCGCGTCGCCCGAGGCCTCGATCCACAGCTGGCACATGCCCTCGCCGTGCGGTCCCGTGCGCAGGACCGTCGGCGGGACCAGGTCCCAGCCGGTGGCCCGCGACACCTCGTAGGCGGCCACCTCGCGCTGTGCGAGCGTGCCGTCGGGGAAGTCCCACAGGGGGCGCTCCCCGGCGACCGGCTTGTAGACGCAGGCGGCCTCGTGGCCCTCGTACGCGACCGTGCAGTAGAGCACCGCGTTCGAGGCCTCGCGGATCCGGCCGCGCACGGTCAGCTCGCCGTGGGTGAGGAGCGTGACGGGGTCGACGCTCACGCTCCCCGCCGGTATCCGTTCTGGCGCGGGCATACGTGTCCTTCCGGGTCGAGCGGGAGGCTGCACAGCGGGCACGGCGGGCGTCCGGCGTTCACGACTTCGAGGGCTCTCTTGGCGAAGGCGCGGGCCTGTGCGCCGGTGAGCCGGACGCGCAGCATCGGCGGGCCGTTCTCCTCGTCCTGCAGAAGCCTTTCCTCCGCGGCGGCGAGGTCGTCGTCGGAATCGGCGTCCAGCTCGACGAGCGCCTGCGCCTCGACGACCATGCGCTCCTCCTCGCCGTCCCAGGCGAGGGCCATCGTGCCGACCCGGAACTCCTCCTCCACGGGGGAGTCGAGCGGCGCGCTGTCGGCGACCTCGGTGGGTGCCACGGCGGGCACCGGGGCGTTGCCCCCGCTGCGGCGCACGACCTCGTCGAGGAGCTCCTCCATACGCTCGGCGAGCGCGGCGACCTGAGTCTTCTCCAGGGCGACGCTGGTCACCCTGACCCCGGCGGAGGCCTGGAGGAAGAAGGTACGCCGTCCGGGCAGCCCGACCGTTCCCGCGACGAAACGCTCCGGGGGGTCGTAGAGGAACACCTGACGGGACACGACCTGTCTCCATTGGATCGACTGCAAGAGGGCTGCTGGCTGCTTCAAGAGGGCTGTTTCAACCGCACGAGGGCTGCTTCAACCGCTTCACCCTACTGCGGGCGACGATCACGGTGCGCCCGCACCGCCCCCGACTGTCGCGTCGCCGCCCGGCGGCTCCTCGCGCGGCGCCAGCGAGGCGAAGTCACCGGTGTCCCCGAGGCGTACGAGGAAGGGGCGCAGCCGGGTGTAGCGGATGACGGTGACGGAACAGGGCTCTACGGAGATGCGCTGGAAGAGGTCGAGGTGGAGCCCGAGGGCTTCGGCGACGAGGGACTTGATGATGTCGCCGTGCGAGCACATCAGGTACACGGCGTCCTCGCCGTGTTCGCGCTCCACGCGCGCGTTCCACTCGCGGACCGCCTCGGCCGCCCGCGTCTGCATGGCCCGCATGGACTCTCCGCCGGGGAACGCGGCCGCGGAGGGATGCTGCTGGACGACCTCCATCAGCGGCTCGTCGGTGAGCTCGGCGAGCTTGCGGCCCGACCAGTCGCCGTAGTCGCACTCCCCGATGCGGTCCTCCGTGTGTGCCCGGAGGCCCGGCCGGGCGGCGAGGAGCGGCGCCACGGTCTCCTGGCAGCGCTGCAAAGGGCTGGTGACGATCTCGGCCAGCGGCAGGGCCGCGAGCCGCCCGGGCAGCGCGGCGGCCTGTGCGGCGCCCCGCTCGTCGAGGGCCACGCCGGGGGTCCACCCGGCGAGCAGACCGGCGGTGTTGGCGGTGGAGCGTCCGTGCCGGACGAGGATCAGCGTGGGCATGCGGTTCAGCCTATGCGTCGCCGGAGGTGCAACGGGTGGGGAGGCTGGGAACAATGCGCAGTGTGATTGTCGACTGCGCCATCTACCGCGAGGGCCGCCGGAGCGAAGGCCCCCAGGACTTCTCCGAGGCCCTGGGCGAGGCGCGGGCGACGGGTGACGCGTTCGTGTGGATCGGTCTTCACGAGCCGACGGCGAAGGAGTTCGACGAGGTCAGTCAGGAGTTCGGGCTGCATCCGCTGGCCGTGGAGGACGCCCTCAAGGCCCACCAGCGGCCCAAGCTCGAGGTCTACGACGACTCGCTGTTCATGGTCCTCAAGCCGGTCGTGTACGAGCCGGACAGCGACCGGGTCTCCTCCGGCGAGGTCATGATCTTCGTGGGCGACTCGTTCGTGGTGACCGTCCGGCACGGTGAGGGCGCGCCCCTGGGCGCCGTGCGGCACCGCCTGGAGGCCGACCCGGACGTGCTCAAGCACGGTCCGACGTCTGTCCTGTACTCGATCGCCGACGCCTCCGTGGACCACTATCTGGAGGTCGCCGACGAGCTGCAGGCCGATCTGGAGGTCCTGGAGGCGGAGGTCTTCTCTCCGGAGGGCGGCCGTTCGCGCCCCACCGCGTCGCGGATCTACACCTTCAAGCGGCAGATCCTGGAATTCCGCCGGGCCACCGGGCCCTTGGCGCTGCCCGTGGCGCGCCTCTCCGGAGCGGGCCCCTTCAGCCCCTCGGTGCCCTTCGTGGACGAGACGGCGCGGCCGTTCTTCCGTGACGTCAACGACCACCTGACGCGCGTCAATGAGTCCGTGGAGGGTCTGGACCGGCTGGTGTCGGACATCCTGTCCGCACATCTGGCGCAGATGAGCGTGCGGCAGAACGACGACATGCGCAAGATCTCGGCCTGGGCGGCCATGGCGGCGGTCCCCACGATGATCGCGGGCGTCTACGGCATGAACTTCGACCACATGCCGGAGCTGCACTGGTGGTGGACCTATCCGGCCGTGCTCCTGCTGATGGTGGTCCTGGAGGTCGTCCTGTACCGGATGTTCAAGCACCGCGGCTGGATGTAGCTCCCGGCGCCGGCGTCGGACGCAACCGGCGTGTGGCGCACCCGGCCTGTGGCACACCCGGCGCGCGGCGTACCCGCGTCAGGCGAACTCGGTGGCCGACGTCGCGGGCCCGCCCAGCGCGTCCCGCCGCCGGGGCGGCCGCAGGGAGACCATCCGCCGCCAGCCGCCCGCCCGCTCGTAGCCGTGCGCGGCGTGGATGCCCGCGGCGAGCAGCTGCCGCTTGGCAGGGGCCCAGCCGAGGATCCGCCCCATGCGCTCCATCACCGCGAGGCTCACGTCGCGGTGGATGCGGATCTCGGCGTGCGCGCACTCCCGCAGGGTGCGCTGGATGTCGCGGCCGTGCCCGGCGCGCGCGAACCGCAGCAACTCCTCGTGGCAGTACGCCAGGTGGTTGTCCTCGTCGCCGGAGATCATCCGCACCGCGCGGCCGATGTCCGGGTCGTCGGCGAAGTACCTGAGCAGCAGGCGCATCTGCTCGGACGCACGCTGCTCGGTGACCTTGCTGTGCGCGAGATACGTGACGATGTCCCGCACGGTGAGGGGCTCGTCGGCCTTCAGCCGGCTGTGCGCGAGGCCGATGCCGTGCTTCTCCAGGAGCATCGTGTAGTCGGTCTCGTGCGGGACGTCGACCGGCTGGAGGCCGCGCTTCTTCAGCAGGGCGTGGAAGATCCGGCCGTGCTTGTCCTCGTCGGCGCCGTGCCGGGCGATCTTGGGGGCGAGCGCGCGCTCGGTCTCCGGGACGAGTGCGGCGATGCGGCCGTTCTCCCAGCCGCCCTGGGCCTCGCCGCTGGCGGCGATGGAGCAGAAGAGCCGGAACGACTCGTCGTCGTCGAGGATCTCTCTGAAGACACTCCTGGCCGACAACATCACTGGCACCTCCATGCCCTGGGCGCGGACCTCCGCAAAGAAAGAGTCAAGTGCGAGGTTCCGCAAGGGGCAACAGCTGTACAGGTCGGCTCCGCCGAACGGAGGACGCCGGGGCCGCCACCAGGCCGTAACCACGGGCTCTGTGGCGCGTTGTTCCCCGTGACGGCCGTGGCGGGGAAGACCCCCCGAGCCCCCACCACGGCCGTGGACTTTCCCCCTCCCCTACGCGAGACCGGCGCGCTCCAGGGCCTCCGTGCCCGCCCGCAGCGCCGTGATCCGCTCCTCCAGGGTGAAGCCCGCGGGGGCCAGCGTCAGCGTGGTGACACCGGCGGCGGCGTAGGCCCGCATCCGGTCGGCGATCCGGTCCACGGAACCGAGCAGGGTCGTCGAGTCGATCAGCTCCTTCGGCACCGCGGCGGCCGCGCCGTCCTTGTCGCCCGCCAGGTACTTGTCCTGGATCTCGGCGGCCTCCTTCTCGTACCCCATGCGCTGCGCGAGCTGGTTGTAGAAGTTCTGCTTCCGGCTGCCCATGCCGCCGACGTACAGGGCGGTGTACGGCCGGAACATGTCGGCGAGGGTGTCGATCCGGGAGTCCTCGCCGACGGCGAGCGGCAGCATCGGGACGACGTCGAAGCCGTCCATCGTCCTGCCCGCCTTCTCGCGCCCGGCGCGCAGGTGCTTGATCGCCGTCTCCTCCAGGTGCTCGGCGGCCGTGAAGATCAGCAGCGCGCCGTCGGCGATCTCGCCGGTCTGCTCCAGGTTCTTGGGGCCGATCGCGGCGACGTACAGCGGGATGTGCTCGCGCTGCGGGTGCACGGTCAGCTTGATGGGCTTGCCGGGGCCGCCGGGCAGCGGCAGGGTCCAGTGCTCGCCCTCGTAGGAGAGGCGCTCGCGGGTCATGGCCTTGCGGACGATCTCGACGTACTCGCGCGTGCGGGCCAGCGGCTTGTCGAACTTCACGCCGTACCAGCCCTCGGAGACCTGCGGGCCCGAGACGCCGAGGCCGAGGCGGAAGCGGCCGCCGGAGAGCGAGTCGAGGGTCGCCGCCGTCATCGCGGTCATCGCCGGCTGCCGGGCGGGGATCTGGAAGATGGCGGACCCGATGTCGATGCGCTCGGTCTGCGCGGCCACCCAGGACAGCACCGTCGCGGCGTCCGAGCCGTACGCCTCCGCGGCCCAGCAGACCGCGTAGCCCAGCTTGTCGGCCTCCTTGGCGACGGCGAGGTTGTCCGCGTCCATCCCCGCGCCCCAGTAGCCGAGGTTGATCCCGAGCTGCATGACAGATCCCCTTACCGCAGTACTCGTGAGTAACGTCCCTGTGCCGGGGACTGTAAAGGGTGACCGGGTTCTCCACAATCATCGGCTTGTCCACAGGCCCGCCCGCCGCTGGGGCCCGGCCAGTAATCTCAGCGCCCATGGAGCAGAGGCATCTCGGCCGGACCGGCCTGCGCGTGTCCCGCATCGGACTCGGCACCCTCACCTGGGGTCACACCGAGGAGAACGACGCCGCCGAGCTGTTGAAGGTGTTCTGGGAAGCGGGCGGCACGCTCATCGACACGGCGGACGTGTACGGCGACGGGGCTGCCGAGTATCTGCTCGGTCGCCTGATCGAGCGGCTCGTGCCCCGGCGCGACCTGATCATCGCCACCAAGGCGGGCAGCGTGCCGGACCCCGAGCGGCGTTTCGACGGCTCGCGGGGCCACCTGCTCGCCGCGCTCGACGCCTCCCTCACCCGCCTCGGCACGGACTACGTGGACCTGTGGCAGGTGCACGCCTTCGACCCGGCGACCCCTCTGGAGGAGACGCTGCAGGCCCTCGACATAGCGGTCAGCAGCGGCCGGGTCCGCTATGCGGGGGTCTCCAACTTCTGCGGCTGGCAGCTCGCCAAGGCCGCCACGTGGCAGCTCGCGCCGCCCGGCACCCGCACCCGCCTGGCCAGTACGCAGATGGAGTACTCCCTGCTGCAGCGCGGCGTCGAGCGGGAGGTGCTGCCCGCGGCCGTCGACCTGGGAGTCGGCCTGCTGCCGTCCTCACCGCTCGGCCGGGGCGTGCTCACCGGGAAGTACCGGCACGCCACCCCTGCCGACTCGCGCGGCGGTTCCGACCAGATGGCGCCCTTCGTCGCGCCGTACCTCGACGACACGGCGGGCCGCATCGTCGACGCGGTCGCGACGGCCGCCGACGGGCTCGCGGCGACCCCGCTCCAGGTCGCCCTCGCGTGGGTGCGGGACCGCCCGGGAGTGACGGCCCCGATCGTCGGCGCGCGCAACGCGCAGCAGCTCACGGCCGCGTTGTCAGTGGAGACCCTTAGTCTTCCTGACGAGATCTGCCGGGCGCTCGACGACGTGTCGGCGCCGGTGCACCGCTATCCCGATCACGACTGGAGCACGCTGTGAGTACGGAACCCGCTGCCGCGGAGGACCCCGAGGCCGCTGCCGCGGAGCAGGCGGAGTCGCCCGGCGCGGACGCCGAGGCCGTGCCCGCCACCGAGGGCGACGCCGAGACCAAGAGCGCCGAGCTCTCCGAGGCGGAGGCCGAGATCGCCGCGCAGCGGGAGCTGCGGGAGCGGATCGAGCAGCGGAAGGCGTCGAAGCAGGGGCCGATCGGGGCCGGGGCGAAGCTGAGCGGGACCGCCGCCGACCTGCTGGCCGCCGTGCGGGCCGTGGAGAGCGGCGAGAAGCCCGTCGCGAGCGCCTTCCGCGACCCGGAGCCCGCACCGCGCAGGCCCGCGCCGTCCGGCACGCCCGAGCCCGTGCGCCCGCAGCGGCCGGAGCCGTCGCGGGCGCCCGCGACGGAGACCGTCGAGGCCGTCGCCGCCGTGCTCGCCGAGGGAGGCGCGCCGGCCGCCCTCGGCGCGCCGACGGCCGCCGCGCTCGGTGAGGGAGCCGAGGAACAGCTGCGCGCGGACCCCTGGCAGTTGCTGCGGGTCACCGGCGTGCGGCCCGAGCAGGCCGACGGGTTCGCCAGGGCGCTGCTCGGCCCGGAGTGCGGGCCGGACGACGAGCGCAGGGGCCGCGCGATCACCGTATGGCTCCTGGAGCAGGCCGCCGTCGCCGGGCACACGGCGCTCGACGCGGCGGCGCTGACCGCCGCGCTCGGGCAGCGCGCGGTGCCGGATCCGGACGCGGCCGTGCAGAGTGCGCTCGCCGAGGGCGACGCCCTGGTCTTCCAGGACGCGCTCGAAGGGACCGAGGTGCCGGTCCAGCGCTCGGACGACGCGGGAGCGCGGGACGGCGAAGGGGACGAGGAGGACGAGGAAGGCGCGGCCGAGGAGCCGGCGCGCCCGGTCCGCGTCCTGATCGGTCTGGAGCGGTACGCACTCGCGGAGGAGAGCCTCGCCGACGGTCTCGCCCGAGTGATCAACTCCCTGCCCAAGGAGGACGGCGCGGGCCCCGGCGACACCGACTGGGAGGCCGCCGCCGCACAGGCGTCGGGATCCGCCGCCGAGCTGATCCGGGCCGTCGCCGGGCACGGCCTCGTGCTGCACTCCGGCGGCGAGGAGGCCCGCTCCGAGCCCGCCGCGCTGGTCGCCGCCGCCACCGCTCTCGGCCTCCGGGTGTGCGCCGCAGCTCACAGCGCCGACGGACGCCGCCGCTTCGCGCGGGCGACCGGCTCGGAGGAGACCGCGGTGACCGTGGCGGGGCTGCTCTCCGGGGACCAGGGACCCGGGCGCGACGCGGACGGCGCGCTCGCGCTCGACCTCCTGGTCCTCCTGGACGCACCGCAGCTGGACGTGGAGAGCGCGGCGATGCTCGTCGAGTCGCTGCCGGACGGCGCCCGCCTGGTGCTCAGCGGCGACCCCGGAGTCCTGTGGTCGGCGGGCCCGGGACGGGTCTTCGCCGACCTCCTCGCCGCGCGCTGCTGCCCGCAGGTCGTCTCCCGCACCCCCGACCCGGGGCCCATCGGGGAGCTGACGTCCGGCATCGGCATCGGCGAGCTGAACCAGGTCGAGGCGCCCGGCAAGGAGGTCGTCCTCGTCCCGGTGCGCGACGCCGCCGAGGCGATCCACCGCACCGTGCAGCTCGTCGCGGACTCGGTGCCGAGGGCGATCGGGGTGCCCGCGGAGCAGACGCAGGTCATCACGCCGGGACACGGCGGCGCGGCGGGCACCCGCGTGCTCAACGCGGCGCTGAAGGAACGGCTGAATCCGGGCCCCGGCCGGTTCGGCGGCTTCGACCCCGACGACCGGGTGGCGCACGTCCCCGCGGCGGGCCGCACGACGCTCGGCCGGGTGGTGCGGGCCGACGCAGAAGGGCTGCACCTGGAGTGCGACGGCGCCCCCGTCGTCGTACCCAAGGAGCGGGTGGAGCGTGAGGTGCGGCACGCGTGGGCGCTCACCGCGCACCAGGCGACGGGGCAGCGCTGGCCCGCGGTGGTCGTGGTGCTGCCGGGCGACGCGGCGCAGGTGCTGACCCGCCCCTGGGTCTACACCGCGTTCAGCCGCGGTGAGCGGCATCTGTCGGTCGTGCAGGGCGTGGAGCAGGCGCTGCCGCGCGCGGTGGCGGAGCGCCTCTGGAAGGACCGTACGACGCGCCTGCAGACGCTGCTGCGTCCGCAGGTGCCCGCGGCGACGGCCTGAGCCTGCCGCTCGCGCGACACGTGCGCTCGCCGCCCGGGGGGGGGAGCGGCGAGCGCAGGAGCGATTCGTCACACGGTCACGTCAGCGACCGGCCCTTTCGTCGACATCCCCCTCGACGTCGCCCTCGACCTCGTCATCCGCGTCGTCCGCGTCGTCTACGTCGTCGATCTCGTCCACGTCGTCGATGGGCGTCGGCACATCGGGGTCGATGTCGACGTCCGCGTCGTCCAGTTCGTCGTCGAAGACCACGCTGACGTCGAAGCGGCACACCACCCGGTGCGGGTCGGCGTGGTCGAAGGGTGCGTCGAGCCACTCCCCCGGCTCGGCGGCGGTGTCCACCGCGGTGACCCAGAGCGTCGAGTCGCCCTCTTCCAGGCCGAACTCCTTGTGCCGGGAGGAGATCTCGTCCGGTTCGAACTCCCCGAAGAGGACGCCGAGGGCGCTGTGCACGGTGTCGGCGGATCCGGCGCCGCCCGCGCCCCCCGCGTCGAGATCGGCGACCCGCTGGGCCTGGGCCAGCAGCCGCTGCGGCTCCGCCACGGTGTAGTCACGGCGGATCAGCACGCTCAGCGCGTTCGCCTCCTCCGGTCCCTGGTAGGGCGGCAGCGCGTCGTCCGTGCCGGGGATCTCGAAGGGCGTGACCTCGTCGTAGCGGTCGTAGAGGAGTTCGTCGTACTCCTCCGCCGCCGCGGCGAGTTCGTTGAACGCTTCGTAGACGGCCGGATCGTCCTCGCCCGACCTGCGTTCGACCGCGGCCAGGTGGCGGTCGAGCGCGGTCTTGACCGCCTCGGCGGCGGCACGTACCTCGGCAGCGGTGGGCTGCGCAGCATCAGACATAGTGCAGACGCTATCCGTACCGGGCCGGTGCCCGCACAATAGATGCGATGCCGGAATACGAATTTGTCGACGTGTACGTACCGCGCGGGGTCACCCGCAAGGAAGCCACACGTCTGCTGACTGACCATGCAGAGTACGGACACTGGGAGTTGGACCGCCTGAGTCTGCACCCCGACGGGAGCCGCAGAGTGCGGCTGAAGCGGCGGATCATCCGCCAGGTGCGGGCCACCTGGTGACAGCCGCGCGCCCGGGGACACCGGCCCGCTGGACCGGGAAACGGAGCGGGCCCCGCGACGGCGGGGCCCGCTCCGTTCGGTGTGCTCGGACAGCGGGGTGGCTCAGGCGGACGCCCGGGCCCGCCGGTAGAGCACCGTGCCCGCGAGCAGCGCGCCCGCACCGATCGGCAGCGCGAGGCCGAGCGGCAGCTCACTGCCGGTCGAGGCGAGCCGCGAGATCCCCTCGGGCGGCGTGACGAGCTGCGCGTCCGGGTCGTTCGGGATGGCGTGGCCGTCGATCGGGTTGCCCGGGTCGTGCGGGGACTGGGAGCCGCCCGGGGCACCGGGATCGCCCGGCTTACCGGGGTCTCCGGGCTTGCCGGGGTCTCCGGGCTTACCCGGCTCACCGGGCTCCCCCGGGTTGCCGGGCTCACCCGGCTGTCCCGGTTCACCCGGCTGTCCCGGCTCGCCCGGCTGTCCCGGCTCTCCGGGCTCGGTCGGGGGCTTCCCGCCGCCCGGCGGGGTCACCGCGCCGCCGGACTGGTTGGCGCATTCGTTGCCCATGGCCGCGTTGCCGAGGCCGCCGATGGTGACGCTGTTCCCGCAGACGTTCACCGGAGCGTTGATGGGCAACTGCACGTTGTTGCCGGAGCCGACGCCGGGCGAGCCGCCCGCGTGACCGTCGGCCTTGGCGCCGCCGGACGGCTTGTGCGAACCGCCGCCCTTGCCGGAGGTGTTGGCGCAGCTGTTTCCTGCCGCCGGATTGAGAACGCCGATCACGTTGACGGTGTTTCCGCACACGTTGACCGGAGCGTCGACGGGCAGCTGGACGTTGTTGCCCGCCAGCACGCCGGGCGAACCCGAGCTGCTCCCGTTCGCGCCCGAGTCCGCGTGTGCGTAATTGCCGCCGGCGGCGAGCACGCCGGTCGCGGCCGCCACGGTGATCAGGCCTTTGCGCGTGACCTGTCGCATACCTGTTCCCTGCCTTTTGCCTTACGGAGTACGTCAGGACCCGCTGGCCCTGACGTGGAATACCGGTCGGCCCCGGAGCGCATGGCACGCACTCCGGGGCCGACGAGCTCAGACCCTCAAGGGGTGAGGCACAGCAGCGTCACTTGTTGACACAGACGTTGCCGAAGGTGGGGTTCAGCAGCCCGATCACGGAGACCGTGTTGCCGCAGGCGTTCACCGGCACGTGCACGGGCACCTGGATAACGTTGCCCGACGCCACACCGGGGGAGTTGACAGCGGCGCCCTGGGCACCGGCGTCGGCGGTGGCGATACCCGCGCCGGCGAGCACGAGACCACCAGTGGCAGCCACAGCAGCGACGATCTTCTTGATCATTATTCCTCCTTGTTGGCAATGCAGTCCCAGCCGCGGACTGCATCACCTGTAACGAGGAGGCCCCGCCATGGCTACGAGCCTATGGTCCCATTCACTCTTTTCAGTCAAGTACGCACGCGCTGACGATTGTTGATCGGATCGGTCAGGAAGCCTCGATGAAGCGGTCGAGCACCCGTACGCCGAACTTCAGGCCGTCGACCGGCACTCGCTCGTCGACGCCGTGGAACATGCCCGCGAAGTCCAGCTCCGGCGGCAGCTTCAGCGGCGCGAAGCCGAAGCCGCGGATGCCGAGGTCGTCGAAGGACTTCGCGTCCGTGCCGGCCGAGAGCATGTACGGCACGGCGCGGGCGATCGGGTCCTCGGCCCGCAGGGCGGTCTGCATGGCGTCGACGAGAGCGCCGTCGAAGGTGGTCTCCAGAGCCTTGTCGGCGTGGACGTCCTGGCGCTTGACGTTCGGCCCGAGGATCCGGTCCAGATCGGCGAGGAACTCCTCCTCGTACCCCGGCAGGTAGCGCCCGTCGACGTGCGCGGTGGCCTGCCCCGGGATGACGTTCACCTTGTAGCCGGCGCCGAGCTGCGTCGGGTTGGCGGTGTTCTGCAGGGAGGCGCCGATGAGCTTGGCGATGCCGCCGAGCTTGGCGAGCGTCTCGTCCATGTTCTCCGGGTCGAGCTCGGTGCCGAGGGCGTCGCCGAGCTCGTCGAGGAAGTGCCGCAGGGTCTTGGTGACCCGGACCGGGAACTTGTGCCGGCCGAGGCGCCCGACGGCCTCGGAGAGCTCGGTGATCGCGTTGTCCTTGTGGATCATCGAACCGTGACCGGCGGTGCCGTCCACGGTCAGCTTCATCCAGTGCATGCCCTTCTGGGCCGTCTCGACGAGGTAGAGCCGCAGGTTCTCGTTGACGGTGAAGGAGAAGCCACCGACCTCGCTGATCGCCTCCGTGCACCCCTCGAACAGGTCCGGATGGTTGTCGACGAGGTGCCGCGCGCCGTACGTGCCGCCCGCCTCCTCGTCCGCGAGGAACGCCAGGACGATGTCGCGCGGGGGCTTGCGGCCCGTGCGCATCCGCTCGCGTACGACCGCGAGGGTCATCGCGTCCATGTCCTTCATGTCGACCGCGCCCCGGCCCCACACGCAGCCGTCCGCGATCTCCCCGGAGAAGGGGTGGTGCGTCCAGTCCGCGGCGTTGGCCGGCACGACGTCCGTGTGGCCGTGGATGAGGAGCGCGGGCCGCGACGGGTCCTCGCCCTCGATCCTGGCGACCGTGGAGGCCCTGCCGGGGTGGGACTCGAAGATCTTCGGTTCGAGACCGACCTCGGCGAGCTTCTCCGCGACGTACTCCGCGGCCTTGCGCTCCCCCGGGCCCGAGTGGTCGCCGTAGTTGCTCGTATCGATCTGGATCAGTTCGCGACAGAGGTCGACGACCTCGTCCTCACCGGTGACGGCCTTGTCCGTGCTGGACCCGCTCACGCTGGCTCCTCCCGCATTCGCTGCTGGTGGTCCCCCTCATCCTCCCTCTCCGGGGCTCCGCGCCCAAGGCCGGGCGGGTGTCGTCACGCGCCGTTCACGGCGGGCCAGGGGGTGATCGAGGACCCCTGGAGGCCTGGTAATGTTCTCTCTGTCGCCGCGGGGAACACCCCGCGAAGACAACACCCGGTCCGGGTGGCGGAATGGCAGACGCGCTAGCTTGAGGTGCTAGTGCCCTTTATCGGGCGTGGGGGTTCAAGTCCCCCCTCGGACACCAGCGAAAACCCCAGTTGATCTGGGGTTTTTCTGTTTTTGCAGGATCTTGGTCCGTCGGATCTTGCTCTGTAGGATCTCGGAATGAGTGACGAGCCGCTTCACCTCACGGTCCTGGGCTGCTCGACGCCCTATCCGAGTGCGGACAACCCGTGCTCCGGCTATCTCGTGTCGAGCGGGGACACCCATATATGGGTGGACGCGGGCAGTGGGACGCTCGGCCCGCTCCAGCGGCACGTGCGGCTGGACGAGCTCGACGCGATCTGGATCTCGCATCTGCACGCCGATCACAGCGCGGACCTGCTGACCGCGTACTACGGCGCCCTGTACGCGGACATTCGCCTCCCCGCGCCGATCCCTCTCTACGGCCCGCCCGGGATCGCCGACCGGCTGGCCCACTTCCTCACCAACACCGCGGCCCGCAGCCCGGTCGAATCGGCCTTCGCCATCACCGAGCTGCACGACGGGCACCGGGCGGACATCGGCCCGCTCCGGCTGACCACCCGGGCGGTGTCGCACGGGATCCCCGCCTTCGCCGTACGCATCGAGGCGGCGGGCAGCTCCCTGGCGTACTCCGGGGACACGGCACCGTGCCCGAGCCTCACGGAACTGGCCCGGGGATGCGACGTGCTGTTGTGCGAAGCGGACAGCGCACAGGCGCCGGCCGAGGGCGACCGGGTGCACCACACGCCCGAGGACGCGGGTGACACAGCCCGCACGGCCGGGGCCGGCCGGCTGATCGTCACACACGTCGGCCGCTCGCTCACGCCTCAGCAGGCGGTGGGGCGTGCCTCGACGCGGTTCGACGGTCCCGTGGACTACGCCAGGCCTGGCGCCACCTTCACGGTTTGAGACGTCCCAGCACCTCAAGGCCGCCCCCGCTGCTCGTGGACGAGGCGGCCCACCAAGGCTCCGCCGTAGACGACGAAGCCCACTCCCACCAGCCAGGACTGCAGGATCAGTACGGTGCCGAAGGGGCCGTACGTCACCGCGCTCGACGCGATCAGTGGGGAGAAGACGAACTGGGAGAAGACGCGGAGGCCCAGCAGTCCCAAGGCGGTCGCGGCGGCTCCGGGGGCCAGGGCCCGCCAGCGGATGCGGCCGCAGAGGAGGAGTCGTTGCGACCACCAGAAGAAGAGGAACACGCCTGTGGTGTCGCCCACCGTGACCAGGGCTGTTTCGAGGGCGGACGATTCCGCCGGCGAGGGTGTGGTGACGAAGAGCAGCAGGACGGCGACGAGCACGGCCAGCCAGACGACGTGTCGCCACATGGTGTGCCAGCGCGCCGGGGGCAGGGCCCACACGCGTTCGTAGCCGGTCTGTACGGCTGATCCGAACGTCACGCCGAACGCGGCCAGTGCGGCGAGACCGAGTGCCGTGGTCCGCTGCAGCGCCCGCCCCGGTACGCCGAATAGTTGTTCGATCTCGCCCTCCGGTACCTCGGACACCCCGAGGCCCTGCACCAGCCATCGGGCGAAGCCCTCTCCGCTGCCGAGGTCGGCCGCCGCGACGACGACGAGGAGGGGCACGAGGGTGAGGAAGCTGAGCGCCGCGAAGCCCATGGCGCGGTGCATCAGCTCCATCTCGCGCCCGCGGTTCCAGGCGAGTCCGATGAGGGAGGTCGGCAAGCGGTGCGGCGGGCGCAGGGGCCGGCGTCCGGGGCGCGCGGGACCGCCGTCGTCCGGCGTATCGGGTGCTGGGGGCATGTCGGCTCGCATACCCGTAATCGCTGCGGTGCCAGTCAGGCGTACCGCCGAACGGGCAACGGGTCGGGGTGTCCTCCTGCGGACCCCCGCCAGCGCCGGGAAGACGTGCGCGCCGTGGCTCATGCCGAGTCGGCCGCGTCCCGCCAGTAGGCGTGGTTGCGGCGGGCGGTCCGCGTGTCGTCGTGTCGTTCGCCCAGTGTGGAGCCGTAGCTCTCGGCGAGCTCCGCGAAAGCGGCTGCCGCGCGCTGTGGGTGGCCGCTTGTGCCGAGCCAGTGTGCGTGCTGCCAGCGGCAGCTGAGTGAGCGCGTGTCTGCGGGGCCCAGCGCCCCCGAGGCGTCTACGGACAACTCGGCGAACAGGGCGGCGGCGGATGCGGCGTCGCCGCCGATGCCGGTCCAGCGGGCTTGTTCGTGGCGTGCCTGGAGCGTGTCCGGGTGGGTCGGCCCGCGCTCGACGGCCAGCCGCTCGACGAGCCGCGCGTACCCCTGGGCGGCTTCGGCCGCGTGGCCGCTCTCGCCCTCGGCGTGCGCCAGGGCCTGGAGCGCGAGGAGGGTGAACGCGTGGTGTCCGCCGAGTACGTGGTCGCACTGCCGGGCCAGTCCTTGCAGGGCGGTCAGAGCGCCCACGAGGTCGCCGGCCTCGCCCAACTCCACGGCTCGGCGCAGGTGTTCGGGCACCTCTGCGGCGGTCAGCCGGCGGAACGCGGCGTTCGCGGCCAGGGCCAGCTGGTCGCTCGTGCCCGTGCCGCACCGCTGGGGCCTCGGCTCGCCCTTCGCGCCGAGGACGCGGGAGGTGTGCCGGTAGAGCGCCTCCAGCGTGAGCAGTTCGCGTTCCGCGGCGGAGCCGTCGCGGAGGAACTTGATCAGTTCGCCCGTGAACATCGTGTGCCGGTCGCCCAGCGGGGCGCGGGCCGGGGCGTTCGCGGGGGCCGAGGCGAGGACGAAGGTGCCGGCGATCTCCAGCTGGCCGAAGTAGAGCGACGCGGTGTCCCCCATGGCTTCGATGGCCCGGCCGGAGAAGCAGCAGTCGAGCAGCAGCACCCGGTTTCTGGCCGGCGCTGACGCCATCGTGTCGCGGATCAGGTCGAACCTCAGGCTCGACCAGCGCAGCAGTTCGGTCTTGCTGCCGGTGAGCAGGAGGTGGAGCAGGCCGCGGTCGTCGAGTGCGCCGTGCCCCGCGAAGTAGACGAGGAACATGTCCTCCACCTCGCTCGCCGCGCGGTTGAGCGCCTCGCCCACCAGCTGGGGGTCTCTGACGTCCCGCAGAACCGTGCAACGCGCGGTGGGCAGCGCGCAGTTGGCGGAGTTGGTGAGCAGGGCCCTGAGGTCGTCGAGGTTGTTCCGCACCGCGGGGAGCGGGGGCAGTTCGGCGTCGTCGTAGCTGCCGCATCCGATGAGTACCGCATGCGAGTTGGAGCCGCTGGCCAGCCGCACGTCGTCTCCCTCTTGCCGTACCGCACCGCTGCCCAAATGATAGCGACGCAACTCATTTGAGGAGTGGCGCTCTTACCGCTGTCCGAGGTTTCGGGCATGCTGGCCAATCCGAAGTCGGCTGCGACGGGTGGGGGTTGGCATGGGACGCTCGGACACGATGGACAACGCTGACGAGTTAGGGCGCGAGGGGGGCTCCCGCCAGGCTTCCGCCGTCTGTACGGCGTTCCAGAACCTGGTGGCCGACGCCGCCCTCGCAGTGGCGCCGGACGACTTCGCCTCGGCGGTCCGGCTGCTCGACTCGGTCAGAACCAGCGGCAACTGTCTCTACGCGATCGGCAACGGCGGGAGCGCGGCCACGGCGAGCCACCTGGCGTGCGATCTCGCCATGACGTCAGGCCCGCACGCCGCGGGGCTGCGGACGAACGCGCTCACCGGCAACACACCGCTGCTCACCGCCCTTGCCAACGACATCGGGTACGACCGGGTCTTCTCCGAGCAGCTCGCACGGCTGCTCACGCCCGGCGACGTCGTGGTGGCCATCAGCGTCAGCGGCAACTCCCCCAACATCCTCGAGGGCCTCAAGACGGCGCGGGCGCGCGGCGTGCGCACGGTGGGGCTGCTCGGCGGTTCCGGGGGCAGCGCCGCCGCGCTGGTCGACGTGCCGCTGCTGGTCGACAGCGAGGTGTACGGGGTGGTGGAGACGGTGCATCTGGGTCTTGCGCATTCGCTGGCGCTCGCCCTGGGCACGGGGCGGGGCCATCCGCGGGACATCCTGGATCCGTCGCTCGACGGAATCCAGGGCTGACGGTGGTCCGTGGGCCCGCGCGGGCGCCCCGGGAGCGGCCGGCCGATGTGGTCCTCGTGTCCGACCGGGGTCCCGTGACGTTCCGGTCGACGCCGTCCGGGCCCGTACCGGAGCGGCGGGCGGGCAGCGTGACGTCGCTGCTCGACAGGGCGGCGCGGGCCCTGCGCGAGGAGGTCTGCTGGCTGGCTCCGTCGACGAGCGACGAGGACCGGCGGGCGGTGCGGGAGGGCCGGTTCGGCGTCGCCGAGCTCGGGCTGGGTTACGGGTTCCAGCCGGTGCCCTGCCGGGCCGCGGACTACCGGCGGTACTACGAGGACGCGGGCGTGCGGGGGCTCTGGTACGCGTTGCACGATCTGTGGGAGGACCTTCCGCACGATCCCGGTCTTGCCGCCGTCGGGCCCGGGGTGTTCCGTGACGGCGCGGCCCTGCGGTCGTACCAGAAGGTGAACCGGGCCGTCGCCGCGGCGGCCGCGGCCCGCTGCCATCCCCGTACCCTCGTCTGCTTCCAGGACTACCAGTTCGTCACCGCGCCCGGTTTCCTCCGTGCGCGGCTGCCCACGCAGCCGGTGGGTTTCTTCATGCACGCGGCGTTCGCGGCCCCGGCCGCTCTCGCGGTGCTGCCCCGGGTGGTCCGGGGGCTGCTCCTGCGCGGCATGCTCGCGGCGGACGTCCTCGGCTTCCAGAGCGAGCGGTGGGCGGATTCGTTCCTCCGCCTCAGCGAGGAGTCCGGTTACGAGGTCGACCGCCCGGCCGGGATCGTCCGGCACGCCGGCCGCCGGACGCTGGTCCGCCGCTATCCGGCGCCGCCCGACCAGGAGTACCTGTCCGGCGTGTTCGGCTCGCGGGACGCCGACCGGTGGTCCGCCACCTTCCGCCGGCTGCGGCAGGGGGTGCGGCTGCTGGTGCGCGTGGACCGGCTGGATCCGGCGAAGAACGTCCTGCGGGGCTTCGAGGCGTTCGCGCTCCTCCTCGCCGGGCATCCGGAGCTGCGGGAGCGGGTCAGGTTCGTGGCCTGCCTGACGCCGTCGCGGCCCGGGGTGCCCGAGTACGCGTGGTACGCGGCCCGGGTCCGGGACACCGTCGCCGGCATCCAGCGGGCCCACCCCGGGGTCCTGACCGTCTACTGGGACGAGGACCGGGTGCGGGCCATGGCGGCACTGCGGGAGTACGACGTCCTGCTCGTCAACTCCGTGCACGACGGGATGAACCTGGTCGCCCAGGAAGGGGTCCTGGTGAACCGCCGGGACGGCGCGCTCATCCTGTCGGCCAGAACCGGCAGCGCGGAGCGGCTCGCCGCCGGGGCCCTCCTCATCCACGACCCCCGCGACGTCCGCGAGACCACCGCCGCCCTGCGCCAGGCCCTCACCATGCCCCCCACCGAGCGAACGACGAGAACACGCCGCATGCGCACCCCGCTCCTGACGACCTCGCCGGAGGCGTGGCTGCGGTCCCAGCTCACGGACCTCGCGGCGGTGCGCGAGGGACGGGAGCGGTAGTGGCGGGGGGGGAGAGTGCGGTGGCTCTGGGCTGCCGGTCGCGGGCGGCTTACGTCGTCGTTCGGTCGACCAGGTTGCGGAGGGCCTCGTTGACCGTCTCCGTGCGGGGGTCGCCCAGGCGTTCCAGGTCCTCCAGGGCGAGGGTGTAGTAGACGGCGGCTTCCTTGAGGCGGCCCAGCGTGGCCATGGTCGCGCCCAGGTTGAGTGCGGTCGTCGCGGCTCCCGGCTCGTCGCCGAAGGACTGTCTGATGCGCAGTGCCTCGTCGAAGGCCGCGATGGCCTCGTCGTCGCGGCCGGTCGTGCGGTAGGCCTCGCCGAGGTGGTTGAGCGATGTGCCCTGGCCGAAGAGGTCCTTGATCTCGCGCTGGATGCCCAGAGCGCGGAGCCAGCAGCTGATCGCCTCCTCGATGTGGCCGAGGTCGCGGTGGGCGGTGCCGAGGCTGTTGAGGTCGATGCCTTCGTTCCAGCGGTCCTTGATCTCCCGGTGGATGGCCAGCGCCTCGGTGGAGCAGCGGATCGAGTCCTCTATGCGGTTCATGCGCCGCAGGGCGCCCGCGAGGTTGTTGAGGGAGGTGCCCTCGCCATACTTGTCGCCGATCCGGCGGCGGATGGAGAGGGCCTGCTGCCAGACCTCGACGGCCTTCTCGAACTCCTGCGTGCCGCGGTAGGCGTTGCCGAGGCTGTTCAGCGTCCAGGCCTCTCCCCTGCGGCAGCCGGAGCGCCGCGCCCCGCGCAGGCCCAGCTCGTGGGTGACGATCCAGTCGCTCAGGAGCTTGCGGACGTTGAAGAAGCTCCACAGGACGACGGGCAGCTGCCAGGCGATCGCGTCCTGCTCGCACTGCACCGCCTGCCTGACCAGCGCGATCAGATGCGTGCGCTCGGTGTCGCACCACGCCAGCGCCTCCGCGCCGTCGGCGAAGCGGAGCGGTTCGCACCGGTCGGGCCGTTCGTCGAGCTCGATCCGGCGCCGATGCGGCATCAGCTGCCGGTTCGCCGCGTCCGCCGTGTGCAGGTACCAGAGCAGGCAGCGCCTGATGGACTCCCGCCGGGACTCCGCGGACTCCTCCTCGTACGCCCGCTCGGCCGCGTAGTCGTGGATGAGGTCGTGGAAGCGGAACCGGTCGGGCGCGACCTGTTCGAGCAGGTGGCAGTCGATCAGGCCGCGCAGGTAGAGGTTGGTGCGCATCCTGGAGTCGCCGGTCGCGGCCGCGGCGGCGAGCAGGCTGAACTCGCCCGTGGGGTGCAGTCCGAGGATCCGGAAGCAGCGCGCGCTGCCCGCGCCAAGCGCGCGGTACGACCAGGAGAAGGCCACCCGCACCTCGCGCTGTTCGTCGCCGGTGTCCTCGACGGGCGCGGCGAAGGTGTCGAGCCGGTGGCGCTCGTCGCCGAGGCCCTCCAGGAGGTCGGCGATGGGCCACTGCGGATACGCCGCGACGCGTTCGCCGACGATGCTGAGGGCCAGCGGCAGATGCCCGCAGCCGGCCGCGAGTTCCTCGACCGCTCCGCGCTCCTGGAGCACGCGGTCGCCGCCGACGATCCCGGTAAGGAGTTCGACGGACTCCCGCTCGCTCAGGGTGTCGAGGCGGATGCTGCGCGCGCCGTAGCTCCCGACCAGCCCCTGGAGGCGGTTGCGGCTGGTCACGATGACCACGCAGGTGGAGCTGCCCGGCAGCAGGGGGAACACCTGTGCCGTGTTGCGGGCGTTGTCCAGGAGGACCAGCATCCGCCGCTCGTGCAGCAGCGTGCGGAACATGGCGGCGCGCGGTTCGAGTTCCTGCGGCACCTTGGGCGAGGGCACGTCGAGCGCGTGCAGGAAGTCGGCCAGGACCTCCGCGGGTTCGAGCGGGTTGCCCGGGCCGTGGCCCCGGAGGTTGACGTACAGCTGGCCGTCCGGGAACGCGCCGCGCGAGCGGTGCGCCCAGTGCACCATCAGCGCGGTCTTCCCCACGCCGGGTGCTCCCCCGACGGAGGAGATCACAGCGGTGTCCGGCCCCTCCTTCTGGGGTTCCGCGACGAGCAGGTCCAGCTCGGCGAGTTCGCTCTCGCGGCCGACGAACCCCGGCCGGTCCAGCGGCAGTTGGTGCGGGATCGGGAGCGGTGGCCGGTCCGCCGTGCCCGCCGCGGACGACTGGAACCGCAGCAGGCGCTCGATGATCCTGCGGCCCAGCTCCGGGTCGTCCGTGACGGCCCGGGACAGCTCGTCTACCGAACCCACCGAGCCGACCGAACCGACCGAACCGGCCGAACCGGCCGTGGGAAGCGGGGAAAGCGAACCGGCCGACGGGCGGTTCCGGCCCCGCAGCGCGTCGATCCGTTCGTCCAGCAGCCTCCGGAGCCCCTCCCAGCTGGTCTGCGACCCGGTCGCGGGAGCGTCGCGCGTGGGCGCGCCCGCGGCTGGTCCATGGATTCCCCCTGCTGACACGGATCCACCCCCGTGGGTCAAGGCAAGTTGGGCGGATTATACGTCTTGCACACGGATGCGAGACGTGTCCCGGACGGTCGGCTTGGGTATTCTCGCGGCGTCCGGTTCTCCTTGAGGAGGGTGCGTGACGAACGCATCAGCAGATGCTCTGGTCCTTTTCGGCGCGACCGGAGATCTGGCGCGCCGGAAATTGTGGCCCGCTCTCTACCGCTTGTCGCTGTCGGAACAGTGCGTGCCCTTGGTCGTCGCTGTCGGACTGCCCGGGCTCGGCCGGGCCGGTTTCGATAAATTCGTGTCCACTGCCGTGCACGACATGTGCGGCCCGCCGGACGACACGGTCATGCGCAGGCTGCTCGCCAGGGCGTGCTTCGTCGAGGGGGACGCGACGCGGCACGGCACGCTGGAGGAGGTGGTCCGGGCGCTGCGCGCCACGGCCCGTCCCGTCTACTTCCTCGGCGTGCCGCCGCCGCGGACCACCGCGACGATCGCGGCGATGGGAGCCGTACGCCTCCCGCCGGGCGCCGTACTCGTGGAGAAGCCCTTCGGCCGTGATCTCGATTCCGCCCGGCTGCTCAACGCGTCGCTGCTCAAGGTGTTCCCCGCCGATTCCGTGCTGAGAATCGATCACTATCTCGGCAAGGAAGCGGTCGAGAATCTGCTGGCTTTTCGTTTCTGCAATCCCTTCCTCGAATCGGTCTGGGACCGGAGAAGCATTTCCCGGGTGCAGATCACGCACTGCGAGGTCAGGGGTGTGGACAGCCGCGGATCGCTGTACGAGGAGATCGGGGCGGTCCGCGACGTGGTGCAGAGCCATCTGCTCCAACTCGTCGGAATAGTGGCGATGGAGCGCCCGGCCGACGGCACCGCGGAGGCCTTCCGCGAGCGGATCGCGGACGCGCTCGCCCGGGTGCGTCCGGTGGCCGCCGGGCACCTCGTGCGGGGGCAGTACGCGGGCTACCGGGCGGAGCCGGGGGTGGCCGCCGACTCGACGGTGGAGACGTTCGCGGCGCTGCGGCTCGACCTCGACGCCGAGCGCTGGCGGGGCGTGCCGTTCCTGCTGCGCTCCGGCAAGGGGCTCGCCGCCACGGCGATCGAGGTGGTCGTCGACTTCGTACCGTCCGAGCACCGTCTCTGGTTCGCCCGGCAGGAGTCGCGGCCGGCCCGCGTCCGCTTCCGGCTCGGCGCCCACGGCGGGGCGGTGCTGACCCTCAACGCCCGCGGCCCGGGGGCGGATCCCGGCCCGGTGCCGGTCGATCTCGGCCTCGACCTGCGGGACGTGCCGGCCCCGCACGCCTCCGGCGACTCGTGGGAGGCGTACACGCATCTGCTCTCGGACGCTCTTCAGGGCAGGACGGGGCGGTTCGTGTCCATGCGCACCGTGGAGGAGTCGTGGCGCGTGGTGGCGCCGGCCCTGGATCTGCGGGACGCCCCGCTGAGTTACCCGCGGGGCTCGTGGGGGCCACGGGAGTCGGCCGCGCTCCTCGGGGAGGGGGGCTGGTGCGAGCCCATCCCGTGACCGCCCGCGTCCCGGACCGCCAAGCGGTAAGCACCTCGTACACCCACCAGCGGGTCGAGGGCGAGCCGCACCGGGATCTCCGCCAGCAGGTCGTGGTGGCAGGCGCCCGGACTGACGAAGCGGTCCAGGAACTCCGTCCCGGAGCACAGGAGTTCCGCCACCCCGGGCGCCTGAAGCACCCCGCTCGTCAGGGTGACGACACCGCCGGCGGGCAGGCACACCAGGACCACGCCGCGCAGGTACTGGCCGAAGACGGCGGCGAACAGCCTGACGACCTCGACGCCGCAGGGGTCACCGGCGAGCGCCGCCGAGGTGAGCACCGGCGCGACGGCCGCCCCGGTACGGCGCGCCCCCGACACCCGCTCGTCGAGCGCGGGACCGGGCGGCGTGACGCGGGATACGTAGTCGTACATCCGGTCGAAGCCGCGGAGCCCGCCGATGGATTCCTCGACGGTGACGACCCCGCCCAACTCCTGCTGGAGGCAGGACAGGTACCCCGCCTCGAACTCGTTCACCGGCTGCCAGGTGACGTGTCCCGACTCGGACGTGTGAACCACGCCGTGCTCGTCCAGCAGGGCGCTGCCGACGCCGCTGCCCACGGAGACGGCGAGGAGTTCACCGGCGCGGGCGGCCGGATCGTGGCGGGTGAGCGGCCGCACCTCGTCGGGTCCGAGGTCGGCCATGCCGTGCGCGGTGGCCGTCATGTCGTTCACGACGCGCACCCGGACACCGTGCCGGTCCGCGAAGTCCGCGCTGTCGAACGGCGGCCAGTCGGGGAGGTTCGTCAGCTGCACGGTGCCGTGCGCCGGGACGCGGCCCGCGACCGCGAGGACCAGGTGCGCCGGCCGCAGCTCCGCCTGGCGCAGACAGGCGAGCAGCAGCTCCTCCAGCGACGGGTGGTCGGCGGTCCGCACCTTCAGCTCCACGTGTTCCGGATCTTCGGTCCATCCGCCGCGCAGCCGGGAATGGGTGCCCCCCACGTCGAACGCGGCCACCGCTGTACGCACTGCATCACCACTTCGGGTCGGGCCGGGCCAATTGACGTACGGCCAGACCGGGTTGTCGTGGGGCACAGTATGACGAGACGTCCATGCGCGGGCGCGGACGCGGGAACGGATTTCGGTGATGCGGTGATGCGGTGATGCGGTGATGTCGGTACAGATCGAGGTGACGGGCGGCCCTGCGGGATCCGGTACGACGCTGATCCGGGACCTGCACGCCTGGCTGCAGCGGGAGGACGGGCTACGGGGACGGGTCCGGCTGCGGAGCGAGCCTCCCGGGCCCGGGCAGATGGGCGCCATGACGGAGCTGATCCTCACCACGGTCAGCAGCGGCACGGTCGCCGCGCTGGTCGCGTCCGCGCAGCTCTGGGTCAAGCAGCGCCGCGCCGACCTCTCCATCGTCGTCCGGCACCCCGACGGCAGGGAGGTGGAGATCGACGCGCAGCAGATCTCGGGGGCCGAGGAATTCATCCGAACGGTACTGCGCGACTCGGAGCCGGGCGCGGATTCGGGGCCGGGCCCAGGTCCGGACTCGGACCCGGGCCCCTGACCCTCAGGACGATCCGGTCAGCCCGTCAGCCCGTCAGCCCCTTCAAGGCGACGTTCAGCTTCAGGACGTTGACGCGCGGCTCGCCGATGAAGCCGAGGGTCCGCCCGTCGGTGTGTTCGTCGACCAGTTTCCGGACCTGCCCGACGGCCAGGTGGTTCCTCGCCGCCACGCGGTGGACCTGGAGGTCGGCGTAGGCCGGGGAGATGTGCGGGTCGAGGCCGGAGCCGGAGGAGGTGACGGCCTCGGCCGGGACGTCCTCGGGCTTCACCTTGTGGTCGGCGGTGGAGTTGTCCTTGATGACGGCCGCCTTGGCGTCCTTCACCTGCCGGATCAGCTCCTTGTTGTCGCCGGAGAGGTTGGTGGCGCCGGACAGGAGCAGCTTGTACTGGGTGTTGACGGTGTTCTCGCCCAGGCCGTTGGAGGGGCGCGGCTGGAACCACTTGAGGTCCGGCGACGCCGTCTCCTGGCCCTTCTTCAGCGGCAGGTCGTAGCGCTGGCCGATGAGTTCGGAGCCGACGACCTTGCCGTCCGCCTCGATCTCGGAGCCGTTGGCCTTGTCGTGGAAGAGGACCTGGGCGACGCCGGTCACCGCGAGCGGGTAGAGGACGCCGCAGATCACGGTGAGGACGAGCAGGGCGCGCAGTCCCGCGCCGAGCAGCCGGGCGGTGTTTCCTACGGAGTTGTTCATGGCCGAGTCACCCAATGCCGGGGATGAGGGAGATGAGTACGTCGATGATCTTGATGCCGATGAACGGGGCGATAAGTCCGCCCAGGCCGTAGACGCCGAGGTTGCGGCGCAGCATCCGGTCCGCGCTCATCGGCCGGTACCGCACGCCCTTCAGGGCCAGCGGCACCAGCGCGACGATGATCAGCGCGTTGAAGACGACCGCGGAGAGGATCGCGGACTCCGGCGACGACAGGTTCATGATGTTGAGCTTGTCGAGGCTCGGGTAGGCCACCGCGAACATGGCCGGGATGATCGCGAAGTACTTCGCGACGTCGTTGGCGATCGAGAAGGTCGTCAACGCGCCCCGGGTGATGAGGAGTTGCTTGCCGATCTCGACGATCTCGATGAGCTTGGTCGGGTTGGAGTCCAGGTCCACCATGTTCCCGGCCTCCTTGGCGGCCGAGGTGCCGGTGTTCATGGCCACGCCGACATCGGCCTGGGCGAGGGCGGGCGCGTCGTTCGTACCGTCGCCCGTCATCGCGACCAGCTTGCCGCCGGCCTGCTCGCGCTTGATCAGCGCCATCTTGTCCTCGGGCGTGGCTTCGGCGAGGAAGTCGTCCACGCCCGCCTCGTCCGCGATGGCCTTGGCGGTCAGCGGGTTGTCGCCGGTGATCATGACGGTCTTGATGCCCATGCGGCGCAGTTCGTCGAAGCGCTCGCGCATGCCCTCCTTGACGACGTCCTTGAGGTGGATCACCCCGAGGACCCGGGCGCCGTCAGCGTCTTCCAGAGCCACCAGCAGCGGCGTGCCACCAGCCTGTGAAATGCGGTCGTTGAGTTCCTGTGCATCCTCGGTGACCTCGCCACCACGTTCCTTCACCCAGGCGATGACCGACCCGGTCGCGCCCTTGCGGACCTTGCGCCCGTCGACGTCCACGCCCGACATGCGGGTCTGCGCGGTGAACGGCACCCACTCGGCGCCGGTCAGCTCGCCCTGGTGCCGCTCGCGCAGGCCGTACTTCTCCTTGGCGAGTACGACGATGGAGCGGCCCTCGGGCGTCTCGTCGGCCAGCGAGGAGAGCTGGGCGGCGTCGGCGACCTCGGCCTCGGTGGTGCCGCGCACCGGCACGAACTCGGCGGCCTGCCGGTTGCCGAGGGTGATGGTGCCGGTCTTGTCGAGCAGCAGCGTCGAGACGTCACCGGCGGCCTCGACCGCCCGGCCCGACATGGCGAGGACGTTGCGCTGGACCAGGCGGTCCATGCCCGCGATGCCGATCGCGGAGAGCAGCGCGCCGATGGTCGTCGGGATGAGGCAGACGAGGAGTGCCGTCAGGACGATCATCGAGGTCTGGTCGTCGGCCCCCGCGTAGATCGCGAAGGGCTTGAGCGAGACGACGGCCAGCAGGAAGACGATGGTGAGGGACGCCAGGAGGATGTTCAGGGCGATCTCGTTGGGCGTCTTCTGGCGGGCCGCGCCCTCGACGAGGTTGATCATGCGGTCGATGAACGTCTCGCCGGGCTTCGTCGTGATCTTGATGACGACGCGGTCGGAGAGGACCTTCGTACCGCCCGTGACGGCGGACCTGTCACCGCCGGACTCGCGGATGACGGGGGCCGACTCGCCGGTGATCGCGGACTCGTCGACGGAGGCCACGCCCTCGACGACGTCACCGTCGCCGGGGATGATGTCGCCCGCCTCGCAGACGACGAGGTCGCCGATGCGCAGGTCGGTCCCGGGCACCGGCTCCTCGACGTCGCCGGTCAGGCGGCGCGCCACGGTGTCGGTCTTGGCCTTGCGCAGGGTGTCGGCCTGCGCCTTGCCGCGGCCCTCGGCGACGGCCTCCGCGAGGTTGGCGAAGACCGTGGTCAGCCAGAGCCAGGCGGTGATCGCCCAGCCGAACCAGTCCCCCGGGTCCTTGACCGCGAGCGCGGTGGTGACCACCGAGCCGATCAGGACCACGAACATGACGGGCGACTTGACCATGACGCGCGGGTGCAGTTTGCGGAAGGCGTCCGGCAGCGACTTGAGCAGCTGGGCCGGGTCGAAGAGGCCCGCGCCGACCTTGCCGGTGTCGGCGGCGTCGGCGGGCTTGTGGCCGGTGGGGACGTCGTGGTGGGGGGCGCGTTCCGCGGTGGCGACCGGCCCCGCGTCCCGGTCGTCCCTGTCGTGCTGTGTGGTGTGAGTGTTCATGACGCCAGCCCCTCGGCAAGCGGTCCCAGCGCGAGCGCGGGGAAGAAGGTGAGACCGGTGATGATCATGATGGTGCCGACAAGGAGGCCGGTGAAGAGCGGCTTCTCGGTACGCAGGGTGCCCGCGGTCGCCGGGACCGGCTGCTGCTGGGCGAGCGAACCCGCGAGCGCGAGGACGAACACCATCGGCAGGAAACGGCCGAGCAGCATCGCGATGCCGATCGTCGAGTTGAACCACTGCGTGTCGGCGCCCAGGCCCGCGAAGGCGGAGCCGTTGTTGTTGGCCCCGGACGTGTAGGCGTACAGGACCTCGGAGAAGCCGTGCGCACCGGAGTTCGTCATCGAGTCGGCCGGGGTGGGCAGGGCCATCGCGACGGCCGTGAAGCCGAGGACGAGGGCCGGGGTGACGAGGATGTAGCAGGCCGCCAGCTTGATCTCGCGGGTGCCGATCTTCTTGCCCAGGTACTCCGGGGTGCGTCCGACCATCAGGCCCGCGATGAAGACGGCGATCATCGCCATGATGAGCATGCCGTAGAGGCCCGATCCGGTGCCGCCCGGCGCGATCTCGCCGAGCTGCATGCCGAGCATCTGGATGCCGCCGCCGAAGCCGGTGAAGGAGGAGTGGAAGGAGTTCACGGCGCCGGTGGAGGTGAGCGTGGTGGCCACCGAGAAGATCGACGAGCCGGCGATCCCGAACCGGGTCTCCTTGCCCTCCATCGCCCCGCCGGCCAGGTCGTAGGCCGGGGCGCCGTGGTGGAACTCGGTCCACATCATCAGCGCGGTGAAGCCGATCCAGATGGTCGCCATCGTGGCGAGGATCGCGTAGCCCTGCCGGACCGAGCCGGCCATGCGGCCGAAGGTCCGGGTCAGCGAGAAGGGGATGACGAGGATCAGGAAGATCTCGAAGAGGTTGGACAGCCCGTTGGGGTTCTCGAAGGGGTGCGCGGAGTTGCCGTTGAAGTAGCCGCCGCCGTTCGTGCCCAGCTCCTTGATGACCTCCTGGGAGGCGACGGCGCCGCCGTTCCACTCCTGCTTTCCGCCCAGGAACTGGCCGACCTCGTGGATGCCGGAGAAGTTCTGGAGGGCGCCGCAGGCGACCAGGACGAGCGCGCCGATCACCGAGATCGGCAGCAGGATGCGGACGGTGCCGCGCACCAGGTCGGCCCAGAAGTTGCCGAGCTCACCGGTGCGGGAGCGCGCGAAGCCACGGACGAGTGCGACCGCGACCGCGATCCCCACCGCCGCCGAGACGAAGTTCTGCACCGCCAGGCCGCCGGTCTGCACGACGTGGCCCATGGCCTGTTCGCCGGAGTACGACTGCCAGTTGGTGTTCGCCACGAACGAGGCCGCGGTGTTGAACGCCTGGTCCGGGTCGATGGACTTGAAGCCGAGCGAGCCGGGCAGCGAGCCCTGGAGCCGCTGCAGCAGGTAGAGGAAGAGGACACCGGCCGCGGAGAAGGCGAGGACGCCGCGCAGGTACGCGGGCCAGCGCATCTCCGTGTCGGGATCGGCACCGATGGCCTTGTAGATCCACTTCTCGGCACGGAGGTGCTTCTTCGAGCCGTAGACGCGGGCCATGTAGTCACCGAGCGGGCGGTGTACCAGCGCGAGCGCCGCCATCAGCGCGAGCAGCTGGAGCACACCGGAAAGGACGGGGCTCATATCCGTACTCAGAACCTCTCCGGAAAGACGAGGGCGAGGACGAGATAGCCCAGGAGGGCGACGGCCACGACGAGGCCGACGATGTTCTCGGCGGTCACAGCTTGGTCACCCCCTTGGCGACGAGGGCCACCAGCGCGAAGACCGCGATCGTGGTGACGACGAAGGCCAGGTCGGCCATCGTGAGCTCCTGAAGGACGTGGACGGTGCAATTACCTGCTCGGACGGTTAGAGGTAACCGCCCATTCCGCCGTCCACGGCCTTCGTTGACACCCTCCATACGGCGGTTTCAGCCGTCTTGACGGCTCTCATACGCGTGGCCCGTCGTCGCGTCCACGTGATCCGGGACCTCGTCGTGCCGGTCGCCGACCGTCAGGGTGCCGGTGGGCTCGAAGAGGAGGATGCGGGCGCCCCCGGGAGCGTACGGACGGTGTTCGGTGCCGCGCGGGACCGTGAAGACGGAGCCCTGCGGGAGCGTGACGCGGCGCTCCCCCGCCGGTTCGCGCAGGTCGATGTGGAGCTCGCCGCCGAGCACCAGGAAGAACTCGTCGGTGTGGTCGTGGACGTGCCAGACGTGCTCGCCCTCGACCTTGGCGACGCGTACGTCGTAGTCGTTGACGGAGGTGACGATGCGGGGGCTCCACAGGGCGTCGAAGGAGGCGAAGGCCTGGTCGAGGGCGATGGGTTCGGTGTTCGCAGCGGTGGGTTCGGTGTTCATGAGGTGATCTTGCGCCGTGGCATGCCACCGCCACGAGTGCTAGAAATCGCACATGCCGCAAGAATCCTCGCAGCCGGGTGCCGGACGGCCGCCGCACCGTGTCGTGGTCGTCGTCGACGAGGGCACCAACCCGTTCGAAGTGGGCGTCGCCACGGAGGTCTTCGGGCTGCCACGGCCCGAACTCGGCCTGGAAGGCGCCCTGTACGAGCTCGTGCTGTGCACCCCGAGGCCGGACGTCCGCATGAACCACGGGTTCTTCACCCTCAGCGGGGTGCCCGGACTCGACGCCGCGGAGACCGCGGACACGCTGATCATGCCGGGCCGGCCCGACACCACCGTGCCTCGCGCCCCGGACGTGCTCGCCGCGATCCGGCGGGCCCACGCGCGCGGCGCCCGGATCGTGAGCTTCTGCACCGGCGCCTTCGCGCTCGCCGAGTCCGGTGTCCTCGACGGCCGCCGGGCCTCCACCCACTGGCAGTGGGCCGGCTCCTTCCGTGAGCGGTTTCCGGCCGTCCAGCTCGAACCGGACGTGCTGTTCGTGGACGACGGCGACATCCTCACCGCGGCGGGCAGCGCGGCCGCCGTCGACCTGGCGCTGCACCTGGTGCGCAAGGACTTCGGCGCCGAGGTCGCCAACTCCGTGAGCAGGCGACTCGTCTTCGCGGCGCACCGGGACGGCGGGCAGCGGCAGTTCGTGGAACGGCCCGTTCCCGAGGTGCCCGACGAGTCCCTCGCGCCGGTGCTCGCCTGGGCTCAGGAGCGGCTCGGCGAACCCCTCACCGTGGCGGGTCTCGCGGCCCGCGCCGGAGTCAGCACCGCGACCCTGCACCGGCGCTTCCGGGCCCAGCTCGGCACCACTCCGCTGGCCTGGCTGACCGGCGAGCGCGTGGCGCTGGCCTGCCGACTCATCGAGCGGGGCGAGGAGCGCCTGGACGTGGTGGCGCACCGCAGCGGTCTGGGCACCCTGGCCAATCTGCGGGCCCGGATGCGCCGCGAGACAGGGCTCGGCCCGTCCGACTACCGGCGCAGGTTCGGGCCCGGCACACCCGCGGCGGCTGGCCGGATCCCGGCTGCCGCCACGGCCCGCACCCCGTGAAGACTGGCCTGTCCCACCCTCGCCACCCAGCAGAGGCGGACCGCCATGCCGAACGGAGCGCAGATCCTGATCAACGGCCTTGTGGACGCGGGTGTCCGCGCCTGCTTCGCCAACCCCGGCACCTCCGAGATGCACTTCGTGGCCGCGCTCGACGAGACGCCCGACCTGCGGCCCGTGCTGTGCCTCTTCGAGGGGGTGGCCACGGGCGCCGCCGACGGGTACGGGCGGATGACGGGCCGCCCCGCGTGCACGCTGCTGCACCTCGGGCCCGGCCTCGCGGGCGGCCTGCCCAACCTGCACAACGCGCGGCGGGCCGCGACACCCGTCGTCAACGTCGTCGGCGACCACGCCCTGCACCACAAGCGGCTCGACGCGCCCCTGGAGTCCGACATCGGGGCGCTGGCCCGCACCGTGTCGGCCTGGACGCGGCGCACGTACTACGCCACCGAGCTCGCCGGTGACGTCGCGGCCGCCGTCGCCGCGGCGACCGGGCCGCCCGGCGCCGTCGCGACGCTGGTCGTGCCCGCCGACGTGTCGTGGTCCGAGGCGGGCGAGCCGCCCGTCTCCGTGCCGCCCGTGCAGGCGCGGCACGGTCTCGTGTCCGTGGACGCCGTGACGGGCGCCGCCGAGGCGCTGCGGTCCGGTGACGGCGTCGCCCTGCTGCTCGGCGGGGCGGCCGTGCGCGGGGCCGGGCTGGCGGCCGCGGGGCGGATCGCCGCGGCGACGGGGGCGAAGCTGCTGTGCGAGACGTTCCCCGCCCGGCTGGAGCGGGGCGCGGGGCGGCCCGCCGTCGAGCGGCTCGCCTACTTCGCGTCGGGCGCGCAGGGGCAACTGGCGGGCGTACGGCACCTGGTGCTCGCCGGTGCCGCCTCGCCGGTGGCCTTCTTCGCCTATCCGGGGCAGAGCGGGGCGCTGGTGCCCGAGGGGTGCGCCGTGCACCGGCTCACGGCCGGCGCGGAGGACGTGACGGCGGCCCTCGAGGGGCTCGCCGAAGTGGTCGGGCCTGGCGCGCGCCGCGTACGGGAGGAGGCGGCCAGGCCGGCGCTGCCCAGCGGTGAGCTGACCGCCGAGTCGGCGGCCGCGGTGATCGGGGCGCTGCTGCCGGAGGGCGCCGTCGTGGTCGACGAGGCCAACACCTCGGGGCTCTGGCTGCCCGGCGCGACGGCCGGTGCCCCGCCGCACGACTGGCTGACGCTGACCGGCGGCGCGATGGGGCAGGGGCTGCCGCTCGCGGTGGGTGCGGGGGTGGCCTGTCCCGACCGGCCCGTGCTGGCGCTGGTCGGGGACGGCGCGTCGATGTACACGGTGCAGGCGCTGTGGACGCAGGCTCGGGAGGAGCAGAACGTCACGACGGTCGTCTTCGACAACCGGTCGTACGCGATCCTCAATCTGGAGCTGGGTGCGGTGGGAGCGGGCGCGGGCGGGGCGCGGGCCCGCCGGCTCCTCGACCTCTCCGGCCCGTCCCTGGACTTCACCGCGCTGGCGCGCGGGATGGGGGTCCCGGCGGGACGGGCCACGACGGCCGAGGAGTTCGCGGCGCTGCTCAAGCGGGGCCTGGCGGAGCCGGGGCCGTTCCTTATCGACTGTGTGGTGCCGCCGCTGGGCTGAAGCGCCTCAGTCGTCCCACAGTCCCTCATGGCTGCGGTGTGCGTCCGTGAGGCCGTCGGCGAAGAACTTGTCGTAGTACTCCGTCTCCACGTGGTGGACCTGGAGCCACACCCCCGGGACGTGGATCGCGTCCGTGTGCGCGGGGAAGCGGCGGTGGGTGCGCAGGATGTACTCGCAGATGTCCCGGGTGCAGTCGATCACTCGTTCCTCGTACTCACTGGCCTCGGCCAGGTACCGCTGCCCGTACTCCTCCTTGTAGATGCGGGCGAAGACCTCCTTGTCGCCGTAGGTGCCGCCGGGGCCGAACTTGGCGCGGATCACCGCGTCGACCGCCTCCGTCATCGTGCGGTGCGCGGGCGGGCACGCCGCCTCGATCAGGGGCTCGCCGTCGGGTGACGTGAGGCCGACCGGCTGGGAGCGGAGGCTGGCGTACTTGGGGAGCGGGACGTGCCAGCGCCACAGGTCGGGCAGGCGCCAGCGCGGGGTGACGAAGGTGAAGCCGAGCATTCTGCCGTAGGCGCGGGAGAACTTCGGGTCGCCGAGAGCGATTTGGGGGTTGATGGAGGCGTGGATCCAGGCGCCGAGGCCCATCGCCTCGGCGCTCAGCATCAGGTTCTGCAGGAGCAGGTCGGCCTCGATCTGGGTGCGCAGCGGGCCGAGCGCGCCGAGCGGCAGCTTGATGTCGCCGTTGAGGAAGCCGTTCTTGACCCACTTCTTGACGCCCGCCGGCTGGTAGAAGTTGCGGTCGTCGACCAGCGTGGGGCGGACGTCGTCCGGCTGCGTGAGCAGGTACATGAGGGCGTTGATGTACTGGTGGGAGAGGTCCACCACCGGGAACAGGACGGTCGTGCCCGGCAGGTTGGACAGGAAGCGGTTCGAGTCCAGGTAGGCCGGGAAGTCGCGGCGGTCCTCGGCGACGTCCAGGCGGTGGTCGAGGACGCGGACCTTCGCCTGCCGGGCCCGCGCCACCAGGCTCGTCGCGTCGAGGGGGGTGCTGGGGGCGGGCGGCAGTCTGCGCAGGAAGTACGTTCCCGAGTCGTTGATCAGGAAGAAGTGCGTGCCCTGCGCGTTGTCGGGGCTGCCCGCGGTGCGGCCCGCCATGGTCATGTTGGGCTTGGCCATGATGGGCTTGCCGTCGCGCGGGTCGTCGAAGGGGCGGTCCGGCATGGTGAGGCCGGTGCAGCCGGTCAGCGCGATGAGCACCGCCTCCTCCAGCTCGGAGAGGGGCCGCGGCTCGTGCGGCGACCGGTAGCTCATCGAGCCCGCGGGGACGGCGGCGCCGCGGCTCACCCGGTGGGTGCGGCGGCGCCAGACCGTCTCCAGGAAAGGCCGGGCGAACAGGTCCGCGAGGCCCGCGTGGCCGGGGTCGCCGCCCTCGGCCGCCCCGCCCTCAGCCGTCCGCACGCTCGCCCCTGTCGCTCATCGGCTGCACCTGCCGCCACGGCGCGAACGCGCTGGCCCCGCGCGGCAGCAGGCCCGCGAGCTCCGGGCAGTGCCGCAGCAGGACGGAGTTCATGCCGCCCTTCTGGACCCAGTCGATGCCGAGCGGCGTGTAGATCTCGGGGCGGAAGTCGACGGTCAGGAAGCGGTCGCTCTGCAGCCGCCGGGTGGCCATCAGGATGAAGATGCGGAACGCCGTGTCGCTGAAGCCGAAGCCGTGCGGCGGGTTCTCGGCGAACAGGCCGACCACGGTGTCGATCTCGTCGACGGAGTGGTAGACGTCCTTGAGGCGGGCGACGGTCTCGGGGTCCTGCGACAGGTCCTCGAAGCGGCGGATGCGCTGCTTGTGCAGGCCCTCGCGGAAGTCGTTGTAGCGGGGCACGCCGCGCCTGCGGGTGCGGACGAGGTCGACGACGGACAGGTCGATGATCTCGCCGTCGCGCTCGAAGTGCTGGAGCGCGCGCGGGAAGTTGTGCAGGGTGATGGCGCCCGGGTGGGAGATGCCGAAGGAGTACAGGGTGTCGGCGAGGCCCGTCTTGCGGATGGCGGCCTCGGCTGCGCCGCCCTGGATGTCGTGGAAGCTCAGGGTCTCCAGGCGCTGCCCGAAGTGGTGCTCGCGCATCTCGAAGTCGTCGGGGATCAGCGGGTGCATGCGGTAGACGGTGACGAAGTCCTCCGTCAGCGAGTACGGCGTTCCGTGGTGGTCCGGCAGCGTCTTGGGTATGCCCGTCAGCGAGTGCGACTCGAACAGCCACAGGCCGAGCTTGTTGAGCCAACTGCTCGGCGGACCCTCCCAGTTGGTGCGCAGGCCGATGTCGATGGCCTCGGTGGCGAGGATCGCCGGGGTCCACTCCACCGTGTGGATCTTGGCGATGAGGGCGGAGACGACGAGGCGCGCGGTGTGGTAGACGCTCTCCTGGCTCATCGACGGGTAGGCGTGCCGCAGCGCGTCGCAGACCGCGTTGTGCTCGCGGGCGAAGAGGGTGTGCATGGCGCTGAGCCCCATCCACCAGCTCTCGGCGAAGCCGGTCAGCGGCACACCGTTCGGGCCGAGGGGCAGGTGGCCCTCCTCCAGGCGGAGTTTGGCGCCGCCGTCGGGCTCGCGCAGGAACCTGGCGGTGTGTTCGTTCTCGCCGTACACCTCGGAGCCGTCCCACCAGTGCGAGGCGGTGTTGGCGAAGAGGATCGGCGGCCGGTCGCCGGGGAGCTCGATGGCTTCGTTGTCGGCGAAGCGCATCACGCGTTCGGCGGGCCCGCCCGGGGTGTTGTACCAGGTGGTGCCGGGCGGCAGCGGCACCTCGACGGACTTGCCGCCGGGCTTGTGGCGGCGGTGGTTGACCCAGTCGTGGACCTGGAACTGGATCCAGGCGGCGGCGAGGACGTTCAGCGAGGTCGCGGGCAGGAACGTGTCGCGGTGCAGCAGCTCACGGCTGACGGTGACCGGGTTCGGCACGTCGAAGAGATCGGGCCGGTAGACGGGCTCGAGGTTCCGGCCGAAGGCGGCGCCCACGGCTCCCATGCCGGGCTTGGAGAGGTCGTTGTACGTCCCGTCGTAGGAACGGGTGGTGCGCAGCCGCTCGTCGACCGGGGCGGGCACGGGCATCACCTTCGGCGGCGCCTCGTGCACGTCGGTGTCGATGAGGTTGAGGCGGCGCAGCGCCTTGCGGAGGAAGACGAGGTTGAGCAGGCTCACCTGCACCGGCAGCCTGTGCCACGGCACGGAGCGGTTCAGGAGCCGGAGGGCCGCGCCGACGGGCGCGCCGAGCACCTGGTTGCGCAGCGGTTCGCCGGTGACGAAACGCAGGCCGTGCCGGTGGGCGGCGCTCGCCTCGTACGCCGCCTTGCGGGCCCGGTTGAGGTTGCCGAGCGGGCGGAACTCCTCGGTGGTGAACCACGGGTTGAAGCCCATCACCTCCACACGGCCGCCCGCGGCGCGCGCCTCCGCGGTGTCGAGGTCCTGGCTCGGGATGGTGAGGGTGGCCACGGGCACGGCGGGGGCGACGGACTCGAGCCACTCCACCGAGCCGTCCTCGACGGGGGTGCGGCGTTCGTCGACGTACCGCTGCAGGCACAGTTCGAAGGTGATGTCCTGCCGGGCGAGCCGGGTCTCCAGCTCGCGGCGCAGGTACTGCGGGTCGCGGCGCCCGGGGTCGGACTTGGCGGCGCCGGCGGCGCCCGTGGGGCGCAGCAGGTAGCGGACCGGTCCTGCCTCGCCCCACAGGATGGCGCTGCGGCTCCAGTACGTCTCGCCGGCGAGGCTGTGCACGGTGTGCCGGGTGGCGGCCTGCACGTTGCGGCGCATCCGGGTGGCGGTGGCGAGGCCGACGGTGAGCGGGAGCTTGACGAAGAGCGCGGCGGCCTTCCGCAGCCGGGTCGTCGCGCCCGCCATGGCCTTGGCGAAGGCGACGAACTCGCGGGCGTCGCGGGCGTGCGAGACCGGGTGGTTGGTGGCGAGCAGGTCGTGGTGCTCCTCGGCGGAGACGGCCACGCGCACGGCGGCGCCCCGCAGGTCGGGGGCGCCGTCGGCCTGCCGGATGCCGCCCGCGTTGGAGAGCCGTACGGTTGCCGCGTACTCGGCGCCGGGCTGCGCGAAGCCGCTGCGCAGCGCGTCGGGCAGGTCGTCGTGGAAGCGCAGGCGGGCGTTCTCCACGCCGAGGGCGGCCTTCTCGTGCTGGACGCGTCCGATGTCCGCGGCCTTGGCCGCGCGCCGGTTCTTCTCCTGGACCTTCATCAGTTCCTTGGCCAGTCGCTCGAAGAGCCGTCGCTCCGCTTCCGGGCTGCCGCCCATGTAGCGCTCGTGACTCTGCTGGTGCTGTCCGGTGTCGGCCATCGGGCGCCTCTTCCTTCGCACGTTCCTTCGCACGGGGCAGGCAGACGCTACTGGCGGCACCGGTCGGCCGCAGCGAGGGTTCCCGCCTATGTGCGCGGTGGCCCGTGCGTGTCGAACTGGCGGGCGGGCCAGGGCGTTTGGGCCCGTGGGCGGGGTGCTTCCGGGTGCGGCGGGCGACGGTGGGTGTTCCGTTCACACCCCGTGTGCGTCTCCGTTCCCACCAGTCCCACGCGCGGACCGCACGCGATGGCCAAGTCCCGTCGGGTGCCGATCGCCGCGGCGCCGCCGAGTTGACGGTGTGCCGGGCCGGTGGTGTGCTCGCAACTCCGGTGCAGCTGCCGCTCGTTGTGGGGGAACGCCATGCGGGACGACTTCGCCAGAGGGCCGAGCTTCGCGGAGCTGCGCCCGTTCAAGGAGCCCACGGAGGGCGCGCCGGGGCACCCGGCCTTCCCCGTGCACCGGGACCTGGTGGACCTGCTGGCCGCGGACAAGGGACTGCCGGAGACCGAGGGGCCCGTCCCGCACACGATGGCGACGTGCGCCGCGTACGCGTACGCAGGTGCCGGGCGGGTCGGCGACCCGCGTACCGTCGCCATGATCATGTCCAGGCTCGGCCTGGAGGAGAACCGCTGCCGCGTCTTCGAGCAGCGGGTGGACGCCATGTACATCGCGTCGGCCGCGTATCTGATCCAGGACAAGGACCGGCGGGTGGTGATCCTCTGCTACCGCGGCACCCAGCCCGAGGACATCATCAGCATCCTCACCGACGCCGACGTGCGCCCCGAGACGCTCTCCGTCGACCTCGCGGGCGACCGCCACCAGGTCCACGCGGGCTTCTACCGCAACATGCGCGCCACCCGCCACCTGATCATGCAGGCCCTCGACCGGGCGGCGCGCGGCGAGTCCGTCGACCCGGAGGAGAAGGGCGTACGCGGCGACGGCATGGAGGCGCTGTACATCACCGGGCACAGCCTCGGCGGGGCGATGGCCGCGCTGATGGGCGTCGTCCTGGCCCACGAGCCGCGCTACCACACCATCGCCGAACGGCTGCGGGCCGTCTACACCTTCGGCCAGCCGCTGCTCGGCGGCCCCGAGTTCGCCGACGCCTGCACGCGGGCCACCGACCACCGGGGCGAGTACGTGCTGCGGGACCGGCTGCTGCGCTACATCTTCGACCGCGACGTGGTGCCCGCGCTGCCGCCGCGGCCCGTCGGACCGTACGCCCCCTTCGGCCGCGAGCTGCACTACCGCAGGCCGCGCGGGGTGGCGGAGGGGACGCTCGCCTTCGCGGCGGAGACGGCGATCGACGCGGTCTCGCTCCCCGGCGACCTGCTGCGCGGGCAGCTGCGCCGGATGGCGGGCCGCAGGGCGCGGGCCGCCGGGCGTTCACTGTCCGAGCTGGCGCGGGGGCCGCGGGCCGGCGGCTGGGCCGAGGTGAGCGACCCCGGCCTGCACTACCCGCAGATGGACAGTCTCGCGGGGCTCGCCGTGGTGGCGCCGCTGGCGTTCTTCGCGGCCCGCCTCGCGCTGACCCGGACGATCCCGTTCACGTATTCGTTCGAGGATCATGGGCCGGGGCATTACGTCAACGCGCTGACGCCACCGGGGGTGTTGAGCGAGTTCGGGGACGTGCTGTGAGGGGCGCCGCTCGGTGATGACAGTACGGCCTAGTCGATGAAGGTGCCGTCGACGTACACCCACGCCCCGTCGACGCGCTCGAACCGGCTCTTCTCGTGCAGGGAGTCCGGGCGGCCGCTGTCGGTGTAGCGGGCCCGGAAGGTGACCGTGCCGGTGCTGTGGAACGCCGTGCCCTCCGTGGTCTCCTCGATGTCCAGGCCCACCCAGCGCAGCGCCGGGTCGAACTCGACGCGCGGGGGCCTGGTGCGGGGGTGCCAGGTGCGGAGCAGGTAGCCCTCGTCCCGTACGGCGAAGGCGCTGTAGCGGGAGCGCATCAGCTCCTCGGGGGTGGCCGCGGCGGTCTCGCCGCGGTGCAGCCTGCCGCAGCACTTCTCGTACGGCAGCGGGTGCCCGCAGGGGCAGGGCGTGGCGGCGGGGCGCGGGGCGGCACGTCGGGACATGGTGCCCATTGTCGCCGACCGCCACCGGGACCGGCTCTCAGGGCGCGAGGATGTCCAGCTCCTCCAGGGCGCCGAGGGCGATCTCCCGCGTCAGGGCCTCCGCGCGGACCGCGTCGCCCTCCCTGACCGCCTCGGCGACCTGGACGTGCAGGGTGACGGCGGGCGGGTCGGGGTCCTCGAACATCACCTGGTGTGCGGTACGTCCCGTCAGGACCTCGGCGACGACGTCGCCGAGCCGGGCGAACATCTCGTTGCCGGACGCGTTGAGGATCACCCGGTGGAAGGCGACATCATGCTTGAGGTAGCCCTCCAGCTGGTGTCCGCGCGAGTGGGCGACCATCCCGAGGGCGCACTCGGTGAGCTCCGCGCACTGGGCGGCCGTGGCGTACCGCGCGGCGAGCCCCGCGGCGACCGGCTCGACCGCCGACCGCAGGACGGTCAGCGAGCGCAGCTGCCGGGGCCGGTCGGCACCGGCCAGACGCCACCGGATGACCTGCGGGTCGTAGACGTTCCACTGCTCGGTGGGCAGTACGGTCACGCCGACGCGGCGGCGGGACTCGACGAGGTGCATGGACTCCAGGACCCGGACCGCCTCCCGCATCACGGAGCGTGACACCTCGAAGCGCTGCCCCAGCTCGTCTGTGCGCAACACGCTGCCCGGCGGGTACTCGCCGGCGGTGATGGCGGGCCCGAGGCTTTCCAGTACGCGGGAGTGCAGCCCTCGGGCGTGTGCGGTCATGACGGAAGCCTACGAGGGCCGGCGCGTGAACAATAAGTCAGACTTTTATGTCACAGACTCTTGAATTCGTCTGACCTAATGAGTTTCAGTGACGTGAACAACCGACCGATGTCGATGAAGACAGCGAGGCAGTACGCGATGCAGGAACGGCGCACCCCCCACGTCGTCGTAGTCATGGGCGTGGCAGGGACCGGCAAGACCACGATCGGCCCCCTGCTCGCGGACCGGCTCGGCGTTCCCTACGCCGAGGGCGACGACTTCCACCCGGCGGAGAACATCTCGAAGATGTCCTCCGGCACGCCGCTCACCGACGACGACCGGTGGCCCTGGCTCGACGCCATCGGCGCCTGGGCGCACGGGCGGGCCGGCCTCGGCGGGGTCGTCAGCAGCTCGGCGCTGAAGCGGAGCTATCGGGACCGGCTCCGGGCGGCCGCTCCCGACGTCGTCTTCGTGCACCTCACCGGTGACCGGGCCCTCATCGAGGACCGGATGTCGCATCGGCAGGGGCACTTCATGCCTACGGCGTTGCTGGATTCGCAGTTCGCCACGTTGCAGCCTCTCGGGGCGGACGAGGCGGGTGTCGCCGTCGACGTCGCCGGAAGCCCTGAGGAGATCGCCGACCGGGCCTTCGAAGCCTTGCGAGGCCTCGACTAAGCACTTTGTCTGCGGGCCGCCCGTGGCTGGTCGCGCAGTTCCCCGCGCCCCTTACGGGGCACGTTCCCATCACGTCCAAGGAAGCCACCGTGACCCATCTCAGCGTCGAGATGTTGGCAGCGGAGTCCGTCGAGCCGATCACCTCGGCGGGCCATGCCCAGCTGGGGATCGCCGTCCTCGCGGGCATCGCCGTCATCGTCCTGCTCATCACCAAGTTCAAGCTGCACGCGTTCCTCGCGCTGACCGTCGGGTCGCTCGCGCTCGGCGCGTTCGCGGGCGCCCCGCTCGACAAGGCCATCACCAGCTTCACCGGCGGGCTCGGCTCGACCGTCGCGGGCGTCGGTGTGCTCATCGCGCTCGGCGCGATCCTCGGCAAGCTGCTCGCCGACTCCGGCGGCGCCGACCAGATCGTCGACACGATCCTCGCCAAGGCGGGCGGGCGCGCGATGCCCTGGGCGATGGTCCTCATCGCCTCGGTGATCGGTCTGCCGCTCTTCTTCGAGGTCGGCATCGTGCTGCTGATCCCGGTCGTCCTGATGGTCGCCAAGCGCGGCAACTACTCGCTGATGCGGATCGGCATCCCGGCGCTCGCCGGACTCTCCGTGATGCACGGACTCATCCCGCCGCACCCCGGCCCGCTCGTCGCGATCGACGCGGTCAAGGCCAACCTCGGCGTGACGCTCGCGCTCGGCGTCCTCGTCGCCATCCCGACGGTGATCATCGCGGGCCCGCTGTTCTCGAAGGTCGCGGCCCGCTGGGTGGACGTACCCGCCCCCGAGAAGATGATCCCGCAGCGTCCGTCGGAGGACCTGGACAAGCGTCCCGGCTTCGGCGTGACGGTGGCGACCGTGCTGCTGCCCGTCGTGCTGATGCTGGCCAAGGCGCTGGTGGACATCGTGGTCGACGACCCCGAGACCACCGTGCAGCGGGTCTTCGACGTCATCGGGTCGCCGCTGATCGCGCTGCTCGCGGCGGTCATCGTCGGCATGTTCACGCTGGGCCGGGCGGCCGGGTTCACCAAGGACCGGCTCTCCACGACCGTCGAGAAGTCGCTCGCCCCCATCGCGGGTGTGCTGATGATCGTGGGCGCGGGCGGCGGCTTCAAGCAGACGCTCATCGACGTCGGCGTGGGCCAGATGATCCTGGACTTCTCCAAGGACTGGTCGATCCCGGCGCTGCTCCTGGCCTGGCTGATCGCGGTGGCCATCCGCCTCGCGACGGGTTCCGCGACGGTCGCGACGATCTCCGCGGCGGGTCTGGTGGCGCCGCTCGCCGCCGACATGTCGACCTCGCACACGGCGCTGCTCGTGCTCGCGATCGGTGCGGGTTCGCTCTTCTTCTCGCACGTCAACGACGCGGGGTTCTGGCTGGTCAAGGAGTACTTCGGCCTGGACGTCGGCCAGACGATCAAGACGTGGTCCGTCATGGAGACGATCATCTCCGTGGTGGCGGGGGGCCTGGTGCTGCTCCTGTCGTTGATCATCTAGCGCGCCGTCTCCTGGGGCTCCGCCCCAGACCCCGCTCCTCAAACGCCGGAGGGGCTGACTCTGTCAGCCCCTCCGGCGTTTCTCACAGTTCCGTGCCCTCAGATGCTTTTTCAAGCTGGAACGCCTCGTTCCCGAGGCCGATCCGCGCATGCGCCCCCGGGTTCCGGGAGCGCAGAATCAGGCCGTAGAGCACGCCGATCACCGCCGCGGCGAAGATGATGCCGGGCAGCACCCAGCTGAGCGCGGAGCCCTCGCCCGCGCCGACGAGGACGTCGAAGTCCTTGACGGTGTAGCCGGCGATGACGAGCAGTCCGACCGTGGCGAGCGCGGACGCGGCGATGCGCCAGGCCTGGGCGCGTGCGGCGCCGCGGCGGGCGAAGAAGACGATGACGGCGACGGACGCCGTGGCCATCAGCAGGATCACGCCGAGCGCCCCGATGTTGCCGCCCCAGGTGAACAGGTGCAGTACGGGCGCCGTCGGGTCGCCCGCCTTGCCGTCGTCGGCGACGGCGAAGCCGATCACGACCACGACGGAGATCACGGTCTGGAGCAGCGAGCCGGTGCCGGGCGCGCCGGTGGCGGTGTTGGTGCGGCCGAACGCGGCGGGCAGCAGCCCCTCGCGGCCCATCGCGAACGCGTACCGCGCGACGACGTTGTGGAAGCTGAGGATCGCGGCGAACATGCCGGTCACGAAGAGGACGTGGAGCACGTCGGTGAAGGTGCCGCCGAGCCGGGACTCGGTGAGGCCGAAGAGCAGTCCGGCGCTCTGTTCCTGTGCCGCGGGGACGATGCCGGAGGGGCCGGCGGCGACGGTGAGCGCCCAGGAGCTCAGCGCGAAGAAGACGGCGACGAAGCCCACCGCGAAGAACATCACGCGGGCGACGACGACGTGCGGGCGGCTGGTCTCCTCGGCGTACACGGGGGCCTGCTCGAAGCCGGTGAAGGCCGCGATGCAGAAGCAGAGCGAGGTGGCGACGCCCGCGCCGGTGAGCGTGTCCGGGTTGAAGGCGTGCAGCGACAGGCCCTCCTTGGCCGGGTCGACGACGGCGGCGATGTCGAAGATGACGACGAGCGCCACCTCGATGAGGAGCAGGACGCCGAGCACGCGCGCGTTGAGGTCGATCTTCAGCCAGGCGAGGACGCCGACGAGAGCGACGGTGATCAGCGCGGGGATCCACCAGGCGACCTCGACGTCGAAGTACGTCTGGAGGAGCCCGGACACCTCGAAGCCGAGCAGTCCGTACAGGCCGGCCTGGAGGGCGCTGTAGGCGACGAGCGCGACCAGTGCGGCGCCCGCGCCGGCGGTGCCGCCGAGGCCGCGGGATATGTACGCGTAGAACGCGCCGGCGTTGTGGACGTGCCGGCTCATCTCGGCGTATCCGAGGCTGAAGAGGGCGAGGACGACGCCGAGGATGAGGAAGAGCAGCGGCTGTCCGACGATGCCCATCACGCCGTACGTGGTGGGCATGACGCCGGCGACGACCATCAGGGGGCCGGTCGCGGCGAGCACGGAGAGCAGCAGTCCTGCCGTGCCGAGCCGGCCCGCGCGCAGCGCCTGCTCCTGTCCCTTGTACGTGCTGATCCCGGTGTCACCCGTCGGTTCACTGGGGGATCTGGTGCCGCTCGGGCTTGAACTTCCCGTCGCCATGGCGCGGTTGTCCTTTCGGGGGTACTGATCGGGGGCGTGCTTTCAGCGGGCGTACTTCCGGAGGGTGTGCTGTCAGGCCGCGCCGAACGCGGCGGCCCGCGCGGCGGTGAACGCCGCGTACGGGTCGCGGTCCGGGTACGACCAGGGGGCCGGCGTCGCGTACCGTCCGATGCGGTGGAAGAGCGCGGCGGCTTCGGCCGCCCTGCCCTCGCAGGACTTCGCGTGGGCAAGGAAGTTGAGGTCGATGTGGTGGCGCGGGTGGCCCGGCTCGTCGGGCGTCTCCCACTCCAGCCACCAGTCGAAGGCGGCCTTCATGACGCCGCGGGCGCGCCGGCCGACCCAGTGGCCTGACGCGGCGGGGTCGGGCGGTTCCAGGCCTGCGGCGGCGAGGACGCGGTAGCGCTCGGCGTGGGCGACGACGGGCAGCACGGCCAGCGGTGAGTCGGCGGGCGCCTGTTCGGCGGCCCAGGCCGCGAAGTCGTACACCTCGTGCATCGGGTCCTGGCCCGCGCCGGGGCGCCGCTCGGCGAGCCGGGCGACCATCAGGTGGTGGGCGTGGTGGTGTTCGGGGTGGCGGTGCCGGATCTCGTCGAAGAGGCGTACGACGTCCTCCTCGTGGCCCAGTGAGCGTTCGAGGATGAGGAGCGCGAGGACGGGCGTCGGGTCGGCGGGGACGCGTGCGGCGGCGTCGCGGCAGCGGGCCCGCACCTTGTCCGAACGCTCCTTGCCGCGCAGCGCCTTGTGCACGGCGGCGAAGGCGAGGAGCACCTCGGCGTCGTGGCTCTCGGGCTCGGCGAGCTGCCAGTCGCGTGCCCACGCGGCGGTGGTCGGCTCCTGGCTGAGCACGTCGAAGCGGTGTCCCCTGCGGTCCCAGTCGTCGCCGGTGGCGGCGAGCAGCGCGCGGACCTCGGTCCAGCGGCCCTGCGCCAGTGCCGCACGGGCGGTGACGAGAGCGGCGTCGTCGAGTGCGGCGTCGAAGGCGTGCCCCGCGGTCTTCTTGCGGGAGCGGCCCAGTGGGGGTGGGGGTGGTGACACCGCGGGACGTCCTCCCCGGCGCGGCTTGCGAGCGGATGATCACGCACAGCAAAGCGGTAGGCACCGCTCCACGTCAAGGCCCGGTGGTGACCGGCTCTTCACCAACTCATTTCAAAATCCGCAGACTTCGCCCGCCACCAGTCAGTTCACCGCGCGGGCGGCGGCGCGGCCCGCCGTGCGGCCCGAGAAGAGGCAGCCGCCGAGGAAGGTGCCTTCGAGGGAGCGGTAGCCGTGCACTCCCCCGCCGCCGAATCCGGCGGCCTCCCCGGCCGCGTAGACGCCCGGCAGGGGCTCGCCGCCCTCGGTCAGGACGCGGGAGGAGAGGTCGGTCTCCAGGCCGCCGAGGGTCTTGCGGGTGAGGATGTTGAGGCGGACGGCGACGAGGGGTCCGGCCTTGGGGTCGAGGATGCGGTGCGGGGCGGCGGCGCGGATGAGGCGGTCGCCGAGGAACTTGCGGGCGCCGCGGATGGCCGTGATCTGGAGGTCCTTGGTGAAGGGGTTGGCGATCTCGCGGTCGCGGGCGGCGATGGTGCGGTGCAGGTCGTCCTCGTCGATGAGCGGCTCCTTGGTGAGCGCGTTCATGCCGCGCACGAGGGCGCCGAGGTCCTTCTCGACGACGAAGTCGACGCCGTGGTCCATGAACGCCTTGACGGGGCCCGGCACTTCGGACCGGGCCCGGTCGACGACGCCGCGCACCGACTTGCCGGTCAGGTCGGGGTTCTGCTCCGAGCCGCTAAGGGTGAACTCCTTGCCGATGACGCGCTGGTTGAGCACGAACCACGTGTAGTCGTAACCGGTCTTCATGATGTGGTCGAGGGTGCCGAGCGTGTCGAAGCCGGGGAAGAGCGGCACGGGAAGGCGCCGGCCGCGCGCGTCCAGCCACAGCGACGAGGGGCCCGGCAGGATGCGGATGCCGTGCCGCTCCCAGATGGGGTTCCAGTTCTCGATGCCCTCGGTGTAGTGCCACATGCGGTCGCGGTTGATGAGGCGCGCCCCGGCGTCCTCCGCGATGCCGAGCATCTTGCCGTCCACGTGCGCGGGGACGCCGGAGATCATCTTCTGGGGCGGGGTGCCGAGCCGCTCGGGCCAGTTGGCGCGTACGAGGTCGTGGTTGCCGCCGATGCCGCCGGAGGTGACGATCACCGCCTGGGCGCGGAGTTCGAAGCTCCCGGTCACCACCCGGCTGCTGGCCCTGCCCCGCTCGACGGCCGACGGCTCCAGGACCTCGCCGCTGACCGTGTCGACGCTGCCCGCGCTGCGCGAGAGCCCGGTGACGCGGTGCCGGCACTTGAGCTCGACGAGGCCGCGCGCCACCCCGTCGCGCACCCGCCGTACGAAGGGCGCGAGCAGTCCCGGGCCCGTGCCCCAGGTGATGTGGAAGCGCGGCACGGAATTTCCGTGGCCCTGTGCGTCGTAACCGCCGCGCTCGGCCCAGCCGACGACGGGGAAGAACCTGACGCCCTGCGCGTGCAGCCAGGGCCGCTTCTCACCGGCGGCGAAGTCGACGTACGCCTCGGCCCACTTGCGCGGCCAGTGGTCCTCCGGCCGGTCGAAGGCCGCCGTCCCCAGCCAGTCCTGGAGGGCGAGCGCGTGCGAGTCCTTGATCCGCATCCGCCGCTGCTCGGGCGAGTTCACGAAGAAGAGGCCGCCGAAGGACCAGTGCGCCTGGCCGCCGAGCGACCGCTCGGGTTCCTGGTCCAGGAGGATGACCCGGCGGCCCGCGTCGACGAGCTCCGCGGTCGCCGCCAGTCCGGCGAGCCCTGCCCCGATCACGATCACATCTGCGTCGTACGCCATAGAGGTCGTCCTCCTCGACAAGGTCCCGCGACGTTACTGGTGGGTCATGTCCCGCCCAGGTCGAATCCTCGGCAGCGGCGTGACGCCCGTCAACCGGGAGCGGACGGGAAACGCCGCTCGCTTTTAATAATGGCCAGCATTAACATGCGCTCATGGCAAGGACATCGGGCCCGGAGACCCGGGAGAAGCTCATCCGCGCCGGCGAGGAGGTCTTCGCCGCCCAGGGCGTGGACGGCGCCCAGCTGCGGGACATCGTCCGGCTCGCGGGCCAGAGCAACCCCTCCGCGGTGCAGTACCACTTCGGTTCCCGCGGCGGTCTCCTCGACGCCGTGATGGCCGCGCGCCAGCAGCGCACCGAACGGGTCCTCGCCGCCGAGCTGGAGCGCGCCGGGAGCGCCGCGGCGGACCTGCGCGGACTGCTGACCGCCCTGGTGAACACCGAGGCCGGCGAGTTGCGCACCGAGCGCGGACGGCGCTGTCTGCGCATCTCCGCCCAGCTCAGCCACGAGAGCGGGGTGCGCACCCGCACCCCGCACCCCACCATCGACGGCACCGTCTACTGGACGCTGATCGGGCGGCTGGAGGAGCACCTCGCCCCCGTCCTGCCGGAGCCGGTGCGCCTGGAGCGGATCGACCTCGCGCTCACCCTGATCGGCGCCGCCCTCGGCGACCGCGCCCGTCAGTACCTGGCCGGCACCACCCCCCTGACCGGCGAGGACGTCTTCCTCGCCGACCTCGTCGAGACCACCGCGGCGCTGCTGCGGGCGCCCCGACCCACCCTTGGAGAGAGCTCATGACCACGTACGACCTCACCGGCAGGACCGTTCTCATCACCGGCGCCGCCCGCGGGCTCGGCGCCGAGGCCGCCCGCCAGGCCGTCGCCGCCGGAGCCAACGTCGTCCTGACCGACGTGCTCGACGAGGAGGGCGAAGCCACCGCCGCCGAGCTCGGCGAGCGGGCCCGCTTCGCGCACCACGACGTGACGTCCGAGGAGGACTGGCAGCGCGTCACCGACCTCGCGGTCACCGAGTTCGGCGCGCTCCACGGCCTGGTGAACAACGCCGGCATATCCACCGGCCAGTTCCTGGAGTCCGAGTCCGTCGAGCACTTCCGCAAGGTCCTCGACATCAACCTCACCGGCGTGTTCATCGGCATGAAGACCGTCGTGCCCGCCATGAAGGAGGCCGGGGGCGGCTCCATTGTCAACATCTCCTCCGCGGCGGGCCTGATGGGCCTCGCCCTCACCGCCGGATACGGCGCGTCGAAGTGGGGCGTGCGCGGCCTCACCAAGATCGGCGCGGTGGAGCTCGGCACGGCCCGGATCCGCGTCAACTCCGTCCACCCCGGCATGACGTACACCCCGATGACCGCCCAGGTCGGCATCGAACAGGGCGAGGGCAAGTACCCCAACACCCCGATGGGCCGGGTCGGTGAGGCGCACGAGATCGCGGGCGCGATGGTCTTCCTGCTCTCCGACGCGGCGTCCTACGTGACCGGCGCCGAGCTGGCCGTCGACGGCGGCTGGACGGCCGGCCCCACCGTGAAGTACGTCATGGGGCAGTGAATACGCCGCCCGGTCTCCGGAACGGTGTGGGGTTGGATGGTGCCATGACGGAGAACAGCGCACCCGTGCCCGACCCCCGCGAAGAGATGATCACTATCGTCGACGAGAACGACGACGTGGTCGGTGCGGCCCCGCGCGGTGAGGCGTACGCGCGCGGCCTGCGCCACCGTTGCGCCTTCATCCTGGCGCGGGACGCGGAGGGCCACGTCTTCGTGCACCGCCGCACCCCCACCAAACTGGTCTTCCCCTCGCTGTACGACATGTTCGTGGGCGGCGTGGTCGGGGCGGGCGAGTCGTGCGACGACGCGGCGCTGCGCGAGGCGGAGGAGGAGCTCGGCGTCCAGGGGCTCCCGCGCCCCGCCCCGCTGTTCAAGTTCCTGTACGACGACGGCACCGGGAAGTCCTGGTGGTCGTACGTCTATGAAGTCCGCTGCGACCTGCCGGTGGACCCCCAGGCCGAAGAGGTCGCCTGGCACGCCTTCATCGCCGAGGACGAGCTGGAGCGGCGGCTCGACGCATGGGAGTGGGTGCCGGACGGGCTCGCCGCCTACCACCGCCTGCGGGCCTTTCGCGCGAGCTGATCACCGCGGCTTAGGGTGCGGCCGTGAGCAACTTCGTACAGAATCTGCGCCTGTGGTTCGCCCCGGAGCGCATCCGCGAGGAGGGCGACACCCCCGACTACCGCTTCTCGCTCGCCAACGAACGCACCTTCCTGGCCTGGCTGCGCACCGCGCTCGCGCTCATCGGGGGCGGCTTCGCCGTCGACCAGTTCCTGCCGGACCTACGGTGGGGCTGGCGGATCGGACTCGCGCTCGCGCTGCTCGCCGCGGGTGTCCTGTGCTCACTGCGCGCGGTGAACCACTGGGTGCGCTGCGAACGCGCCATGCGGCGCGGCGAGGACCTGCCGACCGGCCGCTTCCCGACCGTGCTGAGCCTGGCGGTCGCGGTGGTCGCGCTCGCCATGGTGGTGGTCGTCCTCTTCGGGTGGGAGGGGTGACGGCGCCCGGTGACGCTCAGCTCCGTGACCCCGGCCTGCAGCCGGAGCGCACCCGGCTCGCCTGGCGGCGCACCACCCTGTCGTGCACCGTCGCCGCGGTGCTCGCCGCCCGCGCGGTGCTGCACGAGGGGACCACGGCGGTGGGCGTGCTGGCCTGCGCGGTCTGTCTGCTGCTCTGGCTCGGTTTCCTCGTCGTGGCGCACCGCAGGATGGTCGCCCTGGCGTCGCACCAGCCACGGACGCTGGCGTTCCGGTCGGCGTGGGCGGCGGCCCTGTGCACGTTCGCGCTCGCGGTGTGCGCGGCGCTGATGCTCGTCTGAGGATCAGCCGAAGAGGGCCCTCAGTCCTCCCCGTCCACCGTCACCACGATCTTGCCGCGGGTGCGCCCCTCGGCGCTGCGCCGGTGCGCGTCGGCCGCCCGTTCCAGCGGGAACGTCTCGTCCACGTGGACGGTCACGACGTCCTGTTCCGCGAGCTCGGACAGGCGCTGGAGGTCGGCGGCGACGGGCCGTACGAAGCAGTAGTGGCCGCCCAGGCCGATCACCTCGCCGTCCGCGATGGACGCCAGCCGGCCGCCGGGCGCGAGGAGTTCCGCGGACGCCCTGAGCGTGTCGCCGCCGATCGTGTCGAAGGCCGCGTCGACCCCCTCCTCGGCGAGCGCGCGGACCCGTTCGACGAGCCCTTCCCCGTACGTGACCGGCTCGGCGCCGAGCTCCCGCAGGTAGTCGTGGTTGCGCTCGCTCGCGGTGCCGATGACGCGGGCGCCCGCGTGCCGGGCGAGCTGCACCGCGATCGAGCCGACGCCGCCGGCCGCCGCGTGCACGAGGACCACGTCCCCCTCGGTCACCGCCAGCGCCTGGTCGATGACCTGGTAGGCGGTGAGGCCCGCCAGCGGCAGGCCCGCGGCCTCCTCGAAGGTGAGATTGCGCGGCTTGCGGGCGAGGGTGCGGACGGGGGCCGCGACGTACTCGGCGAAGGTGCCGCGGGAGAGGAAGTCCTCGCGCACATAGCCGATGACCTCGTCGCCGACGGCGAACTCCGGTGCGGAGGCGCCGGGTTGGACGACGACACCGGAGACGTCCCAGCCCGGGATCACGGGGAAGACCGGTTCCAGGAGGCCGTCGAGGTGGCCCTCGCGGCACTTCCAGTCGACGGGGTTCACGGCGGCGGCACGCACCTTCACCAGGACGGAGTCGGGGCCGACCTTGGGGTCGCGCACCTCTCCGTACTCGAGGACTTCGGGCCCGCCGTAGCTGCGGTAGCTGATCGCCTTCATGGGGTCGCCTTTAGGGGTCGCCTTCGCGGAGGTCAGGGAAACATCGACAAGCCTGGCATAACGGCATTAATGGGGCATCAGAGGCTAGCCTGAGAGGGTCAACAGAGGGCGATCCCTCCCCCGGAAGTCACAGAAGGTGCGCGTCATGACCACGCTCCACCACGAACACCCCGTGCACGACCACATCCACGGTCCGGCCTGCGGCCACCCCGAGGTGCCGCACGGCGACCACGTCGACTACGCGCACGACGGCCATCTGCACCGGCGGCACACCGACCACTACGACGAGTGCGAGCCGGTGGGCCACGTGGCCCACCAGGGGCATGAGCACCGGCACGGGGACGGCTGCGGGCATGACTCCGTCCTGCACGGGGACCACGTGGACTATCTCCATGACGGTCATCGGCATGCCGAGCACGAGGGACACTGGGACGATCACTGAGTAGTCCGCCGGGGCCTGCGGGGCGCCTGCGGGCCGCAGGGGGCTGGTCGCGCAGTTCCCCGCGCCACTTATGGGGCGCGGTGACCTCTGGACGGCATACCGACTGGTCGGCATCATGGGGTGGCACGCCACCGCCACGCCGATCAGGAGCGAAGCATGAGCTCAGTCCATCCGCCGGGCCTCGACCTCGACCAGTTGCGCGGACACCTCGACCGCGAGCGGCCCGGCCTGGTCGGCGGGCCGCTCACCGCGCGGCTGATCGAGGGCGGCCGCTCCAACCTCACCTACGCCGTCACCGACGGCGCCTCCCGCTGGGTGGTCCGCCGGCCTCCGCTGGGCCACGTCCTCGCCACCGCGCACGACATGAAGCGCGAGTTCCGGGTGATCGAGGCGCTGCACCCCACGGATGTGCCGGTGCCCGCCCCCGTGCTGCTCTGCGAGGACGACACCGTCATCGGGTCGTCCTTCTACGTGATGGAGTTCGTCGACGGGACGCCGTACCGCACCGCAGAGGAGCTCGCGCCGCTCGGGCCCGAGCGCACCCGCGACGCGGTGCTCGGCCTCGTCGACACCCTCGTCGACCTGCACGCCGTGGACCCGGCGGCGGTCGGGCTCGCTGACTTCGGGCGGCCCGAAGGGTTCCTGGACCGGCAGCTGCGCCGCTGGGGCAAGCAGCTCGACGCCTCCCGCAACCGCGAGCTCGCCGGCATCGACGAGCTGCACGCCGCGCTCGGCCGCTCGCTGCCCGACTCCCCCGCGCCGGCCGTCATCCACGGCGACTACCGCCTGGACAACGTCCTGATCGGCGACGACGACCGGATCAGGGCCATCCTCGACTGGGAGATGTCGACGCTCGGGGACCCGCTCACCGACCTGGGCCTGCTCGCGATGTACAGCGCGAGACTGGAGGTGCCCGACTCCCCCGTCAGCACCACGGCGGGCGCGCCGGGCCACCCCGACCCGGCCGAGCTGATCGAGCGGTACGCCGCGCGCTCGGGGCGCGACGTGTCGGCCGTCTCCTGGTACACGGCGTTCGCGTGGTTCAAGCTCGCCGTGATCCTGGAGGGCATCCACTACCGCTACACGCTGGGCCAGACGGTCGGTGCGGGCTTCGACCGGATCGGCGAGCTGGTGCCCGTGTTCATCGAGCACGGCCTGACCACCCTCCAGGAAGGCTGACCCCCGTGGACTTCGCATTCGACGCCCGCACCGAAGAGCTGCGCGCCAGGCTGCTCGCCTTCATGGACGAGCACGTGTACCCGGCCGAGGCGGTCGCGGACGAGCAGCGCGCGGCGCTGGCCTCGCCCTGGGACACGCCCGCCGTGGTCGAGGAGCTGAAGGCGGCGGCCCGCAGGCAGGGCCTGTGGAACCTCTTCTTGCCCGACGCGGAACACGGCGCGGGCCTCACCAACCTCCAGTACGCGCCGCTCGCCGAGATCACCGGGCGCTCCCCGCAGTTGGCGCCCACCGCCCTGAACTGCGCGGCCCCGGACACCGGCAACATGGAGGTGCTCGCCCAGTTCGGCAGCGAGGAGCAGAAGAAGCGGTGGCTGGAGCCGCTGCTCGCCGGTGAGATCCGCTCGGCGTTCGCGATGACCGAGCCGGAGGTGGCCTCCTCGGACGCCACGAACATCACCACGCGCATCGAGCGCTCCGCCGACGGCTCCGAGTACGTCATCACCGGTCGCAAGTGGTACATATCCGGGGCGATGAACCCGGACTGCGAGATCTTCATCGTGATGGGCAAGACGGATCCTGACGGCGCCGACATCCGCCGCCAGCAGTCAATGGTGCTCGTCCCGCGCGACACGCCGGGCCTCGAAGTCCGGCGCGCCATGCGGGTGTACGGGTACGAGGACCACTACCACGGCGGCCACGCCGAGGTCGTCTTCGACCACGTCCGGGTCCCCGCGGCGAACCTGATCGGCGAGGAGGGCGGCGGCTTCGCCATCGCGCAGGCGCGGCTCGGGCCCGGCCGCATCCACCACTGCATGCGCCTGATCGGCATGGCCGAGCGGGCCATCGAGCTGATGTGCCGGCGGGCGGTGGCGCGCACGGCGTTCGGGAAGCCGCTCGCCCAGCAGGGCGTCGTACAGGAGTGGATCGCGGACGCGCGGGTCGCCGTGGAGCAGCTGCGGCTCCTCGTCCTCAAGACGGCCTGGCTGATGGACACCGTCGGCAACAAGGGCGCGCACACGGAGATCCAGTCCATCAAGATCGCGACCCCGCGCGCGGTGGTCGACATCCTGGACCGGGCGGTGCAGCTGCACGGCGCGGGCGGCGTCAGCCAGGACTTCCCGCTGGCCGAGCTGTGGGCGGCGGCGCGCACGCTGCGGCTGGCCGACGGGCCCGACGAGGTGCATCAGCGGTCGCTGGCGCGGCGTGAGTTGAAGAAATACCTCTGAGGCTCCGTACGCCCCGTACGCCCCGCGCGTACTCCCGCACAACCCCTCTGACGTCCCCCTCCCGGCGTACCATCGCATACGCCGGGAGGGCGACATGACCGATTCAGCACACGAGGCGCTCCAGCGCTTCGTCGTGGGGCAGTCCCGGGCGGTCACGGCGCTGAGCCGCCTCATCGACATGCACTTCTCGTGGTTCGACATGCCGGATCCTCAGCACCGGCCGCCGAACGCCCTCGTCATCGGCCCGACCGGCACGGGCAAGACGCACGCCATCAAGGTGGCCGCCGACGCCCTGCGGATTCCCTGCCTGGTGGTCGACTCCACGCGCCTGGTGAGCACGGGCAGTTCGACGACGCTCACCCTCGAGGACATCCTGCAGTCGCTCGTGAAGCGGGCCCGCCCGGTGTCCGGGGGCAGCGCCCCGGAGGACGTCGCGGCGCGCGGGATCGTCTTCCTCGACGAGTTCGACAAGCTGCGCTACACCAAGGCCACCGACGACACGGCGGCGGTGCAGCGGCGGCTGCTGCAGTTCATCGAGGGCGACAGCCTCGACCTGGCGCCCGGCGAGTACGACACCCCGCGCGATCTGGACACGCAGGGAATCCTGTTCATCGCGGCCGGCGCGTTCAGCAACATCCAGAGCGTCAAGCACAAGCGCGGGGGAACCGTCTGGGGGGATCTCATCAGACCCGAGGACGTGCACCGGTACGGCTTCCTGGAGGAGCTCGCCGCCCGCCTGCCGATCATCATCCGGTTCGACGAGCTCGCCACGGAGGACCTGCGCGAGATCCTCGGGCGGGACGAGGTGTCGCCGCTGACGTTCTACCGCGAGTACTTCGGCCGGCACGGGTTCCGGCTGGACATCGCGCCCGAGGCGCAGACCGAGATCGCCAAGGCCGCCGCCGAGTCGAGGCTCGGCGCGCGCGGCCTGCACCAGGAGCTGTTCCCCGTCCTCAACGACCTGGCGAACCAGCTGATCCCCGCGGGATCCCCCGCGCGCGGCGCCCCACCGCACACGCGCTTCGAGGTGACGTCGACGATCCACCGCCAGTTGAAGAGCGGCAGCTTCGAGCTGCGGCCCGAGCACCTCACCCCCATCGACCGGCCTGTGACGGAGCCCGATCTGTGAACGACGAACTCGAACGCGCCCTGCGTGACCGCAACTACGCGGGCGTCCATCTCAACCAGGTGACGTGGGACGACTTCTGCACGGAGTTCACCGAGTTCGTGGGGAACATCCGGGGGTTCACCTTCGAGGCCGTCCTCTCCGGGGTGGGCCGGTGGGCGAACCTCATCGACGCGAGCCGCGTGGCGCTGCGGCTGCACGGCGCCATCGAGGAGGCGCTCATCGAGGCGCGGTTCGCCAACATCCCGAACCTGGAGACGAACATCAGCGACGAGCGGCTGAACTTCCAGTTCCGGGACCCCGACTACGCCTTCGACCTGGACCTGCACGGTGACGGACGGATCCAGATCAGCCGCCCCGGGTCGACCCTGCGCACCTTCCACCGCTGGTACACGCACTTCATGCCCACCGTGCCCGGCATCCTCATCAAGGCCATCGCCGCCTTCGACGCGGAGCTCCACCGGACCCTGGAGGGCAACGACGGCGGGACGGTGTCGGTGGACGAGATCGAGCCGCGCGTGAAGCTGCTCACCGCCTCCTTCGCCTTCGACGTGGTCTGCCACAACTTCCGCCCGCACCGCGAGCGGCAGCGGCAGGTCCGCAATCTCGACGTCATGCTGAAGAACATCGCGATCCGGCTGCCGGGCGCCGACGGCCGGATCGACCGGGGCGCCGACGGTGCCCCGCACCACCGCGACTTCGGCAGCTACGGCCGCATGGACTACCGGGTGAGCCGCACGCACCCGTTCCACGAGGGCATCATCCAGCAGCTGCAGGTCATGGCGCCCTCGGCGTCGGACTGGAGCGGACTGTTCTTCCAACTCGCGTACAGCGGCGCGGATTTCGGGTCCAACGCGCACGGGGAGCGGGTCCGCATCGACACGCAGCACTTCCTCCAGCCCGCCGCCGGAGCCGACGCCTACATCTCCTTCTTCCGCGACATCGGGCTCAGGGGGTTCGTCCACTCCGTCACCGAGGGGTACGACTTCGACACCACGTCCGGGAGCCTCGCTTGACGGACATCCTGCGCACGGCCCGGGACGCGGAGCATCCGCACCGCGTCGCGATGGGCCTCGCCGACGGCGCCGTCCAGCGCTGCGAGGTCCTCCAGCCGCTCATCGTCTTCGGCCCGCAGCGCAGCGGCAAGACCACGAGCGTCGTCATCCCCGCGGTCCTGGAGTGGGCCGGGCCGTGCCTCGTCACCTCGGTGCGGTTCGACGTGGTCGCCGCCACCCTCGAACACCGCAGCGCGCTCGGCGAGGTGTTCATCTTCGACCCGGCCGGGCTCACCGAGTCCATCGGGCAGCGGTTCGCGGCGCACTGCGTGGGGTGGAGCCCGCTGGACTCGATCGTGGTCTGGGACGACGCGGTGCGCCAGGCGGAGGCGCTCTCCACCGGCACCGACTTCAAGGACGTCACCAGCGGTGACTTCTGGTCCAGCCAGGCGCGGCTGCTGCTCACCCCGCTGCTGTTCGCCGCGGCGCGCACCGGCGGCACCATGGGCGACGTACTGGAATGGCTGGGTCTCAGCGCCGCGGAACTGGTCGACGTCCTGGTGGAGCGGCGGCGGCCGCTGAAGAGCGAACCGGAGTCCAGCGGCTGGCGGCGCTGTCTCGGCCGGCTGATCAACTACGAGAACTTCGACAGCACCACCTACAGCTCCATCTGCGCCACGGCCGCCACGACCCTGGAGGCCTTCGCCTTCGAGGGTGTCGACCGGCGCTGCGCCCAGACCAGGCGGCTGTCGCTGCAGACGCTGCTCGACGGGGGCCGCCACACGCTGTTCCTGTGCGCACCGCCGCACCAGCAGCGGCAGTTCATGCCGTTGTTCACCGCCCTGGCCCGGCAGGTCGTCAGCGAGACCATCGACCGCAACGGCGTGCCGGACGCGGAGGACGGCCAGGGCGTCGTCGAGATCCCGCTCATGCTCTGCCTCGACGAGGCGGGGAACATCGCCCGGCTCGACGACCTGGACACGTTCGCGACGACGGCGGCCGGCAGCGGCATCCAGCTGATCTCCGTCTTCCACGACATGAGCCAGCTGTACGCGGCCTACGGCGAGAACCGCGGCGCCCTCATCGTCAACAACCACCGTGGCAAGCTGTTCCTGCCCGGCAACAGCGACACCCGCACCGGCGTCTTCCTCCACGAGCAGCTGGCGACGTCGGACGTGCGCCGCCACAAGCGCCGCGGCTGGGACCGCTCCGACCTGCGCGAGATGCCGGCCAAGTCCGCGCTCTGCCTGTACGGCGGGCTCCAGCCCGAGCTGCTCGAACTGCGGCGCTGGAAGGACGATCCGGCGCTGCGCGGCCTCGTCGACGCGGCACGCGCCGCCTACCGCATGCCCGCGGCGGCAGCGCCGCCCCCGCCGCCGCCCGCGCGGCCGCCCGAGCCGGAGTCCGCCGCCAGCCGTGCGGAGCTGCTGCAGCTGCGGGACTTCGTCATCGACATCATCGAGCGGCACGACCTGGACAGCTCGGTCATCCCGTGCTGGTACGCGCACCGCGGCGTCATCGACGAGCTGCTGGCCCTCAAGAGGGCCAAGGAGACCATCCCGGGTGTCGAGTGGTACTCCTGGCTGGACGCTTCGGCGCAGCGCATCGCGCTCCTGTTGCGCCGCTGCCGGGCGGGCCATGTGCCGGCGGCCGCGCACCGGGCCCGCGAGGAGCGGCGCGGCGAGATCGACCGGGTGATCGCGGCGCTGCCCGCGCCCGTACCGCCACCGCCACCGCCACCGCCGGCTCAGGCGCCCGGGGCCGCCGTCAGCCCCGGGTAGTCCCGGCGGCGCTTGGCGACGGAGCCACGGACGACGTCCAGTTCGCGCAGGGTCAGCCGGGAGGCCTCCCCGACGTCGAAGACGGTGATCTCACGCGTCCAGGTGTGGGTGTCCAGGACGTCGCCGCCGAGGTCCTCGGCGAGGACCTCGACGGTGTGCCGCCAGCGCCCCCGCTCCGACTGCCAGTCGCCCACCGCGCGCTCGTGCTCGTGGTGGAAGACGTGCTCGGCGGAGGGCGATACCCGCACGTCCTCGGTGCCGGAGGTGCCGGACGGCGTGCGCGGGTAGCGCACCACGACGGGTTCCGTCCCCCAGTTCCTGACGACCCAGCGGGTCGCCAGGCGGACGGCCAGGCCGGGCGGTCCTTCCGGGACGGACGTGCCGGGCCGGATCGCGGTGGCACGGCCGTTGCTGACCAGGCACGCCGTCCAGGTGTCGAAGGTGACGCTCACGCGGGGCGCGGACTGGTCGAGGCGGGCGCGGACCGCCTCGCGGTAGGTGTCCAGGGCGTTGCCGTACTCCCTGCGCCACGCCTCGTGCTGGGCGCTCGCCTCGTGGCGCAGCTGGGCGAGCTGGTCCTGGCCCGCCTTGAAGACCGCCCAGGTGAAGATGACGAAGGCGACGTTCGCGCCGGCCACCACGGCGTTCACCAGGTTGCCGCCGAGGTTGCTGTCGCTCAGCGGCACCACGAGCCCGATGAGCAGCACCAGCGCGGCGCCGCCGAGTACGGCGGCCCAGCGGGTGACGGCCCGCTGCCACGCGTCGGGCTGTGGTGGACCGCCGGGGCGGGCAGGGTCAGGGGGGTGTGCGCTCATGGCGGCATCGTGGCCGCCCGGGGGTGGCCACGACAACATCGCCGGCTCGCGCTACGGCCGCAGCGCCCTCAGCAGCAGGTCCGCCAGGTGGTCGGCGACCTGCTGCGGGGTGAGCGGGCCCTGTGGCCGGTACCAGGTGGAGAGGTGGTGGACCGAGCCGAAGTGGTAGTCCACGACCAGGTCCGCCGGGGTCGCCGTGGCGAAGACGCCGGACTCCTGGCCTTCCTCGATCAGGGCCCGGAAGCGCTCGTGGTAGCGCCGCCGCTCGGCCCTGACCTGCTTGTTCTTCTCCGGGCTGAGGCTGTGCATGGAGCGGAAGAAGATCGACGCGTCGTCGAGGTTGTCGATGGTGGTGACCACGACGTCCGCGGCGGCGGCGCGGACCCGCTCGGTGACCGGGGCGTCCGCGTCGGCGATGGCGTCGAGCCGCTCCTGCTGGACGCGGAGCAGCCGGGCGTAGACCTCGTGCAGGAGGTCGTCCTTGGATCCGAAGTAGTGGTAGAGCGCGCCCTTGGTGACCCCTGCCGCCTCGACGATCTCCTGCACCGACGTGCGGTCGTAGCCCTGGTCGGCGAAGAGCCGGGTGGCGGCGGCGAGGAGCCGTTGCGGGACGGGCGTGCCGTCACCGTCCGTCGTTCTGGCCACTGCCGCCACCTGCCTTTCGCGTCACTTGCTGTGCTGTGCCCGGGAACGCAGTTCCCGTCGGAGGATCTTCCCACTTGTCGTCTTCGGCAGCTCCGTCAGGATCTCGACCTCGCGCGGGTACTTGTACGCGGCCAGCCGCTCCTTGCAGTAGGCGGTGAGCTCGTCGGGTGCCGTGCCGCTGCCGGGGCGGAGGCTGACGTACGCCTTCACGGTCTCTCCCCGGTAGCTGTCGGGGATGCCGACGACGGCGGCCTCGCGCACGGCGGGGTGGGTGTAGAGGACGTCCTCGACCTCGCGCGGCCACACCTTGAAGCCGGACGCGTTGATCATGTCCTTCTTGCGGTCGACGACGTAGAGCCAGCCCGCCGGGTCCATGAACCCGATGTCGCCGGTGTGCAGTTCGCCGGCGGGGAAGGTCTCGGCGGTGGCGTCGGGCCGCCGCCAGTAGCCGGGCACCACCTGCGGCCCGCTGACGACGATCTCGCCCTGCTCGCCGAACGGCACCTCGTGGCCGAGGTCGTCCAGGATGCGTACGACGGTCTCGGGTCCCGGGACGCCGACGGCCAGGGTTCCGGAGACCGGGTCGACGGGGGCCTCCTGGCCCGGGGGCACGGAGGCGCAGGGCGCGGTGCACTCGGTGAGGCCGTAGCCGTTGTGGAGGTAGGGGCCGAAGGAGGCGCGGAACTTCTCCACGAGGGCCGGGGGCAGCGGCGCGCCGCCCGAGGAGATCATCGCGAAGGAGTCGAAGTGGGCGCGGGTCACCGACGGGTGGGCGGCGAGCGCCATGAAGGCCGTGGAGGGGCCGACGGTGTAGGCGGGGCGGTGCTCGGCGAAGGCGTCGAGGACCACGCCCGCCTCGAAGCGGTAGGCGAGCGCGAGGGTGCCCGCGTTGGCGATGCACGCGGCGACCTGCGCGACCATGCCGGTGATGTGGAAGAGCGGCGCCATCGCGAAGTAGCAGGCGCCTTCCGGTATGCCGGAGCCGGTGCGCTGGCGTTCGGCGTTGTAGGTGATGTTGCCGTGCGTGTTCATGGCGCCCTTGGGGGTGCCGCTGGTGCCCGAGGTGTAGCTGATCAGCGCGGTGTCGGAGGGGCCGACGGCCCGGTCGGCGGGGGCCGGGAGTCCGCGGCGCGCGACGGTCACGAGGTCGTCGGCGTCGGCTGCGGTCGGCAGGCGCTCGAAGTCGAGGACGCGGGTGTCGTTGCGGGTCTGGAGGTCGAGCTGGCAGGCGGTGAGGACGACGCTCACCGGCGAGCCCGCCGCCGTGTCGCGCAGATACGTCTCCCAGGCGCGGTCGGAGCAGATCAGCGCGGTCACGTCGGCGTCCGCGAGGACGTGCTGGACCTCCGCCGACCGGTACATGGGGTTGACGGGGACGACCGTGGCGCCCGCCTTCCAGGCGCCGAGGAGCGCGAGCACGAAGTGCGGGGTGTTCTGCAGGAGGATCGCGACGCGGTCGCCGCGGGCGACACCGCGTGCGGCGAGGTGCCCGGCGACGGAGTCGCTGAGGGCGTCGGTCTCGCGGTAGCTCAGGCGTCCGTCGAAGTAGGCGAGGGCGGTGTGTTCGGGGGCCCGGGCGACGGCCGCGCGGAAGGCGTCGGGCACGGACGCGGCGGGGTGCACGGGGGCGCGCTGGGCGTCGTTGAGCCGGGCGAGCCAGGGCTTGGCCGCGTACAGGGAGCCGGCGGGGGTGGGGTGGTTCACCGTGCGGTCGCCTCCCACTTCTGCTGGAGGTGGTTCATTCCCTTCAGCCATCTGTCCGGGGTCTCGGCGCGCGCCTGGTAGAAGGCGGCGACCTCGGGGTGCGGCAGGATCAGGAAGCGGTCCTCCGCCATGCCGGTGAAGAGGGCGGTGGCGACGTCGTCCGGTTCGATGGCGGTGGGCGTCAGGACGAGGTCGCCCGCGCTGCCGGTGGCGGCGAGCATGTCGGTGCGGACGCCCTGCGGGCAGATGGCGTGGACCTGGATTCCGCGGTGGCGGTAGGTGAGCGAGAGCCATTCGGCGAAGGCGTACGCGCCGTGCTTGGTGACGCTGTAGGGCGCGGCGCCGATCATGGTGAGCAGGCCGGCCGCGGAGACCGTGGAGACGAAGCGGCCGCTGCCGCGCTCCAGCCAGTCGGGCAGCAGCGCGTGGGCGGCCCGTACGTGCGCCATCACGTTGACGTCCCAGGCCGCGGCCCAGACCTCCTCGGGCGCGGCCTCGCTGCCGCCGGAGCCGAGTCCGGCGTTGGCGCAGTACACGTCGACCGTGCCGCCGAGCGCCTCGCGGGCCTGCGGCACGATCGCGGAGGCGTCGCCCGGTACGGCGATGCCGCCCACCTCGTCGGCGACGGCCTTCGCCTTGGCGCCGTCCAGGTCGTTGACGACGACGCGCGCTCCCTCGGCGGCGAACCGACGGGCGAGTGCGGCTCCGATGCCACCGCCTCCGCCCGTGACGACGACGCCCTTGTCCTGGAAGGTTTCCACGATCGTTCTCCTTCGGCCCGCGGCTCGGCTTCGCTGGCAGACTAACCAGTCGGTATGTCGTGGCGAAAGGGGGGCGGCCGAGGTCACGGGTGCGGCAGGCTCAGCCTCGTACGCTCGCGTGCAGGACGGTCGCGAGCTCGTGGGGCTGCGAGAACATCGGCCAGTGGCCGGTGTCCATCTCGACGAGACGCCAGTGCTCGCTCTTGAGCAGCTCGGCCACGTCGTCCGCCGGCTCGGCGCCGTCCAGCAGGCACTTGACGTACGTCGCCGGGAGCTGGTCGAGCGGCCGCGCCAGGACGGCGGGCTCGGTCAGGGTGGCGCCGGGGTGCGGGGTCGCGCCGCTCGCGATGCGGGCGACCTGCTCGCTGTCGAGGTCCTGGCCGTCGAAGTCCGCGGCGTTCAGGACCCAGGAGCCGTCGCCCTCGGCGAGCAGGGCCTCGAACGCCGGCTGGCCCTGCCACCACATCGACGCGAACGACTCGCCGTCGACCGGCACGAGGGCGTCGACGAACACCACGCGGTTCAGCCGGTCGCCGATCCGCTCGGCCGCCTGGCCCACGGGGATGCCCGCGTAGCTGTGCCCGACGAGGACGACGTCACGCAGGCCGAGCCGTTCGACCTCGTCGACGATGTCCCGCACATGGGTCTCCTGCCCGGCCGGTACGTCCTGTCTGTCGGCGAGCCCCGAGAGCGTCAGGGGATGAGCGCCGTGCCCGGCGGCCCGCAACTCCCCCGCCACGTCCTCCCACACCCACGAGCCGAGCCACGCGCCTGCCACCAGGATGAAGTCCGTCATGGCGGAGAACGTACACGTCCTGGCGCCGGTGGGGCAGCCCCCATCAGCTATTGACTGCCCCCTACATCCACCACGAGAGTGCCGCTCGTGCACAGTGAAGCGACAGCGACAGAGAAGCAGCAGGTCCGGGCGGCGGACGAGGGCGGCGGTGCGGAGAGTCTGCGGCGGGTGGCCGTGGCCTCCTTCATCGGGACGGCCATCGAGTTCTACGACTTCTACATCTACGGCACGGCGGCCGCCCTCGTCCTGAACGAGGCGTTCTTCCCGACCCTCGATCCGGTCAACGCCACCCTCGCGTCGTTCTCCACGTACGCGGTGGCGTTCGCGGCGCGGCCCATCGGTTCGGTGATCTTCGGGCACTTCGGCGACCGGGTGGGACGCAAGTCCGTGCTCGTGGCCTCGCTGCTCCTGATGGGGCTCTCGACCGCCCTCGTCGGACTCCTGCCCGGCTACGGCACCTGGGGCATCTGGGCGCCGCTGCTGCTGATCCTGCTCCGCTTCCTCCAGGGCATCGGGCTCGGCGGCGAGTGGGGCGGCGCGGCGCTGCTCGCGGTGGAGCACGCGCCGAAGAAGAAGCGCGGAATGTACGCGGCCTTCCCGCAACTGGGTCCGTCCGTCGGGTTCTTCGCGGCGACCGGCGTCTTCTGGCTACTGTCGGCCGTGCTCTCCGACGACGCGTTCCGCTCGTGGGGCTGGCGGGTGCCGTTCCTGCTCTCGTTCCTGCTGGTCGCGGTCGGCCTCTTCGTACGGCTCAGGATCAGCGAGACGCCCGTCTTCGCGAAGGTCATGGAGGCGCAGGAGGCGAGCAAGGTGCCCGCGCTCGACGTGCTCCGCCGCCACCCGCGCGAACTGCTGCTCGGTGCGGGCGCAATGGTCGTCGCGTACGGCCTCTTCTACACCGCCACGACCTACTGCCTCTCCTACGCCACCGGCACCCTGCACATCTCGCGCGACACCATGCTCGGCCTCTCCCTGGTGGCCTGCCTCTTCCTCGCGGCCGGCACCTGGCTCGCCGCGACGCGCTCCGACGGCGCGGGGCGGCGCAGGCTGGTCCTCGCGGGCACGGGGCTCGCGGTGGTGTGGGGACTCGTGCTCTTCCCGCTCCTGGACACCGAGCAGCCGGTGCTCGTCGCCGTCGCGATCGGCGGCGCGCTGTTCTGCATGGGTGTGGTGTACGGGCCGATGGGCGCCTATCTGCCCGAGCTGTTCTCCACGAGCGTGCGCTACTCGGGCGCCTCGCTCGCGTACAACCTGGGCGGTGTACTCGGCGGCGCGGTCTCGCCGCTGGTCGCGACGCGGCTGCAGTCGGCGTTCGGTTCGTCCTCGGTGGGCTGGTACGTGAGCGCGATGGCGGTCGTGTCGCTGCTGTGCGTGCTCGCGCTGCCGGAGACGCGGGAGCGGGAACTCGCCTGAACCCCGTCCGGCCCGACCGGTCGTGCGCGCCATCTGGCCAGGTGGCCCGGGTGGCAGGACCATATCCGCGTGGAGCCCTACTGGGAATTGACCTTCGACGCCGACGGCGACGTCGACACCGCGCAGCGCGCGCAGCTGCTGTCCGGCGCGGAACGTGAACGCGTCACCGATCTCCTCGTCTTCGCGCACGGCTGGAACAACGAGCAGCGGGACGCCAGGAAGCTGTACCGGCGCTTCTTCGGCCCCTGTCAGGAGCTGGCCGGACCGGGGGTGCGCCTCGGCTACGTCGGGGTGCTGTGGCCCGCCATCCGCTTCCCCGACGAGACCATCCCCGACTTCGACCCCTCGGCCGGCGCCGTGGCCGCCACACCGCCGGGCGAGCCCGTGCTCGACCCGGCGACCCGGCAGGCGCTCGACCGCGCCTTCCCCGACCACACCGAGAACCTCGACCGGATCGCCGAGCTGCTCGCGGAGCGCTCCGAAGTGCCCTCGCGGGTCTACGAGTTCGGGCGCCACGTGCGGGAGCTGGTCTCCCTGCGCGAGACGCATCCGGCACGCCACTTCGGCCAGGACACCGGGGCGGGCGAGCCCGCCATGCTCACCGACGACGCGGTCCGGGTCTGCGAGATGTTCGCCGCCGCGCGCGCGGACACCGGGGAGCCGCTGCTCCTCGGCGAGCTGCGCGACCGGCTGTGGGACGGCGCGCACGAACTGCTGCGGCAGGGCACGTACTACGCCATGAAGCGGCGGGCGGGCGCGGTCGGCCAGCTGGGGCTCGGCCCCGCGATCGGCCTGCTCGCCGCCGACGTGCCGACGATCAGGGTGCACCTCATCGGGCACAGCTTCGGCGGCCGGCTCGTCTCGTACGCGCTGCGCGGGATGCCCGCGGACGTGCGCGCGGTGAAGTCGGTGACGCTTCTCCAAGGGGCGTTCTCGCACTACACGTTCGCCGAGCGGCTGCCGCACGACAGGTCGCGCGGCGGCGCGCTGCACGGCGTGCAGCAGCGCGTCGACGGCCCGCTGGTCTCCTGTTACTCGCGCCACGACGACGCGCTGGGCCGCCTCTACCCGCTGGCGTCGAAGCTGGCAGGCGACTCGTCGAGCTTCCTGAGCCTGTGGGAGCGGTGGGGCGCCATCGGCTACAACGGCATCCGTTCCGTGGCCGGCACCAAGCGCATCAAGCTGGGCGACGAGGTGCCGGCCAAGGGGTGTGTCAGCGTGGACGCGGCGTCGGTGGTGCGGCGCGGCGGTCCGCCCTCCGGCGCGCACAGCGACGTGTGCCACGAGGAGCTGGCACGCCTCGTGTTCGCCGCGGGGCGGATCGCGCTCGCCTGAGGGCGCCGGCTACCGGTGCCGGGGGAACTCGACGACCTGCTGGTACGTCGGGCGGTTCTGCCACTGGACCGGCTTGTGCGTGATGCCGCCGAGCGCCCGGTGGATGACCGAGTCCGCGCACCACTGGTCGCCGGCCTTGCAGGAGTCGTCGCCGGGGTAGACCTCGGTGGCGGGCTTGGCGGCGGCCTGCGCGAGGGTGGCGAGCAGGGTGTCACGGCAGGCGTCGAGTTCGCCGTCGCCGCAGTAGGCGTCGGCGAGCTCGCCCTTCACCGGTTCGCCGAGCACCTTGCGCAGGTCCTTGTCGGCGTAGCCCCACCAGCCGTACTGGAAGGCCGATCCCGCGTGCGCCCCGGTGGGTCCGTGGCCCGCGGACGGTGCCTCGTCGGTGGCGAGCTGTGAGGTGAGGGCGTCGTACAGGTCCTTGCCGAGGCCCGGCTTGAACTGGGCCTCGACGAGCAGCGGCCACCAGGCGTCCATGATGCGCACGGCGTCGGGGTGGGCGTACGTCTTGGACCCGGCCGATGTCTGGTTGCGTTGGGCGCCCGCCTTGCGCCAGGCCTCCAACTGCTCGATGGCCTTGGCCTGTTGCGGGTCGGTGACCGGCTCGCTGCGCAGCACCTTGAGCAGCTCCGGCAGCACCTGTTCGCCGCGCAGGTCGGTGACGGCCGCCTCCGACATGGCCCGGGTGAGGGAGGCGCGGGTGACGCCGCCCTCCTCGGTGAGTTTCCTGACCCGGCCGTCGAGGAGGTCGCCGCGGTGCACGGCGCTCATACCGAAGCCCGCCGTGCTGAAGTCCTTCGCCTGTTTGTTGTTCCAGGAGATGTAGTAGTCCTGGTTGACGGACTGCGGGTGCTCGGCGGGCGGGGTCTGCGCCGAGGTGTTGTTCTCGGGGTCGAAGTCCCGCCATTCGTATGCCGGTTCGGCCTTGACGGGCAGGGCGGGGTCGACACTGTCCGCGCGCTCGGGGTTGGCGCCGCTGTTGTAGTACGCGATGTCGCGGGAGTCGGCGTAGAACCAGTTGAAGGCGTAGCTGATGTGCTGGGCCGCCTTCTTGAAGCTCGCGGCGTCCTTGACGTACGACGGGTCGTTGAACATCTGGAAGCCGATGATGGAGTCGGCCTCGTGGCGGTAGGTGGAGCGCAGCGAGACGTACGCGACGGGCTTGCCGTCGACGTTCGCGCGGTGCGTCACGACGCCGTACTTCGTGCGGAAGACCTGCATGCGGTAGGAGCCGGCGGCCGCGGAGTCGGCGAGGGTCGGCTTCCAGGCGTTCTTGCGCTCCAGCTTCTCCATGGGGGTGCAGGTGCCGCGGTGGAGGTAGCCGGCCGACTGCTTGGTGGGGGTGCCGCCGCCCGGTTCGCAGAGCTCCACGGCGTACGTGTCCGTGATGTCCTGTCCGGCGGAGGTGGCCGACCACGCGTAGTCCTGGCCGCGCCCCAGCTGGACGTACATGCCGACGCCCGCGAAGGAGACGCCGCGCGCGCTGATGCCGGGGCCCTGGAGCTCCTGCTGCATGAGGAGCTGGGGCGCGAAGTAGCCGGTCTGCGGGCCGAAGACGGCGACGGGGTTTCCGCTCGCGGTGTGCTTGCCGGAGACGAGCAGGGCGTTCGACATGCCCTTCTTCTGGCCGCCGGCCCGGAAGAGGTCCGAGGGCAGGACGCCCTTGTCGTACATGCCCTGGAGCGGCTTGAGCTTCTCGGGCGCCTTCACCGGGTCCTTGGCTGCGGTCTTCGCGCCGCCCTCGCGGTCGTACACGAGCTGCTCCCGCTCGACCGTGCCCGGGTCGGGCATCGCGGTGCCGCGCGCCTTCTCGGGCTTGCCCGCGTACGGGAAGCTCGTGCCGTCGTGGACGGTCTGCACGGCCTCGGGGTCGTTGCGGGCGCGGAAGGACTCCCAGACCTTCGTGCCCTTCTCGACGCCGTACTTCTCCTGGGCCTTGAGCAGGGAGAGGGCCGACTCGACCTCTCCGCCGCCGCCGTTGCCGAAGAGGCCGCCGACCACGGAGGCCAGCGCGATCATGTCGGTGATCTTGAAGGGCTCGATCTCGCCGGCGTTGGTGATCGCGTCGATCTTGCCGGTCAGGACGTACTCGCCGGGGAAGTAGCGGCCGTTCTTGGACTTCACGCGGTAGGCGTTGAGCCCGTCTATGTAGGCCTGCGCGTCCTCCATCGCCTGCCTGCCGCGCTCGCCCTGCGTCGACCTGATGTACTCGACCTGCTTCTCCAGGTCCTTCTCGGTGTACGGGGCCTGCGGCCAGAACTGCTGCTCCAGGCCCTGGTTGGCGAGCGCGCCGCCCGCGAACGACGTCAGCTGCCCGCGTCCGATGTGCCGGAAGAGGTCGATGAGCCAGAGCCGGTCCTGTCCGGCGGCGAAGCCCGCGCCGAACTCGGTGCCGTAGCGCGTGGTGCCCTTGATGTGCGGGATGCCGTACTTCTTGTCCCGGGTGATCGTCACGTCGTCGCGCGGCTTGGTGACGGAGGCGGCCTGGCCGTCCCGCACGCCGAAGGAGGCGTCGTTGAAGAACTCGGTGAGCCGGTCGTCGGTGAGCGAGGGGTAGCCGGAGGACAGCGCGTCGTAGGGCTTCAACTGGTCGTCGGCGTGCGCCGGCTGGGTGCCGAGGAGCCGGTGGGCGAGGATCTCGGCGAGCGTCGCGTTGCCGTTCGCGCCGGGCGGCAGGATGTCCGCGCACTGGCTGCCGCAGTGGTCGACGGTCTCCTCCTTCGGCGCCGGCTCCCGCGGGGCGGCCGCGGCGCCCGCCCGGGGCGCGAGCAGGGCGGCGCCGAGCGCGAGCACCGCCCCTGACGTGAGTGTTCTGAGCCTGACGGTGCGTCGTCGCATGGGTGCTCCTCCGGATCCTGCGGAAGACCGATGCGGCGGAGGCTACTGGCGGGTCGCCGAACCCGAAAGATGAACAAGCGTCGCCTTTTCCGAATCACCACAACGCGCCCCCCTTGTGCCGGCATCACCCCAGTTGAGGCGGGCAGGCGAAAACAGTCGCGCGAAGAGGGAGCCGAATCGCGTGTCGATACGTCTACTCGGCGACGTCGTTTCGGACTCGATCGACTCGGCTCGACATCGACGCCGGCGAATGCGGAACACGGGTACCAGTACGGAAGTACGTGTGACGGAGGTGCAGGGCGATGGCCGGATTCCGGAGTCTCGCGAGACAGGTACGCGATCCGAAGAGCGATCTGGCGCTGCGACGCTACTCGCTGCGCAAGTGCCTGGAGAGGTTCGCCCCCTACGGACACCGGGCGACCTGGGACCATCTGTGCGCCCGGGCGGGCTTCGGGCCCGAGGACAGGTCCCCCGACCCGGCGCGGCTGGTGGCCGCGCTGAACGAACTGGAGGCGGCGCGCGCGGTCTGGCTCGCCTACGAGGCGGGCTTCGCGGAACGCCGCCGCAAAGAGAAGCACGACGGGCTCAGGCGCCCCGGCAGCGTGGACGACTGGCACCGCTGCACGTGGGGCGGGTTCGGTGTCGCCTGGTGCGACGACCCCGACATCCATCCGCACGAGCCCCTCGCCGAGGTGCTGCGCCGCCTCATCGCGGCGCTGGAGCGGGAGCCCGGCACGTCCTGCCCCGTCTGCGCGGACACCGCCCTCGCCTGGAAGCACGGCCTGGCGCACGAGCCGTCCTCGGGAGCGGTCTGCACGGGCTGCGGCATCGTCGTGCCCGGCCCCGTCCTCACACCGGAGGCGGTCACACAGGCGCGGTCGAGGTCGCTGCGTCCCCTGGTGTCCGTCTGACCCGCCTCTCGGTGAACTCTGTACCGGCGCGGCCCGGCACGCACTGGGCCGCACCGGAAAGCTCGGGTCAGGGCGTCTTCACGTCCGTGTGGATGGCCAGCTTGAACTGGGCGTGGATCAGCGGCGTGCGGAGCTTCACGTCGCCCGCGCCCCGCGTGGAGATCTTCAGGCCGAGCGGCGTGTCCGGGTGCACGAACATCTGCCAGAGGTAGGTCCGGTACTGCCCGCCCCGGGTGGGCGCCGCGTCGGTCGTGGCGGTCGAGTCGTATCCGGTGGTCATGTTCAGCGGGTCGCGGACGTAGCGCGAGCGGTGCTCGGTGGCCTTGGTGTCGGCGGCCCAGAAGACCATCGCGGAGAGCATGCCCCAGCCGTCGTGGCTGGGCCATATCAGCCCTGAGCGGGCGTCCGGGAACTTCGAAGGCCCGGTGGCGCCCTTCGCGGGGTCGTGCATGCGCCACGGGTCGTAGGACTCGTCACCCGTGCCGTACGGGAAGCGCACCAAGTAGTAGCCGTCCGTGTCGTACTTGATGGACTGCTGGCCGTGCCGTGCGGCGTCCCACAGCAACGAGCAGATGGCGACGGACATGTGATCCCCCGATCCGTGTCGACGTGCTCCGTGTATTTCCTCGTACTTCCTGGCGCTTCTTTCTCCTTGCCCAGAACACACGTTGGCGCTCGCACGCGGATGCGGCCAGGCCTAGCACAGGGAAATTCCGGTGGTCACGTCGTTTTGCGGGGCGGCAGAGTGATCGTCGACGACGGACCACGCAAGCCCCCCGAGGAGAACGGCCCATGTCGACGCTGCGCGTCACCGCCGAAGTACTGACCATCCACGAGCATCCCGGCGCCGACGCCCTCGAACTGGCCCAGGTGGGCCTGTACCGCGCGGTCGTCGCCAAGGGCGCCTACCGCTCGGGCGAGAGCGCGGTGTACATACCCGAGCAGTCGGTGCTGCCCGCCGCGCTCATCGAGGAGCTGGGCCTCACCGGACGGCTGGCGGGCGGCAACCGGGACCGGGTCAAGGCGGTGCGGCTGCGCGGCGAGCTGTCGCAGGGCATCGTGTGCCGCCCGGCCGCGCTGGCGGACGTCGACCTGGCGCGGGCCGCGGCCGACGGCACGGACTTCGCGGAGCTGCTCGGCATCACCAAGTGGGTGCCGCCGATCCCGCCGACGATGAGCGGTGACGTGGAGTCGGTGCCCGACCTGCTGCCGTGGGTCGACATCGAGAACATCCAGCGCCACCCGGACATCTTCGCGCCCGGCGAGCCGGTCGTCCTGACCGAGAAGCTGCACGGCTCGGCCTGCCTGGTCACGTACGTCGCCGACACCGGCCGCGTCCACGTCTCGTCGAAGGGTTTCGGCGCCAAGTCCCTGGCCCTCCAGGAGGATCCGCGCAATCTGTACTGGCGGGCGGTCCACGGCCATGGCGTCGCGGCCGCGGCGGCCCGGCTCGCCGAGCGGCTCGGGGCGCGCCGGGTCGGGATCTTCGGCGAGGTGTACGGGGCGGGGGTGCAGGACCTGACGTACGGTGCGGACGGCCGGCGCGACACGCTCGGGTACGCCGCCTTCGACGTCAGCGCGGACATCGACGGGCGGGTGCGCTGGCTCGACCCGGCCGAACTGCTCGCCGGTGAACTGCCGCTCGTGCCGCGGCTGTACGAGGGCCCCTACGACGCCGATCGCGTCCTGGAGCTGGCGACGGGCCGCGAGACCGTGTCGGGGCGGGACCTGCATCTGCGCGAGGGCGTCGTGATCCGGCCGGCCGTGGAGCGGTACAGCCCCGTGACCGGCGGGCGGGCCATCGCGAAGGCGGTCAGCCCGGCGTACCTGACGCGCAAGGGCGGCACGGAGTACGAGTGACGGCGCCGCCCCGGCGGGGTGCTCACGCCTCCCGGGGCCCGCGGTCCACCAGCAGCCGGGAGCCGCTGTGCCGCTCGCCGAAGACGTCGTCGGGGTTGGACAGGACGCAAGTGTCCAGGGAGAGACAGCCGCAGCCGATGCAGTCCGTGAGGTGGTCGCGCAGCCGGCCCAGCTGTTTGATGCGCTTGTCCAGCTCCGAGCGCCAGCCCTCCGAGAGACGCGCCCAGTCCTCGCGGTTGGGCGTGCGCTCCTCGGGGAGCGAGTCGAGGGCCTCGCGGATCGTGGAGAGCGGGATGCCGACGCGCTGGGAGGCGCGGATGAAGGCGACGCGGCGCAGCGTGTCCCGGTGGTAGCGGCGCTGGTTGCCGGAGGTGCGGCGGCTGGTGATGAGGCCCTTGGACTCGTAGAAGTGCAGGGCGGACACGGCGATTCCGCTGCGGTCGGCGAGCTGGCCGACCGTGAGTTCGTGGACCTTCTCCGGTATCTGGGGCACCCCTCAAACCTACTGGCTGGTGCGTTGACAGGCGTCGGCACACACCCCATGCTGAGCAAGCGCTTAGTCTGCGTACGTTTTCCGCGTGCGCTTCTCGCATACGTCTAGGAGGCCAGGGACATGGCGGAGCCGAGGATCTTCACGTCGCCCGATGAGCTGAGCGCCGCGGTCGGCGAGCAGCTCGGGTACAGCGACTGGCTGGAGATCGACCAGAAGCGGATCGACCTCTTCGCCGACGCCACGGGCGATCACCAGTGGATCCACGTGGACCCGGAGAAGGCGGCGCAGGGCCCCTTCAAGACGACGATCGCGCACGGCTATCTGACGCTGTCGCTGCTGCCGAGCCTGGTGCCGCAGACCATGCGGGTCGAGGGCATGAAGATGGGCATCAACTACGGCACCGAGAAGGTCCGCTTCCCCTCCCCCGTGCCGGTCGGCTCGCGGCTGCGCGCGACCGCCGTGCTCACCGGCGTCACGCCGACGAAGGACGGCGGCGTGCAGGTGACGGCCAAGGTCACCGTGGAGCGCGAGGGCAGCGACAAGCCCGCCTGCGTGGCGGAGTCGGTGTCGCGCTACTACTTCTGAGGCCGCGGGTGCCGCGGGTTACTTCTGCGACTCCTGGGGACGGGCGCCCACCATCCGCAGTACGAGGTCGGCGTAGAGCGCGCCGACCTCGTCGGGCGTCCGGTGCCCCGCCACGTTGAACCAGCGGGCGACGTCGATGCAGAGCGAGAGCACGGCGAGCGTGGTGCCCGGCACGTCGGGGACGTCGAACTCCCCGGTGCGCACCCCGTCGTTGATGATGTCCCGCACGGCCGCGTCCGACTCGCGGCGCAGCGCGACGATCTTCGTGCGGTGCTCCTCACCGAGCGCGTCCAGCTCGTACTGGACGACGCGCGCGGTCATGTGGTGCGCGGCGTGCCAGCCGACGAAGGAGCGCACGGCCGCCGCGAGCCGCTCGGCGGGCCCGCCCTCGCCGTCCGCGGCGGTCCGCAGGATGGCCAGGGCCTTGTCGTGGCCGATGCGGCTGATGCGGTGGAGCAGCTCTTCCTTCGTCTTGTAGTGGATGTAGAGCGCGGCCGGGCTCATGCCGGCGCGGCCGGCGATGTCCCGGGTCGTCGTCGCGTGGTAGCCGCGCTCGGCGAAGGCCTCCACGGCGGCGATCAGCAGTCGCCTGGCCGCGTCGGGGCTGACCTCGCCCCACGGCTGCTCCTCGCCGCCGGTCTCCTCCGCCGCACTCATGTCCCACTCCTTCGCACCTGACCCGGTCTGCCGGGAGGGACACCATACCCCCCGACGGTGAGCGAGCGCTTAGCGTGAGGGGCGGGCCGTCAGGGCTTGGCGAACGGGTCGTGCTCGGCGAGCAGCCTGTCGACGCGGGCCTGGTCGACCCTGCTGACGATCTGGTCCACCTCCTGGCGGTCCCTGATCACCTTGGCGAGGGTGAACGCGGAGGTCGTCAGATAGAGCACGGCGATGGCGAGGAAGCCCCGCACCCAGGCGGAGGCGTCCAGGTAGCCGATGCCGACGGCGACGGCACCGAGGGAGATCGCGAAGGAGGCCACGGCCTGGCCGTAGAAGGCGTTGGTGGTCTGCTGTTTGACAGGCGGCTCGGTCATGCCGACAGCTTCGGCGAGGGACGGCGGGCCCGGTATCCGCTCACGTACTCAGGTCGGTACTCAGAAGGCCGAAACCCCCGTCAGCGCACGGCCTATGACGAGCTTCTGGATCTGGCTGGTGCCTTCGTAGAGGGTCATCACGCGGGCGTCGCGCAGCAGCTTGCCCGCCGGGTACTCGTCGATGTAGCCGTAGCCGCCGAAGACCTGGAGGGCGTTGTTGGCGGCGCGCACGGCGGCCTCGGAGGCGAACAGCTTGGCCTTGGAGGACTCCGTGGCGAAGGGCTGCCCCCGGTCGATGAGGTCGGCGACCCGCCAGGTCAGCAGGCGCGCCGCGTCCACGTCCACCGCGATGTCGCTGATCAGCTCCTGCACCAGCTGGTGGTGGGCGATGGTCTTACCGAACTGCTCGCGCTCGGTGGAGTACCGCACCGCGGCGTCGAGGGCGGCCTGCGCGATGCCCACACAGCCGGCCGCCACCGACATGCGCCCCTTGGCGAGGGCCGACATGGCGACGGAGAACCCCTTGCCCTCCGGCGCCAGCATGGCCGACGCGGGGACGCGCACGTCCTCCAGGACCAGTTCGGCGGTGGCCTGGCCGCGCAGGCCGAGCTTGCCGTGCAGGGTGCGGCGGGTCAGGCCGGGGGTGTCGGCCGGGACGAGGAAGGCGGAGACGCCCTTGTGCCCGGGGGTGTCGTTGGTGCGGGCGAAGAGGAGCACGACGTCGGCCCAGGTGCCGTTCGTGATGAACATCTTGGTGCCGTTGACGACGTACGAGTCGCCGTCGCGCACGGCCTTCGTCGTGAGGCTGCCCGCGTCGGAGCCGGTGCCCGGCTCGGTGAGTCCGAAGCACCCGACGTACTCGCCGGAGGTGAGCCCCGGCAGCCACTGCCGCTTCTGCTCCTCGCTGCCCCAGTGCGCGACGGTCTTGGCGACCAGGCCGAGCGAGACGGAGACGATGCCGCGCACGGAGGAGTCACCGCGGCCGAGCTCCTCGGTCACCAGGCAGTACGCGAGGTGGTCACCGCCCGAACCGCCGTACTCCTCGTCGATGGTGAGCCCCAGGAAGCCGACCTCGCCGAGCTTCTTCACGAGGGCCCGGTCGACGCTCTCGGCGCGGTCCCACTCGACGACGTGCGGGGTGATCTCGCGCGCGACGAAGTCCTTGGCCAGTTGCTGGACGGCGGCCTGCTCGTCGCTGAGCTCCAGGTTCATGGACACCTCTTCACGTCGGGTTACAGCGCGTCGCTCGGGATACGTCGAGATTTAAATTAGCACTGCTAGTTTGTTGCGGCAGCCCTACTATGTGCCGCATGGCCCGACCGCGCAAGCCCCTCCTCAGCCGAGAACGCATCGTCGACACGGCCCGCGCCCTCGTCGACACGGAGGGACTCGCGGCCGTCTCCACGCGCCGCCTCGCCGCCGAACTCGGCGTCAGCGGACCCTCGCTCTACAACCACTTCCGCACCAAGGATCAGATCCTGGAAGCGGTCGCGGACTCGGTGAGCGCGCAGGTCGACCTGTCGATGTTCGAGGCCTCCGACGGGCGCGGCTGGCGCACCGCGCTCCACGACTGGGCGGTCTCCTACCGGGCCGCCCTCACCCGGCACCCGAACATCGTGCCGGTGCTCGCGCGCGGCCCCGGGCGCCGTCCGGCCGGACTGCGGCTCGCGGACGCGGTGTTCGGGGCGATGGTCGACGCGGGCTGGCCGGCCGCGCAGGCCACGTCGATCGGCGCGCTGATGCGGTACTTCATCATGGGCTCCGCGCTCGGCTCGTTCGCCGGGGGCTTCGTGGACGACGAGACGGCGTACGACCCCGCCGACTACCCGCACCTGGGCCAGGCCCACCTGCTCGCCGAGCGCCAGCAGGTCATCGACGAGCGGGCCTTCGAGGCGGGCCTCCAGGCACTGCTCGACGGGCTCGCGCTCCAGTACGAACAGGTGGCGGCGCAGCACCTGTGACGCCCCCTCGGGGCACCTCACTCCGTGACGATGCGCTCCACCGCGGCCGCGACGAGCTCGTCGCGCTCGGCCTCCGAGAGGACGTCGGGCAGGGTGAGCTGTTCGACGATGAGCCAGTTGAAGGCCATGTACAGCAGCTTGACCGCCGTCGCGTCGCCCGGCAGCCCGGAGGCCTCGTGGTACGCGAGGTTGGCCTCCAGGTCGGCGCGGACGCGCTCGGTGAGGACGGCGCGCAGCTCGGGTCGCCGGGTGGCCTCCAGGCGCAGTTCGAGCAGCGCCAGATAGCCCGTACGGAAGCCGCTGACGCGCCCGACGACCTCGCGCATCAGCTTGGCGTACGTCTCCTTGTCGGGCTCGGCCGTACGCTGGCGCTCGACCTCCGCCTCGTCGGGCGTGAGGCGTTCGTAGACGCGGGCGCCCGCCTGGGTGAGCAGGTCGTCGCGGTTGCTGAAGTAGTTGGAGGCCGTGCCCGTGGGGACGGCGGCCTCGGTGTCCACGGCGCGGAAGGTCAGCCCGCGGGCACCCTCTCTGGCCAGCACCTCGATGGCGGCGTCGACCAGGGCCGCCCGTCGACCGTCATTCCTGCGCACCACTGACACCACTCCATTCGCAGTACTACGTCTCGACCACTACAGGGAGAGTAGTACACGGGGCGACCCACCGGGCAACAAGTCGGCCCACCGAGTAGATGTAATCTGCATCCGTCGTGAGCGGGACCGGACGTAACACGGGGGGTGGCCGTGGGGCACGCGATGGGGACGTTGGGCGGCGGGGGCTCGGCCGGCGGGAGGGGACGGGCGGCCGGACCGCCCGGCGTTCGCCTCGTCGCCGCCCGCCTGTTCGCCGCGCAGGTGCTGCGCGGGCAGGCGCAGGTCACCTTCCTGCCGAGCGCCGCCGCGGGCGCCGTCTTCTGCGTGGCACTGTTCGCGGCCGGCTGGGAGTACGGCCTCTACGGCCTGGCGGGCACCGCCGTGGGCACGGCCACCGCGCGGCTCCTCGGCGTGGACCGCGACCGCGTCTCGACGGGCCTCGAAGGGTTCAACGCCTGCCTGACGGCGCTGTGTTTCGCCGTCTTCCTCGGCGCGGAGCACGTGTCGACGGCGCTGCTCGCCGTCGCGGGCTGCGTGGTCGTCACCGTCGTGACCGCGGCGGTGGTCCGCACGCTCGGCGTCTGCGGCCTGCCGTCGCTCACCCTGCCGTACTGCCTGCTCGGCACGGTGGTGACCGTCGCGGCGCCCGGGTTCCGGCACGTCTGGCACCACGGGGAGGGCCCGGCCGCGTTCGCCCGGGCCGCGACGGGCTCCACGGCCCTCCACCCGGCCGACCTGGCCCGGGGCTTCTTCACCGGCTTCAGCCAGATCTTCTTCATGCCGCAGTGGTACGTGGGCGCCCTGCTGCTGCTCGGCCTGCTCGTCGCAGGACCGCGCACGGCAGCCGTGGCCTGCCTCGGCAACGCCACCGGAGTGGCGACCGGGTGGGCCCTGGGCGCCCCCGCCGCGCAGATCGCCGACGGCACGACCGGCTACAACGCGGTCCTCGTGGCCCTCGCCCTGTGCGGCGTCTTCCTCCCGGCACGGGCGGCGACGCTCACGTACGCGCTCGTGGGCGCCGCCACCGCGACGGTGCTCGGCCCGGCGGTGGCCGCGTTCTTCGCACCGTCCGGCGGACACGCCTTCACCTGGCCGTTCGTGCTGACCACGTTCGTGTTCCTCGCGGCGGCCAAGTCCTTTCCGGTGCTTGCCCGTTCGGGCGTTCCGCGGCCGGGGCGGGGCGATACCGTGACGCCATGAGTATCGCCTACGACGCACTGGCCGCCGCGGCGCTCGGCGGAGCCGGGGGACAGCTGGGGACCAATGCCGCCGCCGCGCTCTGGGACCGGCTCCGCGAGCGGTTCTCCCGGGATGCCGCGGTGGTGGCGGTGCTCGACGAACGGGACCCGACGGACCCCGGAGCGGTGCGCCGGCTGGGCGGGGCCCTGCGGGAGTCGGCCGCCGCCGACCCCGGCTTCCACCGCGAACTCGAGGCCCTGGCCGCCCGGTTCGGCCCGGTGACACCGCAGTTCAACACGGTCAGCCGCTCCCGGGGCCTGAACGCGCCGGGAGCGACGTTCACCGGTCCCGTCACCATGAACTTCGGTGACGAGCCGGAGACCGACGAGTGGGAGACCGACGAACCGGAGAACGCCGGGCCGTGAGCAACCACGTCGACGGCTCGTCCGGGCTCAACGCGCCCGGAGCCGTCTTCCACGGCGACGTCCACCTCCACCTCGGGCACGATGCCGCCCGCCCCGGGCCCCACACGCCCGGGACCGAACAGCTCCTCCTACGGGTCGTGCAGCGGGAGTTCCACGACGGGGCCTCGGTCCGGCTGCTCGACCCCTCCCTCGTGCGGGAGCACCGGAGCGTCGCGGACGTGTTCGTGGACCTCCTCGTGCTACTGCCGTCCGAGGAACAGGACGACTTCGGCACCGGGGGCGCCCCACAGCACTTCATGGAGCAGTACCTCGCCCTGGAGAAGCCGTCATTCCGTACCGTCCTGACCGGCGGGCCCGGGCAGGGCAAGACCACCGCCGTACAGATGCTCGCCCATGTGCACAGGGCCGAGCTGCTGCGGGCCTTCGATTGCGAACGGCTCTCCCCACGGACCCTCACGGAACTCGACCGGGTCGACGGGGGTCTGCGCAGGCTGGAGCTGACTCCGCCCTCCACCGCGAGACTCCCCCTCTGGGTAGAGGCCGACGCCTTCGCCGCGTACCTCGGCGGCGTCCCCGAGACGCGGCGCTCCCTCTGGCACTTCATCGGCCACCGCTACGAACGTCTGCTCAAGACCGACGTCTCCACCACGGAGGTCCGCGCCCTGGCCCGCGCGGTGCCCACCGTGCTGATCCTCGACGGCTACGACGAGGTGTCCCCGCGCCGGCGTGCCGCCGTCCTCGGCCACGTCAGGGACTTCGCGGACGACCTTCAGATGGACCGGGCCGACGCGTCGATCACCGTCACCTCCAGGCCGCAGGCGTACGGGAACGAACTGCGGCCGCACGGGTTCACGTCATGGTCCCTGACGGACCTCTCCCCGCAGGAGGCCGAACTGCACGCGGCCGTCCTGGCCGGACACGACGCCGACGGCGAGCGGCTCCTCGGGCTCTTCCGCGAGGCGGCCCGGCACGGCGATCTGCCGGACATCCTGAACACACCGCTGCATGTCGCGCTGGTGATGTCGATCCTGGCCGACTCGGGCGAACTCCCCTCCGGACGCCACCGGTTGTTCGGCCGCTACTACGACCACGTCTACGCCCGCGAGGAGGGGCGGGGCGGGGAACTCGGCGCCTTCCTCGAACAGCATCGCGGACTCGTCGACGAGCTGCACCGCCGGGCCGCCTTCCACATCATCGTGGCGGGCGAGGAACGGCACGACGCGGGCGGCATCCGCACCGAGGACTTCGCCGCGCTCGCCCGGTCCGTGGTGCGGGACATGCGGGACACCGGCGGCCCCGCGGAAGACGACGAGGCGGTGCTGGTCGAGCGGCTCCTCCGGTTCGCCGGGGAACGCCTGGTCCTGATCGTCGGCGTGGACTCCGACAGCGTGGGCTTCCAGATCAAGTCCCTCGTGGAGTTCCTGGCCGCCGCCCATCTCGCGGGGACGGACGACGAGCGGCTGGTGCGCGAGCGGTTCCGCGCGGCCGCCGCGCGCGAGCCCTGGCGCAACGTGGCCAGGTTCATGGCCGCCGCGGCCTTCGAACCGGACCGTCTCGGCGAGCGGGACCTGCGCGACTCGGTGGTGACCGCGCTGGCCGAGCTGGACGAGGCGGAGTTCTGCGGGACCCGCTCGCTGGAGCTGCGCGGGGCCGAGTTGGCCATCGACCTGCTGTCGGACCTGCCGGAGCTGGAGGAGCGGTACCTGCACCACCTGCTGCCGGGCGCGGACGTCATCGCCGACCTCGGCCGTCGCGCCGACCGGCTCGTCGGCGCGACGGCCGATCTCTTCAGCGGTGCCCGGCTCGAGGATCTCCTCGGCCGCATGACTTCGAGCCCACCGGCCCAGCACATCCACTTCGCCCTCTGGCGCTTTCTCAACCTGCTGGCGGAGGCCGGAAACGAGGCCGCCTCGACGGCAGCACGCGCACACCTGGACACGGCCACTCCTGAGCTGCTCCCCAAGCTCCTGCTCGATACAGCGATCCCCGAAGTCGTCGGGCCGGAGCAGCTCGGTGACCTTCTGTGCCGCGCGGATCCGCACGCGGTGCGCGTGGACGCGTTCGTACGGAGGGTCGAGGGGCTGTCCGCCTGGGCCTGGGCGGCCTGGCAGGTGATGCACTCCGGGCCGCCCAGGCGCGAGCTGCGCACTTTGCAGCTCGAAGACTTCTGGCCGCTGTCCGGACCGGTGGCACTGAGAACTTCGCGCTGGCTGGAGCCGTTGGCCACGCCGCCGGAGGGTTGTCATCCGAACTGGACCGCCTGGTGCGAGGGGGCACGCGCGGCGGTCAGCCCCTCCGTCGGCGCACTCGATGCGCTCACCGACAAGCAGTCCGACTTCTCGGACTTCTCGGCGCCGCGCGTGCTGCCGTGGCCGGTACGGGAATGGCTGATCGGCGTGCGCACTCCCCCGGCACCGCTGGACGCCCGGGCCTGGCATGCCGCGGAGGAACGCTGGCTCGCGGACGGCGTGCGTCTGCACGACGTGGCCACCTACCTGCGCGAGGGTGCACTTGGCCCCCACGTGGCGTCGAGCGGCTTCCCGTTCGCCACGACGCACTGGAGCATGCCGGGCGCGGCCGATCCCCGCGTCTCCTCGCTGGCCGCCGAGGTCTGGGACCTTTGGACCAGGCACCGTACGGGTCCTCGCGCGGCACGAGTCGCCGTCGCGGAACGACTGTTGCTGCCGTTCTTCGACTACGGTCTGCGGCACGGCGTGCCGACGGCGTCGGCCCGACAAGTGCGCGAGGCGATCGGTACGCTCCCGCACAGCCCCCACATCAGCTACGAGACCGCGTTGCTGGTGCTCTCGGACTGCCCCGACGACGCGGAGTTCGCCGCCCTGGCGCGGCGGCTCTCCCCTCCCAGGTGGTCCGTGCGCGCCGGGGAACGGGGTCAGGGGTCGGCCCACGACGTCATCGTGCGAGCCCACCGACTGCTGGACACGGGCCCGTTCCGGGAACTGTGCGCGGCCATCGCCATGCTCACCGACCAGCCGGAGACCTGGGATGCCCTGGTCGCCCACTGGCTCGCGCCCGGGGACTCCGGGCACGAGGACTGGCCCCTCGTGCAACTGTTGCGGGTCGACGGGCCGCCGCCCACCGACCGTGACATCGCCCTGGCCGTGAAGGCGACGCGCAAGCTGGACCTCTACGAGCTCGCCGAGAACATCCCCTACTGGTCGGATGAGTTGCGGGCCCGTGTCCGGGACCAGATCCAACTCCAGGAGGGGATGCGGTGGGCGAGGTACCCCAACAGGACTCCGTGGGCCGACGGGGGGACGGTGGACCCGCTTCCGCTCGCCCTCCTGAAGCTGAAGCTCTGACCTCACACCCTCAGAACACGACCAGCGCCCGTCCCCCCTTGCCCGCCATCATGTTCTCGAAGGCCGCCGGGATGCCGTCGAGCCCGATTCGGTCGGTCACCAGAACTCCCAGGTCCAGGCGTCCCGCCCTGACGTGTTCCGCGAGGACCGGCAGGTCGGCCGACGGGTCCGAGTTGCCGTAGACGCAGCCGGAGAGGGTCCTGCCCCAGTGGAAGAGTTCCAGGGCGTTGAAGGTGACCTGCTGGTCCTTGCCGCCGATGCCGACCACCGTCGTGCGGCCGCCGCGGCGCGTCGACTCCCAGGCCGTGCGGATCGTCAGCGCGCGGCCCACGCACTCCACGGCGACGTCGGCGCCGTGGCCGCCGGTGAGTTTGCGGATGTCGCGGGCCGTCGTCTCGGAGGCGACCACGTAGTCGGTGGCGCCGGCCGAGCGTGCCAGGGCCTCCTTCTCCGGGGAGACGTCGACCGCGATGATCTGGCCTGCGCCCGCGATCCTGGCCGACTGGAGCGTGGCGAGGCCCACGCCGCCGACGCCGAAGACCACGACCCTCTCGCCCTCGCGGACCCGCGCCGAGTGGTGCACGGCGCCGTAGCCGGTCAGGACGGCGCAGCCGAGCAGGGCCGCGTCGGTGAGCGGGACGCCGTCCGGCACGGGCAGGACGCAGTTGGCCGCGACCACCGTCTCCTCGGCGAACGCGGCGACGTTCAGGCCGGGGTGCAGGTCCGTGCCGTCGGGCCGCTTGGCGTAGACGTCGGCCGCGCCCGCGAGGGCGTTCCCGCAGAGCCACACCTCGCCGATCGAGCAGGCGTGGCAACTGCCGCAGGACGGCGCCCAGTTCAGGACGACGCCGTCGCCGGGGGCGATGTGCGTGACGCCCTCGCCGACCGAGACCACGGTGCCCGCCCCCTCGTGGCCGAGGACCGCCGGCACCGGCACCCGCATCGTGCCGTTGGTCAGGGACAGGTCGGAGTGGCAGACCCCGGCGGCCGCGAGGCGCACCCGGACCTGGCCGGGGCCGGGCTCCGGCAGGTCGATCTCGGCGATCTCCAGCGGGGAGCCGACGGCGGGGAGGATGGCGGCGCGAACCACGTTCACGTACTCCTTAGGAAGGTCTCGAACTCGGCCGTGCGGTCAGAACTGCAGGGACTTCGTCTGGAGGTACTCCGTCAGGCCGTGCGCGCCCAGCTCGCGGCCGACGCCCGACTGCTTGTAACCGCCGAAGGGCGCGAGGGGGTTGAAGCTGCCGCCGTTGATGTCGACCTGGCCGGTGTCCATGCGGCGGGCGAACGCGACCGCCTCCGCGTCGTCGGCCGCCCACACCGCGCCCGCGAGCCCGTACACCGTGCCGTTGGCGATGCGCAGGGCGTCGTCCTCGTCCTCGTAGCGGAGGAGGGAGAGCACCGGGCCGAAGATCTCCTCCTGGGCGATGGTCATGTCGGGGGTGACGTCGGCGAAGACGGTGGGCTGGACGAAGTAGCCCTTGTCCTTGGGGGATTCGGGGCCGCCGGCCACGATCCGGGCGCCCTCCTCGACGCCCTTCTCGATGTAGCCGCGCACGCGGGCCTGCTGCTTGGCGTTGACGACGGGGCCGATGCGGTCGCCGTACTTGGCGGCGGCGGCCGCGGCCAGCTCCACCGCCTCGTCGTACCGGTCCGTGTGCACCAGCATGCGGGTCCAGGCGCTGCACGTCTGGCCGGAGTTGGACATCACGTTGGCGACGCCGACGTTGACGGCCTTGGCGAGGTCGGCGCTGGGCAGGATGACGTTGGCGGACTTGCCGCCGAGCTCCAGGGCGACGCGCTTGACGGCCGCGCCCGCGGTGGCGCCGATCTGCTTGCCGACCGCCGTCGAGCCGGTGAACGAGACGAGATCGACGCCCTCGTGCTCGGCGAGCGCCTGGCCCGCGACCGGGCCGAGGCCGGTGACCAGGTTGAAGACGCCCGCGGGCACGCCCGCCTCGTCCACCGCCTCCGCGAAGAGCTGCGCGGTGAGCGGGGTGTCCTCGGCGGGCTTGAGCACGACCGTGCAGCCCGCGGCGAGCGCGGGGGCCACCTTGTTGACGATCTGGTGGAGGGGGTAGTTCCAGGGCGTGATCGCGCCGACGACGCCGACCGGCTCCAGGTAGACGGTGGAGTTGCCGACCCGCTCCTCGAAGGGGTGCGCCGCGGCCAGTTCGGCGTACGAGCCGGAGACCAGGATCGGCACCCCGGCGTGCACGGCCTGCGAGAACGGCAGCGGGGCGCCCAGCTCGGCGGTGACGGTCTCGGCGACCTCGTCCTTGCGGGCGACGAGGCGGTCGCGGAGGGCGCCGATCAGGGCGGCGCGCTCGGCGGGCGGGGTGGCGGCCCAGCCGGGCAGGGCGGCGCGGGCGGCGCGGACCGCGGCGTCGACGTCCTCCGCGGTGCCGGCGGGGACCTGGCCGACGGGCTGTTCGTCGGCCGGGTTCAGGACCGTGATGGTGTCGGTGCCCGCAGCCGGGCGCCAGGCGCCGTCGATGTACATCCCGTCGTGGGCCTTCATCGCATTCCTCCAGGTAGTCGTCCGCGCTACAAACTAGCGCTGATAGTTTTCTGACACCAGGGGCGCAGGCCCCCCGTACGTTTCGTCCCGGAGGCCTGATCCTGTCCGTCCGGTGGCAGGGCTCTGGGTCCTAGGCGGGATCCAGTGGGCCGAGCAGCCATACGCCGGTGGAAGCGGGCCCCTCGTCGAAGTAGAACTCCCGGATCGCCTGGAGCATGTCGTCCCGGCCGATCAGCCCGTCGGCGTCCCGGTCGAGGCGGCCGAAGACCTCGCGGGCGTCCGGTTCGGGCAGCCCCATGAGGGCGCCGGACCAGCGGACCTGCTCGTCCCGGGTCAGTTTCCCGTCGCCGTCCTGGTCCGCGATGTCCATCAGCGCGTCGAGGAAGGGCACGTATCCGGCGTCGAAGGAAGCGGGCGTGACCAGCAGTCCGGCGGCGAACGCCGCCTGGTACTCGGCGAGGCTGATGCGTCCGTCGGCGTCGGTGTCCGCGGCCCGGGACAAGTGCTGCCACAGGCCGTCGCTCAACTCCCGCATGCGCTTGAGCGCGGGAGCGTCGGGCGCGAGGCGGAAGGCGTCGGCGAGGCGGTCGCAGGCCGACGCGAAGTCGGCGCGGTCGATGTAGCCGTCACCGTTGGTGTCGAAGGTGGCGAAACGGCGGGCGAGTTTGCGCTGCAGGAACGGCGAGATGTCCATGCCCGACACCATGCCTGCCGACGCGGCGCCTGAGAAGCCACTGCCGCCCCGCATCGCCCGGTAGTGGCCGGAAGCGCCCGACAGCACCCGGAAGCGCCTGGAAGCGTCTGGAAGCGCCCGATCCGAGGCGCCGAGCAGAACACGGTGACGCCGACCGGCCGCCTCGGTCCCGCCATGACCTCACACATCCGCCCGTCGGACGCCTGCCGGATGCCTGCCAGAACACGGCCCCGAGCTGTTTTCCGGACACACCCCATCCATTCGCCGCGTATTCGATTTCGAATACGTGACAGACGCATGACAAGGCGTCCGGACTCTTGATCTCCACCTCTCGAACAGCCACTCTGCTGATCGCGACGGGAGCGGCACGCACCGCTCCCTTCTGTGTGTGCGATCCCGCGCACACCCCCCACAGTCGCGTCGCCCTACCCCGGGCACGCCGCCAAGAGGAGGACTCCCTCGTAATGGCCATGCTTCGCAGCAAGAAGACTGTGATCGCCGCGGCGATCTCGACCGCCACCGCCGCCGCTGTCATCGGTACGGTCACCGCCCTCCCCGCCCAGGCCGCCCCCGCCGAGGGCACCGTGCTCGCCGCCGGCTCCGCCGACGCGATCAAGGGCAGCTACATCGTCACGCTGAAGAACGGGTCGGGCCTCAAGGCCGCCACGAGCCAGGGCAAGGACCTCATAGCCGAGTACGGCGGCTCGGTGCAGAAGACCTTCAAGTCCGCGCTCAACGGCTACTCCGCGAAGCTGACCGCGACGGAGGCGAGGAGACTCGCCGCCGACCCCGCCGTCGCCTCCGTCGAGCAGAACCAGAGACTCCACTCCACCGCGACGCAGACCAACGCCCCCTGGGGCCTGGACCGCATCGACCAGCCGAGGCTGCCGCTCTCCGGGTCGTACACCTACCCGGACACCGCGGGCTCCGGCGTCACCGCGTACGTGATCGACACCGGTGTGCGCATCTCGCACTCCGAGATCAGCGGCCGCGCGGTGAACGGCTACGACGCCGTGGACGGCGACACCACCGCCCAGGACGGCAACGGCCACGGCACGCACGTCGCCACGACCATCGCGGGCAAGACGTACGGCGTGGCCAAGAAGGCCAAGATCGTCGCCGTCCGCGTGCTCGACAACAACGGCTCCGGCACCACCGCCGGCGTCATCGCGGGCATCGACTGGGTGACCAGGAACCACGCCGCCGGTGCCCCGGCCGTGGCCAACATGTCGCTCGGCGGCGGCGCCTCCACCTCGCTGGACAACGCGGTGAAGAACTCCATCGCCGACGGCGTCAGCTACGCGGTCGCCGCGGGCAACGAGAGCACCAACGCCGCCAACTCCTCCCCCGCGCGCGTCCCGGCGGCCATCACGGTCGGCGCCACCGGCAGCAACGACGCGCGGGCGAGCTTCTCCAACTACGGCTCGGTCCTGGACATCTTCGCGCCGGGCGTCTCCATCAAGGCGGGCTGGCACACCGGCGACACGGCGACCAACACCATCTCCGGTACGTCGATGGCCACCCCGCACGTCGCGGGCGCGGCGGCGATCTACCTGGCGGGCCACACCTCGGCCACGCCGGCGCAGGTCGCCTCCGCCCTGGTGAACGGCGCCACGCCGAGCGTGGTGACCAGCCCGGGCACGGGTTCGCCGAACAAGCTGCTCAAGATCGTTCAGTAACTTTCCGGTCGGCACGGGTAGTTGTGCCCCGGGGGCTGCGCGCGCCCCCGGGGCGCTTCCGTGCGCCGGGACGCTTCCGTGCGCCGAGCCCCGCCGCAAGCAGCAGCAGTCCGCCCAGCATCACGAACGGCGCGGCCACGCCCGCCACCCCGGCGACCAGGCCCGCGGAGGCCGGGGCCGCGACCTGCCCGAGGCGGTTGCCGGTGAGGCGCAGCGCCAGCGCGGTCGAGCGCGCTCCGTCGGGCGCCGCCTGGACCACCGTCGTCATGGAGAGCGGCTGGCCGACCCCGAGGCAGAAGCCCAGCGCGGCGAGCATGAGGGCGAGCCCCCACACCGGCACGGGCAGCGCCACGCCCGCGCACAGCACGCCGCCGAGCAGACAGGTGCCGGTCAGGAGCACGGTCCTGCCGAGGGCGCGGATCAGCGGAGTCATCACCAGGCGGCACGCGATGGTCGCCGCGGCCCGCAGCGACAGCAGCAGGCCGACCGTGGCGGGCGCGATGCCCCGGTGCTCGCCGACCACCGGCAGGTAGGCCGTGAGGATGTCCGTCGCGGAGAGCACGGCGAGGCTGATGAAGATGCCCGCGGGCACGCCCCGGGTGCGCAGGATGCCGAGCACCGGCACGCGTTCGCCGCGCGCGGGGGCGGCCTCGGGGCGCTTGTGCTCGATGCGCCACAGCGAGGTGAGGGAGACCGCGCCGACCACCGCGGAGACGACGAGGGCGAAGGCGCTCGTGCGGCCCGTGTCGGCGCCGATCAGGGCGCCCGCGGCGATCGGCCCGATCAGCTGGCCGAGGGAGGCGCCGATGGTGAAGTGGCCGAAGTTGCGGTCCTGTTCGGCGGGTGCGGACTGCCGGGCGACGATCGACTGCGCGCCGATCACGAAGCAGAGGTGGCCGAGCCCCATCACGCCGCTCCAGGCGGCCATCGCCGCGAGCGAGCCCGCCGTACCGCTGAGGGCGCAGCCGCCGGAGATGAGGACGACGCCGACGGGCAGCAGCGGCGCGCACCGTCCGTGGTCCGTGCGGCGTCCGAGCGGCACGGCGGCGAAGAGCGGCAGCAGGGCGTAGACGCCCGCGATGACGCCGATGGCCCGCTCGTCGGCGCCCAGCGAAAGGGCCCGGTAGGAGACGGCGGGCCGCGCCATCGACACCGCCCCCTGCGCGAAGCTGAAGGCGATGACGAGACGGAGCAGCCAGCCCCTGCCACCGGGCCCGGACGGTACGGCAGGCATCAGATGATGCCGAAGAGGATTCCGGAGCCGAGCACGACCAGCGAGGTGAGCACGGCCCACTTGACGGTGAACTTGGTGTGGTCGCCGAACTCGACCTTGGCCATGCCGACGAGGACGTACACGGCGGGCACCAGCGGGCTCGACATGTGCAGGGCCTGTCCTGCGATGGAGGCGCGGGCGATCTCCAGGGTGCCGACGCCGTGCGCCTGGCCCGCCTCGGCGAGGACCGGCAGGACACCGAAGTAGAAGCCGTCGTTGGACATGAAGTAGGTGAGCGGGATGGAGAGCAGTCCGGTCACCAGGCCCATGTGCGGGCCCATGCCCTCCGGGATGGCGTCGACGAGCCAGTCGGCCATGTGGTCGACCATGCCGGTGCCGGTGAGGACGCCGGTGAAGACGGCGGCGGCGAAGACCATGCCGGTGACGTTGAGGACGTTCTCCGCGTGGGCGGCGATGCGGGCCTTCTGGTCCGGCATGTGCGGGAAGTTGACGGTGAGGGCGAGCGCGGCGCCGAGCAGGAAGAGGACCGGGATCGGCAGCCACTCCATGATCATGGCGGTGAGCAGCAGGACGGTGAGGGCCGCGTTGAACCAGTAGAGCTTGGGGCGCAGGGTGGGGCGGTTGGGGTCGAGCCCCTGGAAGCCGTCGTCGTCGGCGTCGTCTCCGGCGGCCGTGTCCGCCGCGTCCGTCTCGCCGCCAGTTCCGGAACCCGCTCCTCCACCGGTGGTCTTCTTCGTGAGCGAGGTCCGGCCGTCGCCGCCCGCGCCCACCAGGACCGTCTCGGTCGCCGTCTCCTTCTCCAGGACCTCGTCCAGGGAGAGCGTGCCGAGCCGCTTGCGCTCGCGCAGACCCAGTGCGTACGAGAGCAGGAACACGGCCACGAGCCCCATGGCGAGCGCCGGGATCATCGGCACGAAGATGTCGGCGGCGTCCACCTTCAGGGCGGTCGCGGCGCGGGCCGTGGGGCCGCCCCAGGGCAGCGTGTTCATGACGCCGTTGGCGGTGGCGGCGACGCCCGTCATCACGACGAGGCTCATCTTCAGGCGCTTGTACAGCGGGTACATCGCCGAGACCGTGATCATGAAGGTGGTCGAGCCGTCGCCGTCGAGGGAGACGATCGCGGCGAGCACGGCGGTGCCCACCACGATGCGCATCGGATCCGCCTTGCAGAAGCGGAGGATGCCCCGGACGATCGGGTCGAAGAGGCCGACGTCGATCATGACGCCGAAGTACACGATGGCGAACATGAGCATGGCCGCCGTGGGCGCCAGATTGCCGACGCCGTCGAGGACGTAGTCCCCGAGATGGGCTCCCTTTCCTACGAACACGCAGAAGAGCGCGGGGATCAGCACCAGCGCCGCGATCGGCGACATCTTCTTCATCATGATCAGCACCAGGAAGGTGGCGATCATGACGAATCCGAGGATTGTCAGCATGGGGGCTACCTAACGTTCACCATCGAACTCCCACCAGGTCTGGCGGTCCGGACGACGTTAGGACCCGCTATCCAGCGTTAACAAGATGTTGACGCGCGAGCAATAAGCGCAAAACTCCTGGTCACGGCGGGGTGTGTCACGGCGGGGTGTCGGACCGGGCTCAGTCCAGCGACCGCGCGAAGTACGCGTGCAGCAGGATCCGCGCCTCGTCGACGAGGGCCGGGTCGCCGGCCGGGTCGGCGCGGAACGCCAGCTGGAGGACCGCGTCGACCGCCTCGACGCCGACGAGCATCGTGCGGCGCAGGGCGGCGTCGAGCGGGCGCTCCAGGTGCCCGGCGAGCAGGGCCGCCACCCGCTCGGCGACCTGCGAGTTGGCGTCCGGCATCGCGTCCGGCGCCGAGGGGATGCCGAAGTCCACGAGGCCGAAGCCGGGGACGGTGCGCATCATCGTCAGGTACTCGTCGAAGGCGGCGTCGACGGCGCCGCGCCAGTCGCCGCGCCCGACGCCGGTCACGCGCGCGGCCACCCGCTCGGCGTACGCATCGAGGTTGCGGTGGGCGAGGGCGTCGGCGAGGGCCCGTTTGTTGCCGAAGAAGCGGTAGACCGAGCCGATCGGGACGCCGGCGCGCTGGGCCACGGCGCGGGTGGTGAGGCCTTCGTAACCGGTCTCGTCGAGGACGGCGGCGCAGGCGTCGAGGATCCGGGTCAGGCGCTCGGCGCTGCGCTCCTGCACGGGGACGCGGCGCATGGAGGCGGGGGCGCGGGGGGCTTCGGACGGCTCCGAGTGATCCTTCGGCGGGTTCGGGTGGCGCATCCCGGGAGAGTAGAGCACCGCTCACATTCCTGGCTTCCCCTTGCGGAAGGAAAACGTGAATCCTACGGTGTCCCATAGGAATCGTTGACGAGGGAGCTGTGATGCGCGGGGACCACGCAAGCAACGCCGACCGAGCGGACGCGGACACGGGGGGTGACGCCCGGAAGGCCGCCGAGGGGCTGGCCTACCTCTCCGGCTTCGGCAACGAACACAGCTCCGAGGCGGTGCCCGGCGCCCTGCCGCACGGCCGCAATTCGCCGCAGCGCGCGCCCCTCGGGCTCTACGCCGAACAGCTGAGCGGCTCCGCCTTCACCGAGCCCCGCGCCCACAACCGCCGCTCGTGGCTCTACCGCATCCGCCCCTCGGCGGCACACCCGCGGTTCACGCGCGCCGACAACGGCGCGGTCCGCACCGCCCCCTTCACCGAGTCGGTGCCCGACCCGAACCGGCTGCGCTGGAACCCGCTGCCGGAGCCCGCGCCCGGCACGGACTTCCTGGCGGGCCTGTGGACCCTGGGCGGCAACGGCGACGCGACGCAGCGCACCGGCATGGGCATCCACCTCTACCACGCCAACTCCTCCATGACGGACCGGGTGTTCAACGACGCGGACGGTGAGCTGCTGATCGTGCCGGAGAGCGGCGGGCTGCTCCTGCGCACCGAGTTCGGGCTGCTGCACGCCGAGCCCGGCGAGGTCGCGCTGATCCCGCGCGGCGTCCGCTTCCGCGTGGAGCTCCTCGACGCGACCGCGCGCGGGTACGTGTGCGAGAACTACGGCGCCCCCTTCCAGCTCCCCGACCTCGGCCCGATCGGCGCCAACGGCCTGGCGAACGCCCGGGACTTCCGGGCGCCGGTCGCCGCGTACGAGGACGTCGAGGGCCCGGTGGAGGTGGTGAACAAGTTCTGCGGCAACCTCTGGCGCGCGACGTACGACCACTCGCCGCTCGACGTGGTCGCCTGGCACGGCAACCACGTCCCGTACGTATACGACCTGCACCGCTTCAATGTGATCGGCTCGATCAGCTACGACCACCCGGACCCGTCGATCTTCACCGTGCTCACCTCGCCGTCCGACACCCCGGGACTCGCGGGCGTCGACTTCGTCGTGTTCGCGCCGCGCTGGCTGGTGGGCGAGGACACGTTCCGGCCGCCGTACTTCCATCGGAACGTGATGAGCGAGTACATGGGCCTCATCGAGGGGGCGTACGACGCCAAGGCGGAAGGCTTCGTGCCGGGCGGCGGCTCGCTGCACAACATGATGTCCGCGCACGGGCCCGACCGCGAGACCTTCGAGAAGGCGTCGGCCGCCGAGCTGAAGCCGCAGAAGATCGACGACGGCCTGGCGTTCATGTTCGAGACGCGCTGGCCGGTGACGGCGACGGAGCAGGCGGCGACCGCGTCCCACCTGCAGCGCGGTTACGACGACGTGTGGCAGGGTCTGGAGCGCCACTTCCGCAACTGACGCAACACCACGCTGATTCGGAGAGACCGTGACCGCTTTCGCCCCGGACTCGATCGTCCTGAATCGGAAACTGCCGCTCTGGTACCAGGTGTCGCAGTCCCTGCGCGCCTCGATACTGGGCCGCGCCCCGGACGCCCCGCTCCGGCTGCCCACCGAGGAGCAGCTGGCGGGGCACTACGGGGTGAGCGTGCTGACCATGCGGCAGGCGCTCAAGGAGCTGGAGGACGAGGGGCTCATCACCCGCCACCGGCGGCGCGGCACCTTCATCGAGCCGAGCGCGCGGCGCGGCACCCCCGTCCGCCTGCTCGGCTCGGTCGACGCGATCGTGGCCCAGCAGTCGGGCATGACCACCCGGCTCCTGGACCACGGCACCGCCCCGCTCCCCGCCGAACTGGCCGCGCACTTCCCGGACTCGGCCGAGGTGGCGACGTACCACCGGCTGCGCAGCGACGAGAAGACGGGCGAGCCCACCAACCACGCCCGCAACTACGTCCGCCCCGAACTGGCCGCCCGCATCGACCTCGACGACCTGGTGCGCTGGCCCATGACGAAGGTCCTGCGCGACGTGGTGGGCGTCCGCATCAGCCGCATCACCGACACCGTCGAGGCGACGCTCGCCGACCCGGAGACCGCGCGGCTCCTCGAAGTGCCGCTGCTCAGCCCGATCCTGCACTACACCGGCGTCACGTACGACGAGGAGGGCCGCACCCTGGACGTGGCCCGCATCCACTACCGCGGCGACCGCTTCTCCTTCTCGGTCACGCTCGACGCGACGTGACGGGGGCGGACGGACACGTCGTACGATGCCGGGCGTGACGCACGACGAAGCGCCGCTGCTCGCGGACCTCATGCCGTGGTCCGTCGCACCGCTCCGGCCGGGCCGCGGGTGGCCGATGGGACCGGACGCCGCATCCCTGAAGGCCCGTTGGGGCGCCCTCGTCCGCGCCGCGGGCCCGGACCGCGAGGCCCTGTTCCGCCCCACGCGCACCCGCACCCTGCACACGGCCGTGGCCCAGCTCCCCGGTCACTCCGGCGCGACGGGCCGCCTGGCCAAGGAGTCCGGCCCCTGCCCCGAGCCCGTACGCGTCTTGCACGGACCGTTCGACGAGCAGTGGCTGATCCCCGACCACCGCCTGCTCGACGTCGCCCGCCCCGAGCTGTGGCGGGTCGCGGGCGAGGGCCAGCTCTTCACCGTCGAGCAGGGTCACGTGCCCGGGGCGGCGGGTCCGGCCGTCCTCGCGTCCGCGGTCCTGCCCGACGGCCGCTCACCCGCCGGCCGGCCGGGCCGGATACGGCCGCTGTTCCGCCGCCCCGGCGGCCTGGAGCCCAACGTGGCGCCGGGACTGCTCGGCCATCTGTCGGAGCTGCTCAGCCAGGAGGTCACCGCGCGCGCCCTGCTCGCGTGGGTGCTCGCGGTCGGCACCGGTTCCGCGGCGGGGTGCAGGGTGCCGCTCACCCGCGACAGCGGGGCGTGGACGCGGGGCGTGGAGCTCGGGCAGCGGCTGCTCCGGCTGCAGCTGCGCGGCGACGGCGAGCGCCCGAAGCTTCCCGGCGGCCGCAGGCCGTACGTCCGGGCGCCGCTGCCCGCGCGGCCCGACACGCTGGCGTACGACGCGGAGGACGAGGTCCTGCGGGTCGGCGAGGAAGGCGTCATCTCGCCGGTGGCGAGGGAGGCCTGGGAGTACGAGGTGAGCGGGGTCCGCGTCGTCGAGCGCTGGTTCGCGCGGCGCACGGAGGCGGCGGAGCCGGGCACGCTGGAGGCGATCCGCCCCCCGGCCTGGCCCCAGCCGTGGACGTCCGAACTGCTCGAACTGATCACCGTCCTGACACTGCTCGCGGAACTGGCCCCGGAGCAGACACGGCTGACGTCCTCCCTCGGCCCCCCGCTCACGGCAACCGACCTGCGCACCGCGGACATCCTCCCCGCCCCCGACACCGCACGGCGCCCGGCATCCGTCCTGGACCACCGCGAAGAGGGCCCGGACGGCCAGTTCGCCCTGATCTAGCGGGTCGGCTCGCGCCCCGTAAGGGGCGCGGGGAACGGCGCGACCAGCCACAGCCGGCCCGCACGAGCAGCAGGCCCCCCGAAGCGCTCAGCGGAACTCGTAACGGAACGAGTCGAGCAGGCGCCGCAGCGCCCGCTCGAAGCTCTCGTCCGCGTCCCCGGGCGGCGGCGCCTGCGCCAGCATGTCCGCCAGCCGCGGATACGCCCCGCCCGCCACCTGCCGGACCAGGTAGGCCGTCCGGACCTCCTGCTCCTCCTCCGCCGACCACGGCAGACCCCTCGTGCGCTCGGCGATGGCGATCTCGTTGGCCACGGCGGTCATCGCCGTGCCGTTGACCATCGCGATGAGCTCCATCTTCGTGCCGTAGGGCGCGTCGAGGCCCGCCAGGACGCCGAGGCAGTGCTCCAGATACCGGAGGGCGTTCGGACTGGAGCCGTAGACCGTCGACATGACGTGCACCAGCCACGGATGACGCTGCAAAATCGCGCGGCTCTGCCGCCCGAGCGCGAGCATCTCCGCGTACCAGTCGCCGCCCACCGCCTCCTCGGACAGCTCGTACTCACCGCTGACCAGGTCGACCATCAGCTCGTACAGGTCCTCCTTGCGCGGCACGTAGTTGTACAGCGACATCGTGCCGCAGCCCAGCTCGCCCGCCACCCGCCGCATGGACACCGCGGCGATGCCGTCCGCGTCGGCGATGCGGACCGCCGCCTTCGCGATGTCGGCCCTGCTGTACGCGGGCTTGGGGCCGCGGCCCGCACGCTCGGGGCGCGCCCAGATCACTTCGGGAGTGGCCGCTCGGCCCGCCATTGATCATCACCTCGCCCCCCATGTTAGTTACGTACACCGTACGTAGTGCGGTACCGTGACGGCATGACTTCTACGTACGTTGTACTTAGTGAGGGTCTGGAGAAGCGCTACGGCTCCGGCGACTCGGCGGTCACCGCGCTGCGGGGCCTGGATCTCGCCATCGCCGAGGGCACGGTCTGCGGGCTGCTCGGCCCCAACGGCGCGGGCAAGACCACGGCGGTCCGGGTGCTCACCACCCTGCAGTCACCGGACGCCGGGACCGCGCGCGTCGCGGGGCACGACGTGGTGCGGGACCCGGCGGCGGTACGCCGGCACATCGGCGTCACCGGCCAGTACGCGTCGGTCGACGGCGATCTGACGGGGCGGGAGAACCTGCGGCTCTTCTCCCGCCTCCTGCGCGCCCCGCGCGCACGCGCCGACGAGCTCCTCGAACAGTTCGGGCTCACCGACGCGGCGGACCGCCCGGCCCGTACGTACTCCGGCGGCATGCGGCGCCGCCTCGACCTCGCCGCGAGCCTGATCACCCGGCCCGCCGTGCTCTTCCTCGACGAGCCCACCACCGGCCTCGACCCGCACAGCAGGAACGGCATCTGGGAGGCCGTGCGCAAGCTCGCCGGCGAGGGCACGACGGTGCTGCTCACCACCCAGTACCTGGAGGAGGCCGACCAGCTGGCCGACGACATCGTGCTGATCGACGGCGGCCGTGCGGCCCACCGCGGCACGCCCGCGGAGCTGAAGGCGCAGATCGGGAACTACGCGGAGGTGGTCGTCGCGGAGGACGCGGCGCTGCCCGCCGCGGCGGCGGTCCTCGACCGGCTGACGGGAGCGGAGCCGGTGCTCGACGCGGAGTCCCGCACCGCCGGAGTGGTCGCCCTCAGCCCCGCGCTCACGCTGCCGCGGCTCGTCCGCGAGCTGGACGCGGCCGGGGTTCCGGTCGTCGACGCGAGTCTGCGGCGGCCGTCGCTGGACGACGTCTTCCTGCGGCTCACCGCCTGACCCCCGCCTTCCTCACTCCCCCCCCGATCCCCGGAGGTCTCCCCCATGAGCGCCATCCTCTACGACGGCACGGCCATGCTGGGCCGGCATCTGCGGCGCGTCCGGCACGCGCCCGCGATCCTGGTCATGACCCAGACGATGCCGATCGTCTTTCTGCTCTTCTTCGGTTACGTCTTCGGCAGCGCCCTCGCGATGCCCGGCTCCGACTACCGGGCCTTCCTCGTGCCCGGCATGCTCGTCGCGACCGCCGCCAACGGCATCATGACCGGCATGTTCACCGCCGCCCAGGACACCCACAGGGGCGTGACGGACCGGCTGCGGACGCTGCCGATGAGCAGGGCCGCCGTGCCGCTCGGGCAGGCGCTCGCGGATCTGGTGACCACGGCGGCGGGGCTCGTGCCGCTGGCGCTCGTGGGGCTCGCGATGGGGTGGCGGATCGAGGGCGGGCCGTTCGCGGCGGCCGGCGCGTTCGGCCTGCTGATGCTCTTCCGGTTCGCGACCACCTGGATCGGGATCCTGCTGGGGCTCGCCTCGCGGAGCGAGGAGGCGGCGGGGCAGCTGGGCAGTGCGACGTTCATGCTGCCGCTGCTGTCGAACGCGTACATCCCCACCGACGGGCTGCCGTCCTGGCTGCGGTTCGTCGCCGAGTGGAATCCGATCAGCGCGGTGGCGACGGCGGTGCGCGACCTGTGCGGCAACGCGCCCGTCCCGACGGACGCGGCCTGGCCGGTCACCCACCCGGTGGCGGGGTCGGTCCTCTGGTCGCTGGCGCTGCTGGCGCTGTGCGTACCGCTCGCGGTCCGGCGGTACGCCCGCGGCGAGCGCTGACAGGGAAGCTGACAGCGAAAAGCGAAACGCACCGACCGGGGGAGTCCGGGCCATCGGCCCAGCGGTCGGTGCGGTACGACTGAATCTTCTGTGGCACGGGGTTGCCGGAGTGGACTGACGGGGTGAGCGGGGTGGCCGGAAAGACCCGCCGCGGAGCGGCGGTTCAGTCCCGGGGACCACCCGCGGTCAGCGTCCGCCGAACAGCGAGCGCCGCAACCGGCGCAGCGGCGCGAAGAGCGAGACTCGCCTCACTCGGGCACCCCTGCTGCTGCGGGCGTGCGCGTGGTCACGTGAGGTCAGCTCACGCATCAGCAGCGTCGCCTCGTGCGACTCGCGCTGCGGGACGGCGGGGCCGCCCAGCACCGAGAGATGGCGGTCGAGACGCGAACTGCTCGCGCTGCTGCCACAAGTGATCGCAGGGACACGCGCCCTGCTGCGCACCGTTATCTGTTCCATGTCACTCCCCACCCGTACGAGGGCACCCGGCCCAGGGCAGGTTAACCCTATCGCCCCATCCGGACACGCGTGTATCCCGGTCGCAGGATTCACCTACCCCGCAAGGAGGTTGACGATTACTCTCCGAATCCGACTGATTCCAGGGCGAGTTGGACATACTCCGCGCGCGGTGCCCCAGGGCGCTCCGGTGACGTGGGCCATCTCACGCGGGCCGAGAGGCTCCACGTGGAGGAAGTCGGACCAATCCGTACGCCGTCCCGCCCCGAATGGCCTGTGTCAGTCAGGTACATCAGGCGTGTAAGGACGGATGCGATGACAGCGATCACCAGAAGCAGGACGGGGCGCCGCGGCCTCGTCGCGCTGGTCTGCTGCGCACTCGCCACCGGGGGGCTCGCAGCCGCCGGGGTGAGTGTGCTGGAACCAGGGGCCGCACAGGCCTCCAGCCACCGGGAGGCCCCGCTGATCTCGGGGCAGCCGCAGTACGACAACACGGACGTGTACGCGTTCGTCAGCCCCGACAAGCCGGACACCACGACGCTCGTGGCGAACTGGATCCCCTTCGAGGAACCCGCCGGCGGCCCCAACTTCTACCTGTTCCCCGAGGACGCCCAGTACGACATACACATCGACAGCGACGGCGACGCCCAGGGCGATCTGCTCTACCGGTGGACGTTCGACACGAAGGTCAAGAACGGCAACACCTTCCTGTACAACACCGATCCGGTGACCAGCCTCGACGACCCCGACCTCAACATCACGCAGTCGTACGACATCGACCTGCTGAAGCTGAAGGACCAGAAGGTCGTCTCCACGAAGAAGATCGCCGACGATCTGCCGGTCGCTCCGTCGCGGGTGGGCAACGCCTCCATGCCCGACTACAAGAAGCTGCGCGACCAGGCCGTACGGAAGGTCGCGGGCGGCGGCACGTCGTACGTCGGACAGGCCGACGACCCCTTCTTCCTGGACCTCCAGGTGTTCGACCTGCTGTACGGCGGTGACCTCTCCCAGATCGGCAAGGACACCCTCAAGGGTTACAACGTGAACACGGTCGCGCTTCAGGTGCCGAGCGCCGAGATACGCCAGTCGGCGAAGCAGCCGACGGTGGGCGTCTGGTCGACGACCCAGCGCAAGAACGCCAAGGGTGACTGGACGCAGGTCTCGCGGCTCGGCAACCCGCTGGTCAACGAGGTCGTCGTGCCGATCCGCGACAAGGACAGGTTCAACGCGTCCTCGCCGTGGAACGACGCGGACTTCCTGCCGTACGTGCAGAAGCCCGAGCTGCCGAAGCTCCTGGAGAGGATCTACGGCATCAAGGCCCCTGCCGAGCCCAGGAAGGACCTGGTCTCCGTCTTCCTGACCGGCGTGAAGGACCTCAACCAGCCGCCCGGCGTGCGCCCTGCGGAGGCGTTGCGCCTCAACACCTCCGTCAAACCGTCCGCCGACCCGAAGCGGCTCGGCGTCCTCGACGGCGACAACGCGGGCTTCCCGAACGGGCGGCGGCTCACCGACGACGTCGTCGACATCGAGTTGCAGGCGGTCGCCGGTGAACTCGTGGGCGCCAAGAACGACCTGGGCGACGCGGTGAACGCCAACGACCGGGCGTTCGGCGGGACCTTCCCCTACCTGGCGCTGCCCACGTCCCCGACGCACGCGGCGGCGGCCAAGGGCGGCAGCGACGGCGACAACGCCTCGGCGCGCGACGCCCTCGTGGGCGGGGCCGTGCCCGCGGCCTCCGCGTCGTCCGGCGGAGCCGACGACACGGTGCTGATCGCCTCCGCGGCGGCCGGTGCCGCCGGGGTGCTCCTCACGGGGCTCGGGCTCGCCTGGTGGCGGGGCCGGAGGCACGGGGCCGTCTGAGGGCCCTCAGGAACGGGCGCGGTCCGCAGTGCATCCCCCTGCGGACCGCGCCTCCATTTCGCGCCTCCACTTCGCGCCCCGACTTCTCTCCTCGCCCCTCGCGGAAGGCTGGTCTCTTTCATGGCACGCACCTTCGTACGGAGCACCGTGGCCGGCGTCGCCCTCGCGCTCGCCCTCACCTCGGGTGCCGTGGTCCTCGGCGGCTCCGACGACGGGCCGGTGCGGACGGGCCCCGTCGCCGCCGGGCCCGGCGCACCGCTCGACGGCCTCCGCGGCGGGGACCTGGACCGTGGCGTGGACGCGCTCCGGTCCCGGCTCCGCGCACAGCCCACGGACTTCACGTCCTGGGCCACGCTCGGCACGGCCTACGTCGAGCAGGCCCGCACCCGCGGCGACCCGGCCCTGTACGGCGCGGCCGACCGCGCCCTCGGCCGTTCGCTTGAGCTGCGCCCCGGCAACGACGCGGCGCTCGCGGGGCGCGCCGCCGTCGCCGCCGCCCGGCACGACTTCCCCGGCGCCCTCCGGCACGCCGAGGCGGCGCTCGCCGAGAACCCCTACAGCGAGCGGGCGCTGGCCACCCGCGTCGACGCCCTCGTCGAACTCGGCCGCTACGACGCGGCGTCCCGCGCGGCCGACGAGGCGGACGCGCGGCGGCCCGGGGTACCGGTCTTCACGCGGTACGCGTACGTACGGGAGCTGCGCGGCGACGTACCGGCCGCGCGGCGCGTCCTGGAACGGGCGCTCGACGGGGCCACGGCGCCCGGCGACGTGGCGTACGTGACGACCGCGCTCGGCCAGCTCGCGTGGCGCCAGGGCGAGTACGGGACCGCGCTCCGGCACTGCGGTGCCGCGCTCCGCGCGGACGCCACGTACCTCCCCGCCCTGGAGTGCCGGGCCCGGGCGCGGGCGGCGCGCGGCGAGTACGCCCCGGCGATCGCCGCCCTGCGCGAGGTCGTGGACCGGCAACCGCTGCCGGGCCCCCTGCTCGCGCTCGGCGAGCTGTACGAGGCGCGTGGCGAACCGCGCCGGGCCGAGGACCAGTACCGTCTCGTGGCCGCATGGGCCGCGCTGGCCCGCGCCAACGGAGTCAACCCCGACCTGGACACGGCCCTCGCCTCCGCCGACCACGGCGACAAGGCGGCCGCGCTGCGGGCGGCACGGGCGGAGTGGACCCGCCGCCAGACGGTCCACACCGCCGACGCGCTCGGCTGGGCGCTGCACGTGAACGGCCGTGACGAGGAGGCGTTGCGCCACGCGCGGCGGGCCACGGGGCCCGGGTTCCGTGAGGCGTCCTTCCTGTACCACCGAGGCATGATCGAGCGCGCCGTGGGCGACACGGCGTCCGCCCGCCGCTCACTGAAGGCAGCGCTCCGCCTGAACCCCGGCTTCTCGCCGGTGGGTTCGCGGGAGGCACGGGAGGCGTTGCGGGCGTTGGGGGGTGGGGGGTCGTGAGGGGGGCGCGCCGGGCCCGATGGCCATGGCTCGGGGCCCCTACCTGCGCCGCTCGTCGCGGGGCAAACGGGTGGGTGGGTGGGAATCATCCGCCGCGAAGCGGCGGGCCAGTGGCTCCTACAGGGCGACGGACCGCGCCGTCGCACACACGGTGGAGGCGGCCGCTCCTGGGCGCCGTCGCACTCGGCGCCGTCCTCGTCCTGGCCGCCCCCGGCGGGACCGCCCACGCCCACCCCCTGGGCAACTTCACCGTCAGCCGTTACGACGGACTCGTCGCCGAGCCGGGCCGGCTGAGGATCGACCACGTGGAGGACCTCGCCGAGATCCCGGCCGCCCAGGCCGCCCCCCGTATCCGCGAGGCGGGACGCGCGGCCTGGGCCCGGCAGCGCTGCCGGGACGCCGCGGACGACGCCCGCGTCACCGTAGGAGGACGCGGTGTCGAACTGAACGTGGGCGCCTCCCGGGCCCTGGTACGCCCGGGGCAGGCGGGGCTCGACACGCTCCGCGTGGAGTGCGCCCTCAGCGCTCCCCTCCCCCGCGCGGGCGACGTGACGGTCCGTTTCCGCGGCGGCGCGCAGGACCGTACCGGCTGGCGGGAGATCACCGCCCGGGGCGACCGGACGACCCTCACCCGGTCCGACGTACCGGAGACTTCCGCGTCGGAGCGGCTCACCCGGTATCCGGAGCGGCTGCTCTCCGCCCCGCCGGACACCGCGTCCGCGTCGCTGCGGATCGCGCCGGGCGGGCCCGCCCTCGCGGACGACCGGGCGGAAGGACCGGACCGGGAGGCCGGGGACGACCCCGAAGGGATCGCCGCCGTGCTGCCGCGCGGCGCCGACCGGTGGGCGCAGGCCCTGACCGGTCTCGTCGGCCGGCATCCGCTCACGCCGGCCTACGCGGCGCTCGCCCTCGGCACCGCCCTGCTCCTTGGCGCGCTGCACGCCCTCGCGCCGGGGCACGGCAAGACGCTGATGGCCGCCACGGCGGCAGCCCGCGGCCGGGCCTCCGCGCGTGATGTGCTGCCGCTCGCCGCGTCCGTGACGGTCACCCACACGCTGGGCGTGCTCGCCCTGGGCCTGCTGGTGAGCGGGGGATCCGCCGCGGGTCCGGCGGTGGTCGCCTGGCTCGGTGTGGCGAGTGGGGTGCTCGTCGCGGGCGCGGGCGTGCTGCTGGTCCGCAGGGCATGGCTGCGACGGCACCGGACCCACCACGAGCACGGCGACGATCACACGCATACGCACGATCACCCCCACAGCCACGGGCACCCCCACGGGCAAAGCCATTCGCCCGCCCCCGGAACCACCCTCCGCGGCGCCCTCTTCCTCGGCTTCGCCGGGGGCCTGGTGCCCAGTCCCTCCGCTGTCGTCGTGCTGGTCGGCGCCGCCGCGCTCGGCGATGCCTGGTTCGGGCTGCTGCTCGTGGTGGCGTACGGCGTGGGTCTCGCCGCCACGCTGACGGCCGCCGGGTTCCTCGTCGTCCGCGCGGGGTCACTCGTGGGGCGCCGCGTCGGGCCGGAGTGGGCGCGGCGCCGCGCCCGGCGGCTCCTGCCGCTCGGTTCGGCGTGCGTCGTCCTCGCTCTTGGGTGTGGATTGGTGTTCAAGGGGGCCGCAACAGCGCTCGGTTGAGCTAATTTTGTGGAGAATCGCACCGCTGCGGATGGGGGGCGCCCGTGAGCCGGCCAGAGCGCGTGATCGCCGGGCGGTACCGCCTTCTGGCGCCGTTGGGCGAGGGAGGCATGGGCACCGTGTGGCGGGCCCGTGACGAGGTGCTGGGCCGCGAGGTGGCCGTCAAGGAGGTCCGCGCGCCCGCCGGGCTCCCGGCGGGTGAGGTCGACCGGCTGTACGCGCGCCTCGAGCGCGAGGCGTGGGCCGCCGCCCGCATCCCGCACCGGAACGTGGTGACGGTCTACGACGTCGCGAGCGAGAGCGGCCGCCCCTGGATCGTCATGGAGCTGGTGCGCGGCCTCTCCCTGTCCGACGTGCTGGAGGGCGAGGGGGCGCTCACCCCGCAGCGGGCCGCCGGGATCGGCGCCGAGATCCTGGGCGCCCTGCGCGCCGCGCACGACGCAGGGGTCCTGCACCGCGACGTCAAGCCCGGCAACGTACTGATCGCGAACGACGGCCGGGTCGTCCTGACGGACTTCGGAATCGCCCTGGTCGAGGGGAGTTCGGCGCTGACGATGACCGGCGAGGTCGTGGGGTCGCCCGAATTCCTCGCGCCGGAGCGGGCGTTGGGGCAGCGGCCGGGTCCCGCGTCCGATCTGTGGTCGCTCGGTGTGCTGCTGTACGCCGCGGTGGAGGGCAGTTCGCCGTTCCGCCAGGACACGCCGCTGAGCACGCTGCGCGCGGTGGTGGACGAGCCGCTGCCGCCCGCCCGGAACGCCGGGCCGCTCCTGCCGGTCATCGAGGGGCTGCTGCGCAAGGATCCGGACGAACGGATGTCCGCCGCCGACGCCGAGCGCGATCTGCGCGTCGTGGCGTCGGGCGGCACTCCGCGCACCGGGACCGCGTTCCCCTACCTGCCGACGGCCACGGCCGAGCGGCCCCCGTCGGAGCCGACGCCGCCCGCTCCCCTGCCGGCCTCCCCGCCGTGGTCCGGCACGACCACCACGGACACCGCGACGGCCGGGCCCGACCGGTCGCGGCGTGCGGTGTTCGCCCTGGTCGCGGGGCTCGTCGTGCTGGCGCTCGCGCTGGGCGGGATCACGTACGCCCTGGTCAGCCGGGGCAACGGCGGCGACGGCGGGAGCGGCGGCAGCGAGGGGAGCGACAACAGCGGCGGGTCCACCGGCGGCGGCAGCAGCACGTCGGAGGGTTCGGACGGCGGGTCGGGCGGCTCCACGGACGGGAGCGGCGACGACGGCGGCTCCACGAACGGCGGCGACGGAGGCAGCGGAGACAACGGGGGGAACGGTGGGAACGGGGGCAGCGGCGGGAGCGGGGGCAGCGGCGGCAAGACCAGCCCGCCCGCCCAGACCGTGCAGGTGCACGTCACCGGCGCCCACACGCGGTACGAGGGCGTCTGCCCGCCGACGGCCGGTCAGGCCCCGTCCTTCACGGCGACGTTCACGGTGGGGCGCGTGCCCGCCACCGTCGAGTACCGCTGGGTGACGAAGTCCGGCGAGCCGGGCGACCCCGGCTGGAAGACGCTCTCCTTCCCTTCGGGGGGCGGCAAGTCGCGGCAGGTCAACCACGTGGAGCCCGCGTACGACCCGGGTGGCGGGACGTACGAGAACGCGATCAGCGTCCAGGTGCGCAAGCCGGTGGAGACGACGTCGAACTCGGTCGCGTACACGGTGACGTGCGAGCAGGAGACCCCGACGGGCGAGGCCTCCTACACGCCGAACGGGTACGCGCGGCCGGCGGGGGTCAGGCCGCCGCGGTGAACACCGGGAGGTAGCCACCGGACTGACCGGCGGCGGTGGGGTGGTAGGACTCGCCGATGTTCAGCCAGTTGACGCTGTGCAGCCAGGGGCTGCCGGAGCAGATCTCGTGCCCGGCGAAGGTGGAGGTGACGTCGCCGAAGGCGAAGCCGTGGTCGGCGGCGCGCTTCTCGGTGGCGGCGTTGAGGTAGTCCGCGGCGCCGTTGATGGCGGCGCGCTCGCGCTCGGAGAGGCCCGCCACGCAGGAGCCGCTGAGCTTGTAGAAGCGGGGGTAGCCGAGGACGACGACGCGGGCGGAGGGTGCCTTCGCGCTGATCGCGTCGTAGACCCTGTCGAGGTTTCCGGGGAGCGTGGAGTCGACGTACTTGCGCGCCTGGTCGATGCGCGCGATGCAGTTGCTCTCGGACTGCAGCACACAGGTCGTCATGACGTCGGCGAAGCCCGCGTCGTTGCCGCCGACGGAGATGGAGACGAGACCGGTGCCGGTGCCGAGCGGGCCCAGCTGGTTCGCCAGAACATCACCCGTACGAGCGCCCGAGCACGCCGTGAAGTTGAAGCTGGAGGGTGAGTGGGCGGCCGCCCACAGGGCGGGGTAGGCGCGCTTGCTGCGCTTGCAGTTGCCGCTCGCGCTGTCGTAGTTGCCGGCGCCGACGCCCGACGAGTAGGAGTCGCCGAGGGCCACATAGCCCGTGGCCGCGGCCTTCTGGCCGGTCGGCTGGTCTGCGTGGGCCGCTGCCGCGCCGGTGAGCGCGAAGGCGGCCGCAAGGAGGAGCGAGGACATGTATGCCGTGATCCGGGACAATTTCATGGAACCTCCCTTAGCAGGGTTTCTGCCTCGACCGTGGTAGCACGCACCCCCGGCCGCCGATAGTGTTCATGTCAATGAGTTCCTCAACAATTCCCTTGCCCGAACGGGAAGTTCAGCTTCGCCAGGAGGCCCTGGCGTAGAACATCTGCACACTGTCTCCGCATCTTGACGGGCCGTGAGGACTGCGCGACATTGAAGCCCGGCATCCGGCGCGTCGGGGGGCAAAGTCGCCCATGCAAACCATCGGGAACAAGGCACCGCCAACGGACACGGGGCAGCGCACCGGACGAGGTGCCCGCCAGGACCTGGTGCCGCTGCTCGCGGGAGCGGCCGTCGCCGTCGGCGGGGTCGGCGCGATGCTCGCGCTCGTCGACCTGGACTCACCGCTGCGCGGCCCGTTCACCCTCTTCTTCCTCATCGCCGCGCCCGGGGCCGCGATCGGCGCGGCGCTGCGCGCGCTCACCCCGTGGGGCCGGGCCGTGGTGTCCGTGTCCGGGTCCTTCGCGGTCAACCTGCTCGTCGCGCAGGGCATGCTGGCGCTGCACGTGTGGTCGGTGCGCGGCGGTGTCGCCGCGGTCACCGCCCTCAGCTCGCTCATCCTCCTGCTGACCGTGGCACGACGGCTGCCCGGCCGTCCGGCGAGAAGGTGGACCTCCTGACGTGAACATCACCGTGCACCGCCCTGGCGAACTCACCGCCGCCGACCGGGCGGCGTGGACCGCGCTGCAGTCCAAGGCGCACCTCCACGGCTCGACCGATCTCGCCAACCCCTTCCTCTCCCCCGAGTTCGCCCTCGCGATCGGGCACGAGCGGCGCGGGGTGCGGATCGCCGTCGCGCGCGAGGACGGCGAGCCCGCCGCGTTCCTCCCCTTCCAGAGATCGGCCACCGGCGTCGGCCGGGCCATCGGTCTCGGCATCTCCGACTGCCAGGGCCTGGTGCACCGGCCGGGCTTCGACTGGGACGCCCGGGAGCTGCTGCGGGCCTGCGGGCTCTCCCTGTGGGAATTCGATCACCTGGTGGCGGGCCAGGCGCCGTTCGAGGCACACGCATCCGGCACCTTCGCCTCCCCCGTCATCGATCTCGACCAGGGGTACGGCACCTACCTCGGCCATCTCCGCGAGCGCTCCCCGAAGTTCATCAAGGCGACGCTCGCCAAGGAGCGCAGACTGGGCCGCCACCACGGCCCCCTGCGGTACGTGCACGACGAGCGCGACCCCGCGGCCCTCGCCACGCTGATGGGCTGGAAGTCCGCGCAGTACCGCAGGACGGGCCGCAGCGACCGCTTCGCGCAGCCCTGGATCGTCCGGGTGGTGCGCCGGCTCTTCCACACCCGCGCCGACTCGTTCGCCGGGGTCCTCTCCGTCCTCTACGCCGCCGACGTGCCGGTCGCCGCGCACTTCGGGCTGCGCTCCGAGCGGATCCACACCTGCTGGTTCCCGGCGTACGACCCGGCGTACGCGAAGTACTCACCCGGCCTCGTCATGCATCTGCACATGGCCGAAGGGGCGGCCGCCGACGGGATCGCGCACATCGATCTCGGCCGCGGCCAGAAGGCCTACAAGGACTCCCTCAAGACACGGGAACTGGTCGTGTCCGAGGGGTGGGTGGCGCGCCGTCATCCAGTGGCGTTCGGACACCGGGCACGGCGTGCCCCGGTCAGGGCGCTGCGCAACACCGTGCAGTCACGACCGGAATTCTTCGAACCGGCCGACAAACTGCTCAAGATTGTCGGTCGAATTCGATCTAGGGGCGGAAATTAAGCCGATCCGAATGTGATCGCACAGATTTACTCAAATCATGAAAAACGTGGGACCACGCTCCAGGTCTTGCCATACAGTCTCAATCATCAATACCGTCGTACATCCACCCGCAACGGTCCATCACGCAATGCGATCTAGGGGAGGGCTCAAGATCGCGATGGTGCCGGTGCGGGGCGCGGTAGGGGGGTGCCGTGCTCGGCGACCGCTCGTCGACCGAGCCACGACCCGCGCAAACGCCAGCTCACTCGGCATGCACGGAGTGCTATTTCGTCATGCTCGAATGAGAACCCCCCTTTCGAACCGGATCAATTACCGGACCGCCCGGGGGCGGGCGGTCCACCGGACGAGAGGGATCACCGGACTCATGACTTCTTCTGTGCGCCCGGCAGCCGCCGGACACGTCCCGTTGGACGAGATCACCAGGAACTACCGCCGGATCTCCACACACTTGGCGATCACACCGCCGGTCAGTGTGGTGATTCCCGCCATGAACGAAGCGGAGAATCTTCCGTACGTCTTCAAGACACTTCCCGACTGGATCCACGAGGTCGTCCTCGTGGACGGGAATTCCACCGACGACACGGTGGCCGTCGCCCGCGAACTGTGGCCGGACGTGAAAGTCGTCCGCCAGCTCGGCAAGGGCAAGGGCGACGCCCTCATCACGGGCTTCGCCGCCTGCACGGGCGACATCATCGTGATGGTCGACGCCGACGGCTCCGCCGACGGCAACGAGATCGTCTCCTACGTCTCCGCCCTCGTCTCGGGCGCCGACTTCGCCAAGGGCTCCCGGTTCGCCAACGGCGGCGGCACGGACGACATGACGCCGATCCGCAAGCTCGGCAACCACGTCCTGTGCTCCGTCGTGAACACCAAGTTCGGCGCCCGCTACACCGACCTGTGCTACGGCTACAACGCCTTCTGGCGGCACTGCCTCGACAAGATCGAGCTCGACTGCACCGGCTTCGAGGTCGAGACCCTGATGAACATCCGGGTCGTCAAGGCCGGCCTCAAGGTCCAGGAGATCCCGAGCCACGAGTACCTGCGGATCCACGGCACCAGCAACCTCAGAGCCGTCCGGGACGGCCTCCGGGTGCTGAAGGTGATCCTCTCCGAGCGCTCCAGCCGCGGCAGGCGCGGCGCACGGCGCAAGGGCGGCCGGGGCCTGCCCCTCCGTGCCGGTCAGGGAGAGGTGTCTTGAACGCGGAGACCACCGTGGTCATCTGCGTGTACACCGAGGACCGCTGGGAGGACATCCTCGCGGCGGTCTCCTCGGTGCGCGCGCAGTCACTGACGGCCCTGGAAACCCTGCTCGTGGTCGACCACAACGTCTCGCTCCTGGCACGTCTCACCAAGGAGTACAAGGAGACCGAGGACGTGCGGGTGCTCGCGAACGCGGGCCCGCGCGGCCTCTCGGCGGGCCGCAACACCGGGATCGCCGCCTCCCGCGGCGACATCATCGCCTTCCTCGACGACGACGCCGTCGCCGAGCGGGACTGGCTGCGGCACTTCGCCGAGGCGTTCGAGGATCCGCGGGTCCTCGCCGTCGGCGGCCGCACGATGCCCGCCTGGGAGTCGGGCCGGCGGCCCCGCTGGTTCCCCGAGGAGTTCGACTGGGTGGTCGGCTGCACGTACAAGGGGCTGCCCCGGGGACGGGTGCGGGTGCGCAACGTCCTCGGTGGGAACGCCTCGTTCCGGCGCACCGCCTTCGACGCGGCGGGCGGCTTCGCCACGGGCATCGGGCGGGACGGCGACAAGCGGCCGCTGGGCTGCGAGGAGACCGAGTTCTGCATCCGCCTCAGCCGCGCGAGACCGGACGCCGTCCTGCTCATCGACGACCGCTCGGTGATCCACCACCGGGTGCCCGCCGTGCGGGAACGGTTCCGCTACTTCCGTACGAGGACGTACGCGGAAGGCCTCTCCAAGGCGCTCGTCTCCCGGAGTGTCGGCGCCGCCAAGGGACTCGAGTCCGAGCGGCGCTACACCACGCGCGTGCTGCCCGCCGGGGTCGCCCGCGGTCTGCGCGACGCGGCGCTCGGCCGCCCGGGCGGTGCGGGTCGTGCGGGGGCCATCGTGGCGGGAGTGCTCACCGCGGCAGGGGGGTACGTAATCGGGAGCGTCCGTGCGCGCAGGGGAGGCGCGACGTTCTCGGTGGTGGAGATCGCCGGGACGGCAGACACGGGCGGCGAGGGGGCTGCCGCATGAGCACGGGACCCGTGCCGATACTGATGTACCACTCCGTGGCGCGCGTGCCGAACGCCGCGACGCGCGAGCTGTCGGTCTCGCCCGACGCCTTCGAGCGCCAGATGAAGACGCTCGCGGAGCGCGGGTGCACGCCGCTCACGACCGCCCAGCTGGCCGCCGCCTGGCGCTCACCGGGCCGGTCGCTGCCCGAGCGGCCCGTCCTGATCACCTTCGACGACGGCTACGAGGGCGTGCACCGGTACGCGCTGCCGGTGCTCGCCGGGCACGGCTTCGCGTCGACCCTGTTCGTCTCCACCGGCTGGCTGCGCGGGAAGCACGACACCGGGGGCGCCCTGGACCGCATGCTCGACTGGGACCAGGTGCGCGAACTCGCCGCCGCCGGGGCCGAGATCGGCGGGCACAGCCACACACACCCCGAACTCGACCAGCTGGACGACGACGAGCTCCGGTTCGAACTCAGGCGCTGCCACGACATCCTCACCGAGGAGACGGGCACCCGGCCCGTGTCCTTCGCGTACCCGTACGGCTACTCCAGCCGCCGGGTCCGCGACCACGTGCGCGAGACGGGGTTCGGCCAGGCGCTCGCCGTCGGCAACCGCCTGGCGTCGCGGTGCCAGGGGCCGTACGCGCTGCGGCGCGTGACCGTGCGCCGCACCACCGGGGCGGAGGAGTTCGAGCGGCTCGTGTCGGGCTGCGGGATCGGCCGCGCCTTCGCCAAGGACCGCGTCCTGACCAAGGGGTACGCCGTGGTCCGCAGAGCCCGGCAGCTCCGCCGGAAGGCAATACGTTCCCGTGTCTGACACGACCACGGCCAAGGCCGGCGCCACCGGCTCCCCGAGCACCGGGGGCCGGACGCCGTCCGGCAAGTCCCGCAAGTCCGGCAAGTCCCGCGGGCTGCGCCTGCCGGGCCGCGGCGACGGGCCCAGCCCGCTGTTCCGCAACGCGTACGCGCTGATGCTCAACACCGGCATCTCCGGCGTGCTCGGCGTCGGCTTCTGGCTGGCCGCCGCCCGGTACTACTCGGAGTCGGCGGTCGGCCAGGGCTCGGCGGCGATCGCCGCGATGAAGCTCCTCGCGGGGCTCGCCGCGCTGACGCTGATGGGGGCCCTCGCACGGTTCATCCCCGTCGCGGGGCGCGCCACCGGCAAGCTCATCTTCCGTACGTACGCGGGCAGTTCCGCCGTGGTGGCGCTCGCCGCCGTGATCTTCCTGCTCACGCTGGACCTCTGGGGTCCCTCGTACCGCTTCCTGCACGGCCCCGTCCACGGCGTCGGCTTCATACTCGCCGTGGTGGCCTGGTCGATCCTGACGCTGCAGGACGGCGTCCTGACCGGGCTGCGCAGCGCGCTCTGGGTGCCGGTGGGCAACACCGCCTTCTCGGTCGCCAAGCTCGCGCTGCTCATCGCCATCGCCGCCGCGATCCCCACCGCCGGCGTCTTCGTCTCCTGGGTCGCCTCGATCCTCGTGTCGGTGATCCCGCTCGGCTGGCTGGTATTCCGGCGCCTGGTGCCGCGGCACACGAAGGCCACCGAGGGGAAGGCGCAGCCGCCGACGCTGCGCGAGATCGGCCGCTTCCTCGCCGGCGACTACACCGGCTCACTTTTCTCGCTCGCCGTGGTCTACCTCGTCCCGGTGATCGTGGCGTCGCAGGTCAGCTCGGTCGACAACGCGTACTTCTACATCACCACCACCATCGGCAGCACGGTCAATCTGCTGGCCATCAACATGGGCGCGTCGCTGACCGTGGAGGGCGCGCACGACCCGGCACTGCTCGCCGCCAACACCCGCTCGGCGCTCCGCCGGATGGGGATGATCATGCTGCCGGTCTGCGGGATCCTCTTCCTGGCCGCGCCGCTGATTCTGAGCATGTTCGGCCGGGGGTACGCGGACGCGGCCACTCCGCTGCTGCGCTGGTTCGCGGTGGGGGCGCTGCTGCGGGTCGTCATGGAGACGTACTTCGCGGTGCAGCGCGCGCAGAGCAGGACCACCGGGATCGCCTGGATGCAGGGGCTGTTGTGCGTTCTGGTGCTGGGCCTCACGCTGATCCTGCTGCCGCGGATGGGGCTGACCGGCGCGGGCATCGCGGAGGTCGTCAGCCTGACGGTGATCGTGGCCATCGCGGCGCCGAAGCTGTACCGCGTGGTGCGGGCGGCGCCCTCGGGGAAGGCCGTGGCGGCGCCCGACGGGGACCTGGCCGATCTGGGCACGCCGGACGCGCCCGCGGGGACCGCCAGGGCTTCGCAGACTTCGGAGGCTTCGGACAGGGGCAATACGCGCAAGGAGCGTCACGGGCCCGCGTGGGCGCTGCGCGAGTCGCTCGACTCGGATACCCTCCAGCTCGCCGTGCAGCTCGACTTCGAACACCAGGAGCGCAGGCCGGACGTGCGGCCCGGTCCTGGCACGCCCGCCGCGGGAACGCCCGCGGTGCGGAGCGAGGGGGACGACGTGGACCGCCGGCCGACCTGGGCGCTGAGATCCCCGGCCGGGCCGGGCACGACCCCCGTCACGGAGCCGGAACCGGAGCCCGAGCCCGCATCCGTACCTGTACCCGTATATGAGCCCGCGGAGCTGGCGGACGTCGTCGTCCCGGAGCCGCCGGAACCCGCCGACCCCGAAGAACCGGCTCCGCCGCCCCCCGCCCCCCGCCGCCACGTCCTCGTCATGGCGCTGCTCCTCGCCGCCGCGCTCGCACTGTACTGGCTGCCCGTCCTCGGCCTCGGCGAGCAGGACCTGGACGACATGGGCGGGCTCGGGCTGATCTCCGTGCTGCCGACGCCGACGCTGGTCGGCGCCGCCCTCCTGGTCGTCGTGTTCGCCGTCCTGCTCTGGATGGACCGGCCGGTCAAGAGCCTTCTCCTGCTCACCCTGCTCGCCACGGTGGTGTCGCTGCACGCGCTGCCCGCGGTCATCGAGGCCGAGCCGCGGTTCGCCACGGCCTGGCAGCACCTGGGCTTCATGGAGTACGTCGACCGGACCGGCACGGCGGTGCCCGATCTGGACGCGCGCTGGAGCTGGCCGGGGTTCTTCGCCGCCGCTACCTTCGTCGCGGAGGCGTGCGGCGTCTCGGACATGACCGAGGTGATCCGCTGGTGGCCGACGGTGATCCAAGTGCTCTACCTGGCCCCGATGTTCCTGCTCGTGCGCTCCGTGCGGGCGGCCTGGCGCGCCAAGTGGGCCGGGCTGTGGATCTTCGTCCTGAGCGGCTGGGTCGGCCAGGACTACTTCTCCCCGCAGGGCTTCACGTACCTCCTCTACATCGCCTTCGTCGCCGTGCTCCTGGTGTGGTTCCGGGCCCCCCGCGTGCTGTGGACCAAGCGGCGCCCGGGCGAGACCGAGGTGGAGCCGGCCGGCCGCACCGAGCGCGCGGTGCTGCTCCTGGTCCTGATCGGGCTCTTCGCGGCGACGGTCCCCGCGCACCAGCTCACGCCGTTCGTGATGCTCGGCGTGCTGACGGTGCTCGTCCTGGTCGGCCGCTCGGAGCTGCGCGGCCTGCCGATCCTCTTCGGGGTGCTCGTCCTCGTGTGGCTCGGGTTCCTCGCCGAGCCGTACTGGTCCGGCCACTTCGACGAGCTGTTCGGCGGGGTCGGCGGCGTCGGCGGCAATGTGTCGTCGTCGGTCTCCGGGCGCATCGAGGGCGGCAGTTCCACCCACCAACTGGTGCTGTACGTGCGCGTGGCGATGGCCGGCGGTGTCATGGCGTTCGCCTGCTGGGGCTGGTGGCGGCGGCGCTTCTGCAAGTACAGCGAACGCTCGCTCCTCGTCCTCACCTTCGTGCCGTTCCTCGGCTTCGGCATGCAGTCGTACGGCGGTGAGATGGCGCTGCGCGTCTTCATGTTCGCGCTGCCGGGGGCGGCGCTCCTCGCGGGCCTCGCCCTGTTCCCGCGCGCGGGCATCACGCCGAAGGAGCGCGACCGGGACCGGGTGAGCCTCGCGCCGCCGGCCGCGCTGCTGGCCGGGCTGGTCCTGATGGGCGGTTTCCTGGTGGCCCGCTGGGGCAACGAGCCCTTCGAGCGGGTCCGCCCGGGCGAGGTCGCGGCCATGGAGTACGTGTACGCGCACGACGAGCCGACGGCGCGGCTGCTCTGGATGAGCAACGACACGGTCAACAACGTGACGCCGTCGATCCCGTGGGGCTCCCGGGACATGGAGAAGGTGGAGTACATCCCGACGCTCGCGCCCGCCGATCCGGTCCTGGTGTCCGGCCTCGTGAAGGCCCTCAAGGACGAAGGCCCCAACTCGTACCTGATGATCAACCGCAGTCAGACGGCCTTCCTGCAGCTGGACGCCGGCTACTCGACGACGTGGGAGACGCGGCTCGTCCGCAACCTCGATGACCGCAAGGACCTCAAGAAGGTCTTCAGCAACGCCGACGCGACCCTGTACACGCTGAGCGAGCAGCCGGACGGCGCGGCGCCGGAGGCCGATCCTGGCCCGGCAGGGCCGAAGGTGACCTGGACGCCGTGGTCGGTGGTGGGCGGCCTTGCCGCCGTGGCGCTGGTGCTGCTTCTCGTGGGGCGCGAGCTGGTGCGGGTCGCCACGGCCCCGAGCGTGCGGCAGCAGCGCCGGCTGCAGGGCAGCTTCTGGTTCTCGCTGCCGCTGCTCGCGGTGCTGCTCGCCTCACTGATCCAGCGGTTCGTGACGATGGCGTGAGTAAAGGGGCGGGGGGGTGGCTCAGCGCTCGAGCCACTTCACCTCGTACGCCGCCATGTCGAGCCGTTGTCCGTCGACCTTCGCGCTGGTTTGCCGGTCGAGGGTGTTCACCACGAGGACCGCCTCGTCGTCGGCGAGGACGCGGACGTCGGACCGGTCGTCGGCGGCGACCGTCACCTTCTCGTACTTCGTGCCGGGGCCGAACTCCTCGCCGAACCGGGCGACGAGTCTCATCATCGGCAACTCGGTGCCGCCGTCCGGCAGTTGCGTGGACGTCCAGAGGCAGCCCGCGCACTTCTTCCCGCGCTTCTGCGGGTTCCAGTAGAAGCCGCTGGTGGCGCCGCCGCGGGCGATCGCCATCAGGCCCGAGGCGTGGACGGCCACGCGGTGCGTCTCGGACCAGTCGTCGCGGTTGTCCTGGCTGTCACCGGGCTCCACGTAGTACTCGGCCCACCACAAGGGCAGGTCCCCGACCTGCTCGCGCACCCACTCGCCGACGGCCGTGAACTTCTCGGTGGCCCCGAACTCGTCGGGCAGCATCTCGTCGTCGGCGGTGTAGCTGGCGCCGTCGACGACGACGAAGTCCGCGCCCCTCTTGTGCTTGTTCCAGTACGCGAAGGCGTCGAGAGGCCGCTGGTCGAGCCGGCCCCACTCCCCCTCCACCTCGGAGGCGTTCTCGGTCTGGCGGGGGTCGATGCTGTCCATGACCAGGTAGGGGCCGCCGACCATGATGTCCTTGTTGACCTTCTTGAGCTCGCGGTGGACGAGGTTGTAGAGCTCGGTGTAGCCCTCGTAGTCCCAGCGGGCCTCTTCGTCGTTCCAGAAGCCCTTGAACTCGTTCCAGACGACGAAGTGGCGTACGTCGGGATAGCGCTTGGCGACCGTCGCGGCGAGCCGCGCGTAGTCGTCGTAGTGCTCGGGCTCCGGGGCTGTCTCCAGAGCCTCCTGGCTCCAGTCGGTGTTCTCCGCGCCGGGCTCGCCGCCCTTCATCCAGTCCGGTGCGCAGCACAGCGTGACCACGGGCGTGCCCTTGCTCGCCCGGACGAAGTCCATCCGGCGGTCCATGTCGGAGAAGTCGTAACGGCCGTCGACCGGCTCCGGGTTGCCCGCGCCCCAGCCCATGATGTGCTGGATCTGCGGGATGGGCCGCCCCTGTCCCGCGAGTCCGGCGCGGACGCGCTCGACGGCTTCCTCCTCGCCCTCGTCCGCGCTGTACTGGGTGTGGGTGAAGCCCCAGCCGACCTCCGGCTCGGCGTCCTTGGGGACCGCGGGCGTGCCGTGCACCTTGTCGCCGTCCCGGGTGGTGCCCTCGGTGCTGCCACCGCCACCGGGAAGTGTGTTGACCAACGTGATCACCAGGGCCAGAACGGCCAGACCGACTCCGAGCAGTGCGGCGAGTCGCCACCGCCGTGCTTCCGAAAACCACCGATGACGTCCCATCAGCGACAAGCGTATCGGGGGTCATAGGCGGTAGGACAGGTTCCGCACCACAGCTCTTGACGGCGGTCACAGCGCTCGGAAGCACGAACGGCGCAAGTGGAGCGCCTGCGCAAATTGGGTGCGCGGGGGCAGGTACGTGCCGGATCATGTCGGCATGTCTGCGAATCCCCAGGACGCCCTGCCGATCCGGCTCAACGTCGACGACAGCGACTCCCCGTCCGATGTCGTGGACGCGCTCTTCCTCGGCCGTTTCGCGACGGGCGAGCAGCCCTTCTCGCACAGCGCGAACATCGAGCGGGTCAAGTCCGGTTCCACGCTGCTGCCGCCGGGGGCGAAGGTGCTGCGCCAGGCCCGCGACGACGACCGCAGCGCGACGCTCGCCGAGGGCGGCGGCTGGACGCTGCTGGTCTCCCGCTGGAACCGCGGGGCGGACGTCACGGTGACGGCGACCACCGCCGAACTCGCCGAGAGCGTGCTGAAGCAGGCCACGGACGGCGCGCAGGACGAGCCCGAACCCCAGCCGGAGAACGTGACCATGGGCTTCTGGTACGTCTCCCCGCGGCGCGGCCCGCACCGCACCACTCGGCAGATCTCCGCCGGTACGTGGGAGGAGGTGCGGCCCAACTACACGGCGCCCGTCGCCGACGCCATGGACAAGCTGATGAAGACGGTGCCCGAGGACATCGCGGGCCGGCTGCTGCTCCTCCACGGGCCGCCGGGCACGGGCAAGACGTCGGCGCTGCGGACGCTCGCGCGGTCGTGGCGTGACTGGTGCCAGGTGGACTGCGTGCTGGACCCGGAGCGGCTGTTCAGCGACGTCGGCTACCTCATGGACATCGCGATCGGCGAGGACGACGGGACGGCGAAGGGCCGCTGGCGGCTGCTGCTCCTGGAGGACTGCGACGAACTGATCCGCGGCGAGGCGAAGCACACGGCGGGCCAGGCGCTCTCGCGCCTGCTCAACCTCACGGACGGGCTGCTCGGCCAGGGCCGGAACGTGCTGGTGGGCGTGACCACCAACGAGGACCTGGAGCGCCTGCACCCGGCCGTGGTCCGCCCCGGCCGCTGTCTGGCCCGCATCGAGGTCGGCGCGCTGACCCGCTCCGAGGCGGTGGACTGGCTCGGCACGGAGGAGGGCGTGGGCCGCGAGGGCGCCACCCTCGCCGAGCTCTTCGCCCTGCGCCGGGGCACGTCCCCGACGTCGGTACCGGACCAGCGGGAGGGCGCGGACTCGGGGCTGTATCTGTAGATCCCCGCCGAAGGCCGCGCGTCCCCGTCGGCGGCGCTAGCCGGAGGTTCCGTAAGCCGCGCGCAGCGCGTCCCGCGCCACGGCGAGTGCGTCCTCCTCCGAGAGCCCGACCCGCCGGGCGCGCTCGGCGAAGGCCTGCGCCTCCGCCGAGGCGGCGCGGGCCGCCGTACCCGCCGCCGCGACGAACGTCCCGTTGCGCCCCCGCGTCTCGATGACCCCGTCGGACTCGAGCGCCCGGTAGGCCTTGGCCACCGTGTTCGCGGCGAGCCCGAGGGTCTCGGCGAGTCCCCGGACCGTGGGCAGCTTGTAGCCGACCGGCAGCGCCCCGGACCTCGCCTGCTCGGCGATCCGGGCCCGCACCTGCTCGTACGGCGCGTCGCCCGCGCCCCCATCGATGTCGATCTTCAGCGTCACGGAGCGATTGTCCCGCACGCCGCGCCCCCGGCGGCACCGCCGTGCGCCGCGGCGGCCGAAAAGCCCCGCCGGTGAAAAATGGGAGGCGGCCCGGCGCACCCGCCCGTAGCGTGCCGCTCCATGACAGTGATCGTCCGAGCCCTCGACCGCGACGTGCCGACCGCCGCCGCGGACGACGCGGGCTTCGCCGCCGTGCGCCGCGCCTGCGTGCCCGCCATGCTCGCCACCCCCGCCTCGGTCGCGTTCGACCGGGCCCACGCCCATCCGGACTGCCGGTACCGGCAGTTGATCGCCGAAGTGGACGGCGAGATCATCGGCACGGCGCAGGTGGGCATCGCCTACGACAGCCCCGATCCCGGCCAGGGCTTCGCCAACATCTACGTGCATCCCGAGCGGCTCGGCAGGGGTGCCGGGACGCTGCTCCTGCGCACCGCGGAGGAGTACCTGGCGGACGCGGGCGCGCAGACCGTCTACTCGTGGGTGCTCGACGCGCCCGGGAACCTCGCCTTCGCCGCACGCCACGGCTACACGGCCCGGCGCAGCGCGCACTTCCTCCGCCTGGACCTGGCGCGGGGCACGCTGCCGCCCCGCCGGGAGCCGCCGGCCGGGGTGGAGCTGGTCAGCGGTTCGGTGTTCGCGGACGACGCGCGCCCGCTCTTCGCGCTGGACGCGGAGACGGTGGCGGACGAACCGAGCGACGTGGCGGCCGAGTTCACGGACTACGAGCACTGGGTCGCCGAGACCTGGCGGCACCCGCTGGTCAGCCAGGAGCTGACCACGGTGGCCCTGGTCGACGGCCGCCCGGCGGCGTTCAGCCTGGCCCGCGCGGACGGCGCGGGCCGCTACGGGTCCAACATGACGGGGACCGCGCGCGCCCACCGCGGCCGCGGCCTGGCCAAGCTCGCCAAGAACGACTCCCTGCACCGGGCCCGCGCGGCGGGCTGCACGGAGGCGTTCACGGGCAACGACGCCGGGAACGGACCGATGCTGGCGATCAACGAGTGGTTCGGTTACGAGATCTGCGCGACGGAGGTCCGCCATGTCCGCACCCTCGGCTGACCCGGCCCTGGCGGCCACGCCGGCCACGCTGGAGATCGCCCTGGTCAAGGCGGGCCGGACGAAGATCCGCTATCCGGCCCGGCTTCTCCACGACGACGGGGTCCGCATCACCGTCCGCGCCCCCTGGGCGGCCCCCGGCGCCCGGGACTTCGGCTTCGTGCGCTTCGAGCCGGGCGACGTCTTCACCGAGCACTACTGGCGCGACCGCTGGTACGCGATCAAGGAGGTGTACGCCGCGGACGGCACCCTGAAGGGCTGGTACTGCGACGTGACCCGGCCCGCCGTCCGCGACGGCGCCGTCCTCACGGTGGAGGACCTGGACCTGGACCTGTGGTGCTCGGCGGACGGCGGCACCGTACTGCGCCTGGACGAGGACGAGTTCGCGGCGAGCGGGCTGTCCGCCGCGGACCCGGTGGCGGCGGCCGCGGCGGTCCGCGCCCTGGACGACCTGGAAGCGATGGCCCGGGGCGGCGGCCTGCTCGTCGGCTGATCGCCGTGTGGAGCGTCAGATGGCCCGGGCCGGGGCGTGCGGCGCCACGCCCACCACTGCGTACCGCTCGTCGTCGACCTCTCTCCCCCACAGGCGCGCGTCGCCCGACAGGCGCTCGGGGCGGAGGTGCGAGACGAGCGGGGTCAGGGCGGAGACCAGGCGGGACATCGGCAGTCCGGCGGGGGCCACCGTCCCCCACACGCCCTCGATCAGGACCAGCCGGCCCCCAGGGCGCAGCAGGCCGCACCAGCGCCGCAGGGTCGCCTCGGGGTCGGGCATCATCCACAGGATGTGCCGGGCCAGGACCACGTCGAACTTCCGCTCTCCGACAGGCGGTTGCTCCGCGTCGCCGACCAGAACCTCGGCGTCCCGGCCCGCCAGTTTCTCGCGGGCCCGCTCCACCATGGCCGGCGACAGGTCGACCGCGGTGACGCGGTGGCCCCGCGCGGCGGCGAGCAGGGCGAGACTGCCGGTGCCGCAGCCCACGTCGAGGACGTCACCGGGGGTGTCGGGCAGCCACTCCCGCATACGGTCCGCCCAGGCCAGGCGCACCGTGTCGTCGCGCAGGCCGTGGTCCGGTTCGTCGTCGAAGGTGGCCGCCGCGGCATCCCAGTCGACTGGCTCGATCGCTTCGTTGTTCGTCATCCCCGGATGGTCGCAGCCACCACTGACAATCGGCCCTCGATCAGAAAGCGGGCGCCGAGAGGTCTACGGCGGGCTCCGAATGGACATCGGTAAGGCAGGGAGTCGGAAGTCAGGGAGGCCGCCATGCGCCGAGTGACCACGCACAAACCCGTCGGCAAGCCCGTCAGCCGCCGGGTGCGGGAGCGCCAGGAGGCCGAGGTGCGGCCGCGCGAGAGGCCCGAGGTGCGCAAGGACATCCAGCGGACCTGGTGGCCCGACGGGTGAGATTCCGCCACGGATGAGACGCCGTCAGCGGTCCTGGAGCCGCTTGCGGTAGTGGATCCGGTCGTACGGCCCGTCCACGCGCCGCTCGACGAACTCGTATCCGTACCGGGGGTAGATCTTCTGGTTCTCCCACATCAGCGCGTTGGTGTAGAGGCGGATCTCGATCAGGCCCAGCGCACGCGCGTGGTCGTCCGCGAAGGTGAGCAGGCGGCGGCCCACCCCCTGCCCGGCGGCATCGGGGTGGACCGCGATCGACTCCAGGAGGAGCCGGCCCTCGTACGGGCGCGGGACGAGCACCAGGAGACCCACCACGGGGTCTCCGGTGACGTACACGAAGCCCGCCGCCACATCGGCCTCGTGGTCGGCCTCCATCGGGCTCGGGACGCGCCCGATGCGTTCGATGTAGTGGTGGTACGCCGCGTCCGTGACGGCCCGCACGGCGGGTACGTCGGCGGCGGTGGCGAGCCGGATGTCCGTGTGCTGCGCGGGGTGTTCGGGTGTCGTCATGCCTCTACGTCTACGTCACGCCGGAGCAACCGCAACACCGCCTTCTTCAACAAGGGCCACATCACGATCAGGACGACGAGTCCATAGACCGTCACGGAGAACGGCGTGTCGACGAGTCCGCGGACGCTGCCGTCGCTGATCTGCAGGGCCCTGCGCAGCTGTTGCTCGGCGTTCGGGCCGAGGATGACGCCGAGGACGGCGGGCAGCACGGGCAGTCCGTAGCGCCGCATGCCGAAGCCGATCAGGCCGATGACGAGCAGGATGACGAGGTCGACGGTTTCGCCGCCGACCGCGTAGGCGCCCACGGCCGCGAAGAAGAGGATGCCCGCGTAGAGGTAGGGGCGCGGGATGCGCAGGAGCTTCGCCCAGAGCGGGGCGAGCGGCAGGTTCAGGGCCAGGAGCAGCACCATGCCGACGAACAGGGAGGCGATGAGGCCCCAGACCAGGTCCGCCTCGCGTTCGAAGAGGAGTGGTCCGGGCTGGATGCCGTACTGCTGGAAGGCGGCGAGCATCACGGCGGCGACGGCGGTCGTGGGCAGGCCGAGCGTGAGCATGGAGACGAGGGTGCCCGCGGCCGAGGCGGACGACGCGGACTCGGGTCCCGCGACGCCCTCGATGGCGCCCTTGCCCCACTCGTCCTTGTGCTTCGACAACCGCTTCTCCGTGACGTACGACAGGAACGTCGGGATCTCCGCGCCGCCCGCCGGGATCGCACCGAACGGGAAGCCGATGAGGGGGCCGCGCAGCCAGGACTTCCAGGTGCGCTTCACGTCGTCCCTGCCCAGCCAGGGGCGGCCGACGGGGATCGCCCGGGCGCTGGTGCGGCGCAGGTGGGCGGCGACCCAGAGGGCCTCGCCGATCGCGAAGAGGCCCACCGCGACGATCACCACGTCGATGCCGTCGGCGAGTTGGAGCGAGCCGAACGTGAGCCGCTGCTGGCCGGTCATCTGGTCCAGGCCGACCAGGCCGATGGTCAGGCCGATGAGGAGCGAGGCGAGGCCGCGGACGCGGGAGGAGCCGAGCACGGAGGTGACCGCGATGAACGCGAGGACCATGATGGCGAAGTAGTCGGGCGCGCCGATGTCGACGGCGAGGTCGGCGACCGTCGGCGCGAGCGCGACCAGGAGCAGGGTGCCGATCATGCCGCCCGCGAAGTGGCCGATGGCGGCGGCCGCGAGGGCTTGTGCGCCCCGTCCCGCCTTGGCCATCGGATGGCCTTCCATGGCGGCGACGACGGCGGCGCTCTCGCCGGGGGTGTTGAGCAGGATCGAGGTGGTGGAGCCGCCGAACATCGCGCCGTAGTAGATGCCCGCGAACATGATGAAGGCGCCGGTCGGTTCGAGTCCGTACGTCACCGGGAGCAGCAGGGCGACGGCCATCGCCGGGCCGATGCCGGGCAGCACGCCGATCGCGGTGCCGAGGAGGACGCCGACGGCCGCCCAGAGGAGGTTGATGGGCGTGAGGGCCGTGCCGAAGCCGTCCATCAGGGAGTTGAAGGCGCTCATGTCACAGCACTCCCATCAGGGGGCCGCCCGGCAGGGGCACGCCGAGCAGGTTGTTGAAGAGTTCGTACGTGACGACGGAGAGCGCGGCGGCGATGAGCGGATCGCGGTCGAGGTGGCGGCTGCCCAGGGCGTAGGCGGAGCCCCAGAAGAGCAGCGCCCCGGCGATGGGGAAGCCCACCGGCTCGATGAGGACGGCGGTGGCGAGGAAGACGCCCGCCAGGAGCAGCACGGTGCGCCAGTCGGCGGGTTCGGACAGGTCGATGTCCTCGCCGCCCTCGGCCTCGCCGCGGCCGCCGCGCAGCACGTCGATGGCGAGCAGGACGGCGACGACGAGCAGTCCGATGCCGACCGCGACCGGTACGGTCTTCGGGCCGATCGGGCCGCGCTGGGTGATCTCGACGTCCATGGTGAGGGCGTCGGTGAGGACGAGCGCGCCGAGGGCGAGGAGCAGGACGGACACGCCGAGTTCGGAGTGTTCGCGCAGCCAGGCGCGGCGGTCCCGCGGCTCGTGGGGCACGTCGGGGACATCGGGGACGTCGGTGGTGGTCACAGTCCCAGCTCCTTCAGTACCGAGACGACGCGCTTGTCCTGCGCGGTCAGGAAGTCGCCGAACGCGTCGCCGGTGAGGAAGGCGTCGTCCCAGCCGTTCTTCTTCAGGGAGTCGCGCCACTCCTTGGAGGCGTGCAGTTTCCTGACGAGCACGGTGAGCTTCTTGCGCTCGGCGCCGCTGAGGCCGGGCGGGGCGACGATGCCGCGCCAGTTGGTGAAGTCCACGTCGTAGCCGGACTCCTTGAGGGTGGGCCCGTCGAGGCCGCGCACCCGCTTCGGTCCGGTGACGGCCAGCAGCCTGAGCTCGCCCGACTTGATCTGGTCGAGGTACTCCCCCACTCCGGAGACGCCGAAGGCGACCTTGCTGCCGAGGATGGAGGCGAGCAGTTCGCCGCCGCCGTCGAAGGGGACGTAGTTGACCTTCTTCGGGTCGATGCCGGCGGCGCGGGCCATCAGCATCGGGGCGAGGTGGTCGGGGCCGCCGGGGGACGAGCCGCCGCCGACGGGCACCTTGCCGGGGTTCTTCTTCCAGGCGTCGATGAGCTGGTCGATGGTCTTGTACGGGGAGTTCCTGGCGACCACAACGACGTCCTGCTCCTCGGTGAGGCGGGCGATGGGCGTCGTGTCGGCGAGGGTCTTGGGCGAGTGGTTGGAGCGGGCGGCGCCCACGACGCCGAGACCCATGGACATGGCGAGCTTGCCGTTGCCGTGCTCGCCGACGAGCCGGCTCAGGCCGACGGTGCCGCCCGCGCCGGGCAGGTTGAACACCTCGATGTTGTGGGTGAGTCCGGCGTCCTCGGCGTTCTTCGCGGCGGTGCGTGCGGTGATGTCGTAGCCGCCGCCCGGGGTGTTGGGGACCATGAGGCGCAGGCCGGGGATCTGGGTGCCGGTGTCGGCGCCGCTGCCCGTGGTGAGCAGTGGCGGCGCCACGAGTACGAGGAGGGCGGCCCCGAGCAGGGCGAGGGGGGTGCGCAGGCGCACGTGTGCCACCACCTGTCGGTCGGTAGTCGGGTGTGAGGTGGCCCACATGTTGCCCGCGCGTTAACAACCTGTCTCTCTTCCGGAACCAACGGACGTTGTGGTCGTTGTGGTCGCGCCCATAGCCTGCGGCGATGACAAGGGTGCTGGTCGTGGACGACGACTTCATGGTCGCCAAACTGCACAGTCGGTACGTCGCCGCGGTGGACGGCTGCGCCGTGGTCGGGGTCGCGCACAGCGGCGCCGAGGCGGTCGACGCGGTGGAGCGGCTGCGCCCCGATCTCGTACTCCTCGACGTGTATCTGCCCGACATGGACGGCATCGCGGTCCTGCGTGAGCTGCGGGCGGCCGAGGAGCGCGATCCGGCGCGGCGGCCGGTGGACGCGCTGTTCATCACGGCGGCGCGGGACGCGCAGGTGGTGCGGGCGGCGCTGCGGGCCGGCGCCCTGCACTATCTGATCAAGCCGTTCAACCAGGCGGCGCTGCATGAGCAGTTGCGGCACGTGGCGGCGCTGCGGGCCCGGCTCGACGGGCTCCGGGAAGCCCGCCAGGAGGACGTCGACCAGCTCTTCGGGACGCGGCCGCCGGGCTCCCGCGAGCTGCCGAAAGGGCTTGCGGCGCACACGGCGGACCTGGTGGAGCAGACGCTGCGGAGGCATCCGGGCGGCCTCTCCGCCTCGGAGTGCGCGGAGGCCGGCTCGCTGTCCCGGGTGAGCGCCCGGCGCTACCTGGAGTTCTTCGCGGACACGCGCCGCGCCGAGGTGACGTTGCGCTACGGCGGGACGGGGCGGCCTGAGCGGCGGTACCGGTGGGTGGGGTGAGGGTGAGGGTCAGCGGCAGCGGGCGTAGCGGCCCGGGGGGACGCCCACCACGCGCTTGAAGTGCCGCGTCAGATGCGACTGGTCGTAGAAGCCGCAGGCCGCCGCCGTCGCACCGGGTGGCCGCCCGGCCAGCAGGAGGCGGCGGGCCCGGTCCACGCGGCGGGCCATCAGGTACTGGTGCGGGGCGATGCCGTACGCCGCTCCGAAGGAGCGCACCAGGTGGGCCGGGTGCGCGTGCAGGAGGCGGGCGGCCTCCTCCAGGGTGATGCCCTCGATCACGCGTGCGTCGAGGAGTTCGCGCAGGGCGCCCGCGACCCGGTGGTCCGGCGCGGGCCGGGCGGCCTCGGCAAGGCGCGGGCGCAGGCGCTCGCGCAGCCGCTCCCCGACGAGGGCGAGCCGGGCGGCCGCCTCCAGTTCGTCGCCCGGGTGCGCGAGGGCCGTGTGGAGCTGTCCGATGCGGCGCCGCAGCAGCGGGTCGACCAGGACGGGGGTGTCCGCGGCGGGCCCGACGAACGACGTGTCGAGCGGCCCGTCCTCCGTCGCCTCCAGATACAGGACGCGTTTGCGGAAGCCGTCCGGGGTGGCGGCGGAGCCGTTGTGCGGGACCTGCGGGGGCAGCAGCGAGACCGTGCCGAGGGGGGTGCCGTGCGCGTTCCGCTCCAGGTCGTAGCGGACGGCGCCCTCGTCGACCATCAGGAGCGTCCAGGTGTCGTGCACGTGCATGGGGTAGGCGTGGTGCGTGAAGTGGGCGTGGAAGACCTCCGCGACGCCCTGCACCGCGGGGCGCCACGCGGTGATCTCGTCGCCGGCCGCCATGCAAAGAACGTACAAGACGGGGGTGCGTGGTGATCGGCAGTCTCGATGCATGAGCACAGACACCGCCACCACGACACCCGCCGCGGTCACCGGGACCGACCGGCGGCCCGTCCGCTTCGACACCAAGATCGCCGTGCTGCTCCGGGACGACCTGGAGACCTGGCAGCGGCTGAACGTGACCGCGTTCCTCGTGAGCGGGCTCGGCACGCGCGTGCCCGAGGTCGTCGGGGAGCCGTACGAGGACGCCGACGGCACCGCCTATCTGCCGATGTTCCGGCAGCCGGTGCTCGTCTTCGAGGGCGGCAAGGAGGTGCTGACCGCCGCTCGCGGCCGGGCGCTGGGGCGGAGCCTGCCGTGCTCCGTGTTCACCTCCGACCTGTTCGCCACCGGCAACGACACCGACAACCGGGCGGCCGTCCGCGCCGTCGCCGGGGACGAGTTGGACGTGGTGGGGCTCGCCGTCCACGGGCCGCGCAACGCGGTCGACAAGGTGCTGAAGGGGGCCCGGATGCACCCGTGACCCTCGCGACGTGGGCTGATCCTCGTGACGGGGGCTCTACCTGAGCCCCCGGTTAGCCCTCCCTTAAAGCGACCATAAGGATCTCCATCGCCCGTCCTCAGCAGGGGTTTTCACGGTTTTCAGGGGCTAGCTTTCTGGTCACCCCCTGAACCGTCGTTGAGGAGAACCACCATGACCGCACGCCGCCGCAAGGCCGCCGCCATCGCCGCCGCCGGTGTCGCGCCGCTCGCCCTGACCGCCCTTTCGGTCACGCCCGCCGCCGCGCACGGCTCGATGACGGACCCGGTCAGCCGGGTCTCCGCCTGCTTCCAGGAGGGGCCGGAGTCCCCGAAGTCGGCCGCCTGCAAGGCCGCTGTCGCGGCCAGTGGCGCGCAGGCCTTCTACGACTGGAACGGCGTGAACATCGCCAACGCCGCCGGCAAGTCGAAGGAGATCATCCCCGACGGCAAGCTGTGCAGCGCGGGCAACGACAAGTACAAGGGCCTCGACCTGCCGCGCGCCGACTGGCCGTCCAGCAAGCTGGCCGCGGGCAGCCACACGTTCCGCTACAAGGGCACCGCCCCGCACAAGGGCTCCTTCGAGCTGTACGTCACGAAGGCGTCGTACGACCCGACGAAGCCCCTGAAGTGGTCGGACCTGGAGGAGAAGCCGTTCATCAAGGTCACCGACCCGAAGATGGAGAACGGCGACTACGTCTTCGACGGCAAGATCCCCGCCCGGGAGGGCCGTCACCTGATCTACTCGATCTGGCAGCGCTCGGATTCCCCCGAGGCGTTCTACACGTGCTCCGACGTCGTCTTCGGCAAGGACAGCGGAGGCTCCGGATCCGCGCCGGCCCCGGCCGCCTCCGCCCCGTCGGACGACGACATCGCGGCGGGCGCCGAGAAGTCCACGGTCGAGCACCACGGGCACGGTGACGACGACGCCGGCACGGGCGCCGAGGCCACCGAGGCCGAGCCGGCCGCCCCGGCCGCCGATGCCGGGGACGCGCCGGGCAACGCGCCCGAGGTCAACGGTGGCGCCGAGAAGCCGGTCACCACCGCGAACGACAACCTCGCCGAGACCGGCGGCGACAGCAACACCCCGTACATCGCGATGGGCGGTGCCGCCGCTCTCGCCGTCGGCGCCGCGGCGATGTTCACCACGACGCGGCGCCGCGCGGCCGGCCGCCACGGCCGCTGACAGGCCCTAGGACAGGCAGGTACTCGGGGTCGCGTGCGCCGGATCGAGGGCGTTCGCGACCTCGTGGTGGGCGACGCGGTCCAGGATGCCGATCGCGACGTGCTCCGACAGGTCGACGGGGCACAGGTCCTGGACGGTCACGTTGCGCACGCCGGGGCCGTCGAGGAACTGGCTGCGGTACGGGGTGACCACCTCGTCGTACTTGGTGGCGATGACGGTGTAGCGCACGCCGGGCACCGTGTCCCCGCCCTCGTTGAGCTTGGTCAGGAAGGGCGATCCCGCGACCTGGTCGGCGAGGCTCGGAGTCTTGGTGGTCAGCAGGTCCTCGACGCCGGGGAAGTACGGCAGCAGCCTGGTGAGGCCGAGCAGGGTGGTGCCGTGGTTGTCGGGGGCGAGGCCGATCAGGGCGTTCACCTCGTCGGCGCCGCCGAGGAACTTGAGGTAGTGGCGGGGCATCATGCCGCCCTGCGAGTGGCCGACGAGGTCCACCTCCTTCGCGCCCGTCGAGGCGAGCACCTTGTCGACGAAGCCGTCGAGCTGCTCGGCCGACTTGTCGATGGGGCCGAGGCCGTGGAAGAACGGCACGCCCTTCAACTGGCCGTAGTCCAGGGAGTAGACGCAGTAGCCGCGCTTGACGAGGTAGGGCGCGAGGACGAGCCAGTTGTCGACGGAGTTCCCGAACGTGCCGTGCACGAGGACGACGGGGCGGGGGTGCGCGGTGGACGGCTTGCAGCCGTAGTCGTTCCAGCCCCTCGACGTCGCGGACGGGGCGGTGTCGGCGGCGGCCGTGGCGGCGGGGGCGAGGGTGACCGCGCCCGTAACGAGCAGGGCGGCGGCGAGGGCGCGCAGCGCGCGTCTCCAGGGCAGCATCGTGTGATCTCCTTGCGGCTCAAGGGAGGTGCGAGGGGATGCCGTGCGGGGAGTGCAACATGTCGTGCTCGCGTCAAATTACGCGTGAGTAGGCGAGGAGTGAAGCAGCGCGTCGGCAAAACTTCCAGTGTTCACTGGCGCGTTCACCCGAACGCTCACCGGGTGGGCTCCACCAGCCCCACCTCGTAGGCGATGATGACCAGCTGGACCCGGTCGCGGGCGTCGAGCTTGGTGAACAGGCGCGCCACGTGCGCCTTGACCGTGGCCACGGTGATGAAGAGCTCGGCGGCGATCTCGGCGTTGGACAGACCACGCCCGACGAGCGTGAGCACCTCCCGCTCCCGGTCGGTGATGCCCTCCACCGCGGGAGGCTCCGGCGGCGGCCCTGGCTCGGGCCGGGCGGCGAACTCCTCGATCAGGCGCCGGGTGACGCTCGGCGCGATCAGTCCGTCCCCGGCGGCGACCACCCGGATCGCCGCGAGGATGTCGTCCAGCGCCATGTCCTTGACGAGGAACCCGCTCGCACCCGCCCGCAGCGCCCCGTAGACGTACTCGTCGTCGTCGAACGTCGTCAGGACGACCACGCGCGCCTCTCCCCCGCCCTCCCTGATCCGGCGGGTGGCCTCGATCCCGTCCATGCCCGGCATGCGGATGTCCATGACGACGACGTCCACCGGCCCGTCCCCGGCCAGCCGCACCGCTTCGGCCCCCGTGCCCGCCTCCCCCACGACCTCGATGTCGGCGGTGTCGGCCATCAGCACACGCAGCCCGGCGCGGACGAGCGGCTGGTCGTCGGCGAGGACGACACGTACGGTGCGGCCGCCGCTCATCGGACCACCGTGGGCGTTGCGGCGGGGGCGGGCAGCCGGGCCGTCACCCGGAAGCCGCCCTCCGGGCGCGGGCCCGCCGTGAAGCCGCCGCGCAGGAGGCCGACTCGTTCGCGCATGCCGACGATGCCGTGGCCCGTGGCCCCGCAGAGACCGCCGTCGCCGTCGTCCTCCACCTCGACGCGCACCTCGTCCGCGTCGTACGCGATGGTCACCCGGCACTTCTCCGTCCCCGCGTGCCGTACGACGTTGGTGAGGGACTCCTGGAGGATCCGGAACGCCGCCAGGTCGATGTCGGCGGGCAGCGGCCGCCGTTCACCGCGCAGGCGCACGTCGGCGCGGACCCCCGCGTCCGCGGTCGAGGCGATCAGGCGGTCGAGGTCCGCGAGGCCGGGGACCGGGTCGAGCGGCACGTACGGCTCGGACGAGGCGCGCAGCGCGACCAGTGTGCGGCGCAGCCCCGCGAGCGTCTCCCTGCTGGTCGCCTCGATGGTGGCGAGCGCGTTGCGCGCCTCGGCGGGCCGGGTGTCGATGACGCGGCTTCCGACGCCCGCCTGGATGGCGATGACGCCGATGCTGTGCGCGATCATGTCGTGCAACTCCCGCGCTATGCGCAGCCGTTCGGCGGCCACCGCCTGCTCGGCGGCCCGCGCGCCGAGCGCCTCGGCGTGCGCACGGCGCTCCCGTACGGAGTCGCCGGCCAGCCAGGCGGCGAGCGTCGCGAGGGCGATGAACGCGCCGAGCTGGACGCCCCGGGCCGGAGTCTGGCCGAGGCTGGTCAGATGCGTGCCGAGCTGCGCGCCGAACGCCAGGGCCGCCGCGACGACCGAGGTGCGCCGGGGCCGGACGGCGGCGATGTGGCCGACGGCGAGATCGCCGAGCAGCACCTGCAAGTACACGATCTCCGAGTTCTGCATCTGCGTGCGCGCGACGGCCCAGCCCGCGAGCAGCAGCGCGAGCGCGGGCAGCGGCCTGCTCCGCAGGAGGACGCCCACCAGCGCGGTGAGGAGGATCAGCGGAACGACGGTCGCGGCGCTGAAGCCGCCGCGTCCCTCGCGCATCGCGAAGTAGAGGGCGAAGGGGTAGGCGAGCGCGGCACACCAGGCGACCGGTGTGAGCCAGGCGTTCGGTGCCAGCCGGCCGCGCGGCGTCAGCCAGGCACGCGGCGGCCGGACCCGTGACAGCCGGGGCTGCGACAGCCGGGCGCGCGACGACCCGGCGACGGCCGACCGGGCACGCGGCAGCCGGGCACGTGACAGCCGCGTGTGCGACAGTCCGGCGGCGGCCGACCGGGCGCGTGACAGCCGGGCGCGTGCCCACGGCCACCGGGCCTGCGAAGCCGCCCGGGCCGCCGCGGTCGCACCGCCCGGCGCGGTCGGCGAGGTGGGCGGGGCAGGGGCCTCCGGCGTCGCGTCCATGCATCGATCGTAGGTGCGCGCCCCTGACCTGGGCATGGGCCCGAAGACGTACGTCCACGGGCTACCTTCACCGGCCCGGAGGGGCCGGAGGGCCGATGCCACGAACGCCCCCCTCGCGGCAGCGTGGAGCCCGTGATCGAAGTGCACGAACTGACCAAGCGCTACGGCGACATCACCGCGGTCGACCGTCTCTCCTTCACCGTGCTCCCCGGCAGGGTGACCGGCTTCCTCGGGCCGAACGGCGCGGGCAAGACCACCACCCTGCGGATGCTGCTCGGCCTGGTTTGCCGCGGGCCAGGGCCGACAGGTGGGCCGTGGCGGTGCGGCCGCCGTGCACGTCGCCCGCATCGAGCAGCGCGCCGACGTGCCGGCAGGCTGCGCGGGCGTGTCCGGAACGGGCGGCCGTCGATCGTGGCAGTCCCGCCGGTCGGCCGGAGACCCTCCGGTGTTGCTGTTCGACGAGCCCCTCAACGGGCTCGCGGTGATCGTGGCGGTGGCCGTGGTGTGCCGCCGCGACGCGTGACGCCATCACCGGACAGGTGACCGGACGGCTCACGCCGCCAGCGTGCCCGGCACGATCGCGCCCGGCCCGAACTTCTTCCGTGCCCGGTCGGCCACCTCCTCGATCCGGCGGGCCTTCTCGTCCGCCGGGTCGAACGTCAGCTGGTGGGCGGCGTGTTCGGCGGGGGCGATCCCCTCGGCGCGCAGGGACACGGCGCGCACCCGGGCCCGCTGCAGGCCGAGCGCCTCGTACATGCGGTACGCGGCCGTGGTCAGCGCGGTGGAGTGCGCGGTCGGCTCGGGCAGGGCCCGGGTGCGCACGGTCGTGCTCCGGTCCGCGTACCGCACGGTGAGGGTCAGCGTGCGGCACACCTGGTCCTCGCCGCGCATCCTGGCGCCCAGCTCCTCGGCGCCGGAGAGCAGGGCGCGGCGGTGCCGGAAGGGGTCCAGCTCGTCGCGGGGGAAGGGGCGTTCGACGGAGAGCGAGCGGGCGGCGGCGTTCGGCACGACGCGGGTGCGGTCGACACCCCGCGCCTTCTCGCCCAGTTCGCGGCCCGCGCGGGCGCCGACGAGCCGTTGCAGGGTGGACAGGGGCGCGGCGCCGACCTTCCCGAGGGAGTCGAGGCCGTACTCGCAGAGGGTGCGGGCGGTGGCGCGGCCGATGCCGGGCAGCTCGCCGACCGGCCGGTCCGCGAGGAACTCCCGTACGCCGTCCGGGCCTTCCGGCACCGAACGGGTCACGCCGGGGGCGGCGCCGCGCGCGGCCATCCGCGCCAGCATCGGCCCGGGGCCGGCGCCGATCGCGCACTCCACCCCGTACAGCGCGAGTGCCCGCACCCGGATCAGCGCGGCGAGGCCGACGGCGCTCCGCCCGAAGTACCGGCGCGCGCCGCGCACGTCGACGAGTGCGGCGTCCGGCGGCAGCGCCTCGACCTGCGGGGTGAACTCGCCGAGCAGGGCGAGCAGTTGGGGCAGCAGCGCCTCGTACATGGGGGGCAGCAGGAAGCGTACGTAGAGGGTGGTGATGCCATCGTCGTTCATCCCGCGCTCCCCGGGCTCTGGTGCCACAGCTTCCGTGTCGATGCCGTCCCCTCACCCGCCGGGCGCAGGTCCGCCCAGGGGTGCATCTCGTATCCGTTGGCCATGCGGATGCGGCGCCCCTCCGCCGCCGGGGCCCCCTCCTCCGGCTCCTCCGGCTCCGGTCCCGGTTCCGCCAGGCGCCGCGCCACCGCGTCGAGCCCTCCCTCCTTGCGCAGCTCCACCAGCTCCGCCAGGTTCCACGCCGCCGCGCCGACCACACTGAGGCTGCGCGGCCCGCGGCGCTGCACCACGCCGCGCACGAGCAGCAGCCAGGAGTGGAAGACGGTGTGCGCGCACCGCTCGTGGGCGTCGTCGAAGAAGGCCAGGTCGACCAGGCCGGTGCCGTCGTCCAGGGTGGTGAAGATGACGCGTTTCCCGGAGCGGATCGGCGGGGTCTGCGTGGCGGCCTTGGCGCCCGCGACCAGGACGGTCGCGCCGTGTTCGGCCTCGCGCAGGCGCCGCGCGCTGAACACGCCGAGCTCCGCCAGGAAGTCGCGGTGGTCTGCCATGAGGTGGCGCGACGAGTCCATGCCGAGGACGCCCAGTTCGGCGCTGAGCCGCTCCGCGTCGTCCAGGTCGGGCAGGCCCGCGGGGGCCGTCTTCCGCCCGCCGGACAGCGGCAGTTGGGCGCCGGCCGCACCCCGCGCGCCGCGCCGCAGCTCGGCCAGGTGCAGTTGCAGGTCACGGCGGTTGGCGCCGAACGCGTCGAGCGCGCCGACCTGGGCGAGCCGCTGGGCGACCGGCTTGGAGGGCCTGGCCCGTTCCCAGAAGTCGACGAGCGAGGCATAGGGCTGCCCGTTGGCGATCCGGGCGGCCTCGGCCTCGCTGATGCCGTGCACGTCGGCGAGGGCGAGCCGCAGCCCCCACCGGTCCGCCTCACCTTCAGAACCAGACACCAGTTCGATACGGTAGGCGACCGCCGACCGGTTCACGTCCAGCGGAAGGATCGGCACCCCCCGGCGCCGCGCGTCCGCGAGCAGCAGCCGCTTCGGGTACATCCCCGGGTCGTGCGTGAGCAGCCCGGCGTAGAACGCGGCCGGGTGATGGGCCTTCAGCCACGCCGACTGGTACGTCGGCACCGCGAAGGCCACCGCGTGTGCCTTGCAGAAGCCGTACGACCCGAAGGCCTCGACGATCTCCCAGGTGCGGCCGATCGTCTCCGCGTCGTACCCCCTGGCCGCCGCGTGCTGCGCGAACCAGAAGCGGATCCGGCCCTGCGACTCGGGGTCGGAGAGCCCGCGCCGCACCCGGTCCGCCTCGTCGCGCCCGCAGCCGGTCATGATGTCCACGATCTGGATGACCTGCTCGTGGAAGACGACGACGCCGTACGTCTCCTTCAGCGGCCCGGCGAGGTCGGGATGCGGATAGCGGACGGGCGCGCGGCCGTGTCTGGCCTCGATGAAGGGCCGCACCATGTCGGCGGCGACCGGTCCTGGCCGGAACAGCGAGATGTCGACCACCAGGTCGTGGAAGGTCGCGGGCTGCAGCCGCCCGACCAGGTCGCGCTGGCCCGGCGACTCGATCTGGAAGCAGCCGAGCGTCTCGGTGGACTGGATGAGCCGGTACGTCGCCGGGTCGCCCGGCGGGACCTGGCGCGGGTCGTCGAGGTCCACGGCGTCCCCCGTGGCCCGCTCGACCTCCGCCACCGCGTGCGCCATCGCGGACTGCATCCGCACCCCGAGCACGTCCAGCTTGAGCAGGCCGAGGTCCTCGACGTCGTCCTTGTCGAACTGCGACATGGGCAGGCCCTCGCCGCTGGTCGGCACCACGGGCGTACGGGCGAGCAGCGAGGCGTCGGAGAGCAGCACCCCGCACGGGTGCATGGCGACGCCGCGCGGCAGCGCGTCGAGGGCCTCGACCAGCTCCCACAGCCGCTTGTGGTCGCCCAGCTCCTCGGCGACCGCCCGCAGTTCGGGCAGCTCCTCCAGCGCGGCACGGGCGTCGCGGGCGCGGATGTGCGGGAAGGCCTTGGCGATCCGGTCGATGTCGGCCGGGTCCATGGACAGGGCGGCGCCCACGTCGCGCACGGCGTGGCGCACCCGGTAGGTCTCGGGCATGGCGACCGTCGCGACCCGCTCGGGGCCGAAGCGGCCGAGGATCGCGCGGTACACCTCGATGCGGCGGGCCGACTCGACGTCGATGTCGATGTCCGGCAGGACCTGGCGCCGTTTGGACAGGAACCGCTCCATGAGCAGTCCGTGCTCGACGGGGTCGGCGTGCGCGATGCCGATGAGGTGGTTGACGAGGGAGCCGGCGCCCGAGCCGCGGGCCGCGACCCGGATGCCCAGATCGCGCACGTCGTCGACGACCTGCGCCACGGTGAGGAAGTACGAGGCGTAGCCGTGGTGGTCGATGATGTCCAGCTCGTGGTGCATGCGCTCCCAGTAGTCGCGCCGGGAGTCGTAGCCGCGCAGCACCATGCCGGCCGCCGCGCGCGAGGCGAGGACGCGCTGCGCGGTGCGGCGCCCGGCGCCGACCAGGTGCGGCTCGGGGAAGCGCACGGATCCGATGCCGATGTCGTCCTCGGCGTCGACGAGGCACTCGGCGGCGGTCGCCCGGGTCTGGTCGAGCAGGCGGTGGGCGGTGTCGCGGCGGAAGCCCGCGGCCTCGACGACGCGCTCGGCGACGCGCAGCATGTCGTCCGCGCCCTTCAGCCACCGCTCGCCGCCGTCGAGCTCCTTGGTCGGGTCGACGGGGACGAGGCGGCGGGCGGCGTCGAGGACGTCGGCGACGGGGCCCTGGCCGGGGTCGGCGTAGCGCACGGCGTTGGTCAGGACGGGGCGCACGCCCTGCTCGGCGGCGAAGCCGACGGTGCGGGCGGCGAGGCGCAGCGAGCCGGGGCCTGTTCCCTCGCGGCCGTGCCAGACGGACTCCAGGCGCAACGCGTCGCCGTACCGCTCGCGCCAGGGTTCGAGGAGGCGGGCGGCCCGGTCGGGGCGGCCCGCGGTGAGCGCGCGGCCCACGTCGGAGGCGGGGCCGAGCAGCACGGTGAGGCCCTCGCCGTGGTTCTCCTGCCAGGACAGGACGGGCTGTCCGTCCGCGGCGTCCCGGTGCGCGGCGGTGACCAGGCGGCAGAGCGCGGCCCAGCCGGTGGCGCCGTCCCGGGCGAGGAAGGTGACGCGCGGGGTCGACTCGTCGATGAAGGCACCGCCGCGCACGGGGGCCCGGCGCCGCTCGCCCCTGGCCGGGGCGGGCGCGCCCACCGCGAGCTCGGCCCCGAACAGCGGCCGTACGCCCGCCTTGGCGCAGGCCTTGGCGAACCGGACGGCGCCCGCGAGGGTGTCCCGGTCGGTGAGGGCGAGGGCGTCCATGCCCCGCTCGGCGGCGCGCTCGGCCAGTCGCTCCGGGTGCGAGGCCCCGTACCGCAGGGAGAACCCGGAGACGGTGTGCAGATGCGTGAACCCGGGCACACGCACCTCCTGAAACCCTGAATCGATCCGATCTCACATCCCCCGCCTCCACCATAGACCAGTTTCGAACTTACGTACGACACGTATGTTCGATTCACGGGTCCGGCGTGCTCCACAGCCCGAGACGTCGTCCGTTCGGCCCATCCCACCTGCGGAGACGCCCCGCGACCCGGAGCGTGGGGGCATGAGGTTCGCCGACGAATTGAAGAGCGCCGTCACTCCGCGAGCAGCCCTGCTCGTCATCGGCGTACTCGCCCTGCAACTGCTGTTCATCGCCTCCTACGTAGGAGCCCTGCACCATCCGGAACCGAGAGACGTGCCCTTCGGGGTCGTCGCCCCGGGTCCCGCGGCCGAGCAGACGTCCGACCGCCTCGAGAAGCTCCCCGGCGACCCCCTCGACACCCGCGTCCTCAAGGACGAGGCCGCGGCCCGCCGCCAGATCATGAACCGCGACATCGACGGCGCCCTGCTCGTCGACCCGCGCGGCACCACCGACACCCTCCTGGTCGCCTCCGGCGGCGGCACCGCCCTCTCCAGGACCCTCACCGAGCTCGTCACCGAGGCCGACGCCGCCCAGAAGCGCACGGTGAAGACCGTCGACGTGGCCCGGGCGTCGAACCAGGACTTCAACGGCCTCTCGTCCTTCTACCTGGTCGTCGGCTGGTGCGTCGGCGGCTACCTGTGCGCGTCGATCCTCGCGATCAGCGCGGGCTCCCGGGCCTCCAACGTGCCGCGCGCGGTCATCAGGCTCGGCACCATGGCGCTCTACTCGATCGTCGGCGGGCTCGGCGGCGCGGTCATCATCGGGCCGATCCTCGGCGCCCTGCCGGGCAGCGTCATGGGCCTGTGGGGCCTCGGCACCCTGGTGATCTTCGGGGTCGGCGCGATCACGCTCGCCCTCCAGGCGCTCACCGGCATCGTGGGCATCGGCCTGGCCGTCCTCCTCATCGTCATCGCGGGCAACCCGAGCGCGGGCGGCGCCTTCCCGCTGCCGATGCTGCCGCCCTTCTGGCAGGCGATCGGGCCCTGGCTGCCGCCGGGCGCCGGCACCTGGGTGGCACGCTCCATCGCGTACTTCGAGGGGAACTCGGTCACCCGGCCGCTGCTCGTCCTCTCCGCCTGGGCGGTCCTCGGCGTCGTCGTCACCCTCGCCCTGTCCGCCCGGCGCAGGACGCGCAGCGGCTCCATCGACCTGAGCGGCACGAACTACGGCAGGGGCAGCACAGTCATCGAGTAGCCGCCGGACCAGGCACGGCAAAGCCCCGCCCCCGCTTTCACGGGGGCGGGGCCTTTCCGCGACCGGTCCGACCGACTCAGCCGATCTCGGCCCCGTACGCGCTCAGCGCCTCGGGAACCGGCTGGAAGAAGGTCTCTCCGCCGGCGGAGCAGTCACCGCTGCCGCCCGAGGTGAGACCCAGCGCGGTGTCGTCGGCGAAGAGCGCGCCGCCGCTGTCGCCGGGCTCGGCACAGACGGTGGTCTGGATCAGACCGTCGACCTGGCCCTCCTGGTAGTTCACCGTCGCGTCGAGCGCGGTGACCTCGCCGTCGTGGACCTGCGTGGTGCTGCCGCTGCGCGTCACCTTCTGTCCGACGGTGGCGTCCCCGGCCTTGCTGATCGCCTGGGAGCTGCCGTTGTAGAGGTTCACCTCGCTCGGGTGCGGGGTGTCGGCCGTGTACTTCACGAGGGCGTAGTCGTTGCCCGGGAAGCTCGACTCCTCCGTGGCGCCGATCTCCGAGCCGCCCTGCGAGTCGGACCAGCTCTTGACCGCGTTGCCGCAGTGGCCGGCCGTCAGGAAGTACGGCTCGCCGCCCTTGACGACGTTGAACCCGAGCGAGCAGCGCGAGCCGCTCCCCCAGATCGCGTCGCCGCCCGCGAGGAAGGCCTTGTACTCGCCCTTGCTGTGCTTGAGCTCGGCCTTGCCGCCGAGGCTCTTCACGACCGAGGTGACCTTGTCGAGCTTCGCGCCGCCGACCGTGCGGTCCGCCGTGACGACGATCTTGTTCGTGGCCGGGTCCATCGCCCATGAGGTGCCGGGCACGGCGGCCTTGTCGTCGAGCGTCGCGCGGGCGCTCTTCAGCTCGGCGAGGGAGTTCTTCACGATTCTGGCCCTGCCGCCCGCCGACTCGACGGTGTCGGCGGCGTCCTGGTTCAGCACGTTCACGACGAGGGCCTTGGCCTTCGCGTCGTAGTACGTGCCCGCGGCGTCCGCGCCGAGGTCCTTGCCGAGGGCCGAGGCGAGCTTTCCGGCCTTCGCCACCGAGAGGGTGTCCGGTGTGGGCGTCGGGGAGTTCTCGCTCGCGTTCGCAGTCTGGAAGGTGATTCCCGCGGCGACCAGCGCGGCGATGCCCGCGCCTGCCACGGCGGCACGCCGCTTGGGTATGCGTCGGTGCTTCAAAACTCACGACCTCCTGTGGGGGGAACGGCTCGCCGGGCGTGGGGGCCTGACGGGCCGCAAGGTTGCACCGCACGGAGTTGCCACGCTGAAAAAGCCGCGTCCATGCCAAAGTTGCCTCGTCTACTATCCCGAGCGCATCCGGTAGCACACAAGGTCGACTTCAGGACGCGCACGCGAGATCGACAGTGCGCCCCCCGCACAACGAGTGAGCCCGGTCACGCCACGTCGGTTCCCGTTGCAAACACCGCGCGCGAGGAACGGTCGTCAGCCTGTGAGGACTAGTCCTGTCCGGTTGTCGACCCTTCCACCGGGGGTACCTGCGGCGGCTGTTGCTGCTGTGGCTGCTGCGGCAGGTTCTGCTGGGCCCGCTCCAGGAAGCGGAGCAGCTCCACCGGGAAGGGCAGGACGAGGGTGGAGTTCTTCTCGGCGGCGACGGCCACCACGGTCTGCAGGAGCCGCAGTTGGAGCGCGGCGGGCTCCTCCGCCATCTCGTGGGCGGCCTCGGCGAGCTTCTTGGAGGCCTGGAGTTCGGCATCGGCGTTGATGACGCGGGCGCGCCGCTCGCGGTCGGCCTCGGCCTGCCGGGCCATGGAGCGCTTCATGGTCTCGGGCAGCGACACGTCCTTGATCTCGACGCGGTCGATCTGCACGCCCCACCCGATGGCCGGCGAGTCGATCATCAGCTCCAGGCCCTGGTTGAGCTTCTCGCGGTTGGACAGCAGGTCGTCCAGATCGCTCTTGCCGATGATGGAGCGCAGCGACGTCTGCGCCATCTGCGAGACCGCGAAGCGGTAGTCCTCCACCTGCACGACCGCCTCCGCGGCGTCGACCACCTTGAAGTAGATGACCGCGTCGACCCGGACCGTGACGTTGTCGCGCGTGATGCCGTCCTGCGCCGGCACCGGCATCGTCACGATCTGCATGTTGACCTTGCGGAGCCGGTCCACGAACGGCACGATCATGGTGAACCCCGGCCCGCGCACGGAGCGTTGCAGCTTTCCGAGGCGCAGCACCACACCCCGCTCGTACTGCTTGACGACGCGCGCCGCCGCCATCACGTAGACCACTCCGACCGACCCGAGGGTCAGTCCCGCCGCCACCAGCTCCTCGACCATGCCGGCCCCCCAGGGTCCGAATTGGGCGTGTTGGCCGTTCTCTTCGAAGGTAGCCCTCCCCCAGGACAAGAGCGAGCCCCCGCCCGGTGTCCGGACGGGGGCTCACCCGCTGCTGGCTGCGGCCTCGAACGCCGTTCCCAGGACTCAGTAGACGCTCACGCTGTAGGCGCGCAGCGCCTCGGTGACCGGCTGGAAGAAGGTCGTGCCGCCCGACGAGCAGTTGCCGCTGCCGCCGGAGGTCAGGCCCAGCGCCGTGGTGCCCGAGTACAGCGGGCCGCCGCTGTCGCCCGGCTCGGCGCAGACCGTGGTCTTGATCATGCCGTAGACGACGTCGCCGCCACCGTAGTTGACCGTCTGGTTCAGCGCGGTGACGCGGCCGCTGTGCGTACCGGTCGTGGAACCGCGCCGGGTGACGTTCTGCCCGACGGTGGGATCGGCGGCGCGGGTGATGTCCTGGCTGCCCACGGTGCCGGACTTGGTGATCGAGTTGTTGGTGTACCGCACGATGCCGTAGTCGTTGGTCGGGAAGCTGGAGCCCGACGTGGTGCCGAGCACGGTGGTCCGCGCCGAGTTGGCGTACCAGGTGGTCGCCCCGTCGGTGCAGTGCCCGGCGGTCAGGAAGTAGTAGGCGCCCGCGCTGTTGCGCACGTTGAAGCCGAGCGAACAGCGCCAGCTGCTCGCGTAGATCGCGTCGCCGCCGGAGATGTACTTCTGGAACTTGCCCGGGGTGCGCTCGATCTTCAGGGCGTCGGCATTGGCTCCAGCCGCGTCCTTGAGCTCGGCGATCTCGGACTTGGAGACCGTGCTGTCGGCGGTGACGACGACCTGCTTGGTCTTCGGGTCGACACCCCAGGCGGTGCCCGCGACATCGGCGTCGAGGACGGCGTCGCTCGCCTGTTCCAGCTGGGACGCGCTGAAGGACGCCATGCCGTCCTGGGCGTTGGCCGCGGGCACGGCGAGCGCTCCGGCGGCGACAAGTCCGGTGGCTATGGCGAGCAGACGGGTGCGTCTCGCCGTGCCGCTGTGGGGGATGGTGCGCTTGATCCTCACGTTGTTCCCTCCCGAGGGAAGTCAGTGGGTCCTTGTGGGTTGAGGACCCGTGAGGCGCAGCCAAAGAGCAAGCCCGGATTCCGGATACGCCGTGCTCCTGACAAGCGCTGCTCGGGAGTATTGAGGGGCGGACACCAGCCGCACAAGGGCGCCTTTCGGCCGCGACCGGTCACTCCTTCCCCGTGGGCGCGCGCAGTCCGAGGTGGGAGCGCAGCGTCGTACCCCGGTACTCCGTGCGGTATGCGCCGCGCTCCTGGAGCAGCGGCACCACCTTGTCGACGAAGTCGTCGAGGCCTCCCGGGGTGAGGTGCGGGACGAGGATGAAGCCGTCGGCGGCGTCGGCGCGCACGAACTCCGTGAGGTCGGCGGCGACCCGGTCCGGGGTGCCGACGAAGGACTGGCGGGCCGTGGTCTCGATGACGGTCTGCCGGATGGAGAGCCCCTTGGCCTCGGAGAGCGCCCGCCACTTCGCGGCGACGGCGAGGGGATCGCCGGTCTTCACCCGGCCCTGGACCAGCTGCGACTCCGGGTCCGGGTCGATGTCGGGCAGCGGCCCGTCCGGGTCGTACGCGGAGAGGTCCACGCCCCACACCTGCTCCAGGGCGAGGATCGCGTTCTGCGGTGAGACCTGCTGCCGGCGGATCCCGGCGGCCTTCTCCTGCGCCTCGGCGGCGGTGTCGCCGAGGACGCAGGTGACGCCTGGCATGATCTTCAGGTCGTCGGCGGTCCGGCCGTACTTCGCGAGGCGCCCCTTCACGTCGGCGTAGAACTCCCGGCCGGCCTCCAGCGTGCCGTGCCGGGTGAAGACGACGTCGGCGGCCGACGCGGCGAACTCCCGCCCCTCCGGCGAGTCGCCCGCCTGGATCACGACGGGGTGCCCCTGCGGGGAGCGCGGCACGGTGAATTCGCCCTCGATCGCGAAGTGTTCGCCGTGGTGCGCGAAGGGCCGCGGCCGGCCCTGCGGCGTCCAGGAGTCCCACAGCTCGCGCGCCGTCGCCAGGAACTCGGCGGCGCGCGTGTACCGGTCGGCGCGGTCGAGGTAGCCGCCGCGCCGGAAGTTCTCGCCGGTGAAGGCGTCCGACGTGGTGACCACGTTCCAGGCGGCGCGGCCCGCGCTCAGGTGGTCGAGGGAGGCGAACCTGCGGGCCAGTTCGAAGGGTTCGTTGAAGGTCGCGTTGACGGTGCCGGCGAGGCCGAGCCGGTCGGTGACGGCGGCGAGCGCGGTCAGGACGGTGAGCGACTCCGGCCGTCCGACCACGTCCAGGTCGTGGATCCGCCCCTTGTGCTCGCGCAGCCGCAGCCCCTCCGCCAGGAAGAAGAAGTCGAAGAGACCGCGCTCGGCGGTGCGGGCCAGCGCCTCGAAGGAGGAGAAGTCGATGTGCGAGCGGGATCTCGGGTCGGACCAGACGGTGGTGCTGTTGACCCCGGGGAAGTGGGCGGCCAGGTGTATCTGCTTCGGCCGCCGTGTCGTCTCGGCTCGCTGTGTCATGCGGACTCCTTCGCGCGTGCGGCGTAACGGTTGGCCGGCCGGGCGAGCCCCAGGTGTTCGCGGAGCGTGCTGCCCGGATAGAAGGTGCGGAACAGGCCGCGGTGCTGGAGCAGCGCGACGGTGCCGTTGACGAGCCGCTCCAGGTCCCGGCGCGGCTCGACGGGCGTGAGGTGGAAGCCGTCGACGGCGCCCGCGCGGTGCCAGTCGGCGATGAGCTCGGCCAGGTCGACGGGTCCGCCCCGGTAGACGGGCCCGTCGGCGGTGGGCAGCGGCCCGCCCCCGTGCCCCGGCTCGGCGGCGCACTCCCCGCCGCCGAGGTCGACGTGGAGGGCCGCGAACACCAGCAGCGTCCGCGGATCGCGCCCCCACCGTGCGGCCACGCCCCGCAGTTCGGCCCGGGCGGCGTCGGCCCGCGCGGCGGAGGCGACCCGCACGAGGGCGATGTCCGCATGCCGGGCAGCCGTCTCACGGGCCTGCGGCGCGGTCGCGTCGACCACCCGCACCGGGTGGCCCTGCGGCGGCCGCGGCACGATGGACGGGCCGCGCACCGAGAAGCCGCGCCCCTCGAAGTCGACGTAGTGCAGCTTGTCCCGGTCGATGAAGCGGCCGGTCCGCACGTCCCGTATCTCCGCGTCGTCCTCCCAGCTGTCCCACAACCGGGCGGCGACGTCGGCCACTTCACCCGCCTCGCGCCACAGCTCCTCGCGGGACGCGGCGCCGCGCCGCCCGAAGAGCCGGGCCTCGGCCTCGGTCGCCGACACGTCGACCGCCCAGCCGGCCCGCCCGTGGCTGACCCAGTCGAGGGTCGCCACGGCGGCCTGCACGTGGAACGGCTCGGTGTGGGTGGTCGTGACGGTCGGCACCAGGCCGATGCGTCCGGTGCGGGGCGCGAGCGCGGCGGCCACGGCGAGCGCGTCGAGCCCGGGCCGGGCGAAGGAGTCGCCGAGGGTCACGAAGTCCAGCGCCCCGCGCTCGGCGAGCAGCGCCGGTTCGGCGTAGGCGGCGGCTTCGTAGGCCTCGGGCTGGTCGAGGGCGGCGGCGAGGCGGAGGGTGTGTGGCGCGTGCATACGGAAGGCTCCTGTGGGGTTCAGCGGGCCGGGGAGGCGCGCAGGAAGTCGAGTACGGCGCGGGCGGTGGCGTCGTTCTGCCGGAAGGTGGGGCTGTTGGTACGCGGCCGGGTGAACGCGCCCGCGCCGCGCGCGTCGGTGTGCGGGCCGAGCGCGAACCGGCGCGGGTGCGCCGCGCCGGCCCGGTCGAGCACCCGTCCGTCCACCGGGTCGACGGCGAGCAGCCCCGCCGCGGTCGACGCGGCACCCTCGGCGTGCAGGGCGCGCAGCAGCGGGTCGCGGGTGCGGGCGAGGGTGGGCTGCGGCAGCCGCGCCTCGACGAGCGCGCGGGCCTCGGTGACCTGCCCGGGCAGGGTGGGGCTCCGCGCGCGGAACACCCCGCCCTCGGCGGCGACCCGCACGTCGGCGCCGAGGAACCGCACGACTCCGGCGCGGGAGAGCGCGAGCAGCTGCCGCAGCCGGGGTCCTGGCGGCCCGGACGCGAGGTAGCTGAAGAAGCCGTGCCACCACGGCCCCACGTCGCCGAGCCGCACCAGCTGCCCGTAGACGGAGAGCAGCCCGAGGAAGACGGCGAGGTCGGGGCTGTGTCCGGGGTCGTGCCTGCGGGCGAGGTCGGCGGCGATGTGGCCGCGCAGCCCGTCCTGCAGCGCCTCGTACGAGGTGTGGCGCACCCCGGCGAGGGGGTGGTCGAGCGCCGTGAGGTCGAGCCGGTCGGCGGGGTCGGGCACGGCGGAGGCGATGAGGGCGTCCAGCGCGGGGCTGCCGGGCTCGCACGCCTCGTACTTCTCGTCGAAGTCCGTCCAGGCGGTCCGGGTGCGCTCGGGGTGGGCGGTGAAGAGGCGGTGGTAGTGGGCGAAGCCGAGCTCCTTCTCGACGAGCGGCCACACGTCCCGCCCGAAGTCGAACCCGCCGGGGGCGGCGAGGAGCGCGTCGATCTCGGCGGGCCCCAAGTAGCGCGGCAGCGGCGGCCGTTCGCCGTCCCAGTCGTAGCCGATCTTCGAGCGGTAGGGGACGCCGCGCCGCGAACCGACGTACAGGACGGGCTCACGCCCCGAGGGCAGGTACGTGCCGTTCGCGTACCGTCCGCCGCGCCCCTCGGTGAGCAGCACCATCAGGTCGACGAAGGCGAGGCCGAAGCCGCGCACGATGACGGGTGCGCCGGGCGCGAGCCGTGACAGGTCGCTGTCGGCGGTGAAGTCGGGCGGCAGGTGGACGAGTCCGTTGCGCTCGGCGTACGCGGCCAACGCGGCCTGCTCCGGGTCGAGTTCGGCGTCCAGGTGCCCTTGGGCGAGGATGACGAGGTCGGCGGCGAGGGGCTCCGCGACGCCCTCCAGGGTCACCTCCTGGCGGGTGTCGCGCGCCCCGGTGACGCGCAGGGCCCTGCGCGGGTGGTGGTGGACGGCGACGCCCGCGGGCAGGGCGGCCACGGCTCTCTCGTACACCCAGCGCAGGTAGTCGCTCTGTTCGCGGCGGCCGAGGAAGGCACGCCCGTCGCGCCCGGCCCACTCGTGCAGGGCGGGGCCCGGCAGGACAGGACCCGCCACCTCCACCGTGTCGTCGGTGAACATCGTGACGTCCTGGGCCTGCGAGTTCATCCAGAGCAGCGGCGACTGGTCGCGCCGCCAGACGCGGCCGCCGCCCGGCGGGTAGGGGTCGACAAGGTGGATGTCCAGACCTGGACTCCCGGGGACCGAATCTCCGTACAGCTCAGGCGCGTTGGCGCCGATGCGCTCCAGGATTCCGGTGGCGCGCGGGCCCGCCCCCACGATCACCAGCGAGCGCCTCATCGGGCGACGGGGGTGGCGGGGAGGGCGAGCGGGGGGCTCTCAAGGGTGCCGGAAGGCATGCGGAAGGCTCCGTGGTGACAGAAGACCGAACACGGGTGACGCCTTCACACGGACCGAGCCCCTCAGCACGATCCGCCCCGAGATTACGGTCTCCTTCACGCGCACTGTCAAGGCTGTCCAGCACACTGTCCAGCATATGAGCCGCACGTCTCACGGCAGTTGACGCGGAAACGGATGCCTGTTCCACTTGGGCCATGCATCCGCAGCAGTGGCTGGTCACGCGCTCCCACATCGACTTCGGTCGAGTGTGGTCGGCGTCCTGTTGATGCTCTTCTGATGCCCTTCTGAGCCGACCCGCCGCGCGTTTCCCGCACTTCCGTGCGCTGCCTCCTGCGGTCGGCACCCCCCGCGCTCTCCTCACGACGCCGCGCGTCCGCACGACGTCGCCCTCGCCTTCACACGCGTACGCCGCCGCCCACTTCCGTCACGGGCGACGGCACCCCTCCCTCGTACGTCCGCTCCACCCGGCCGGGCCGGGCTACAGCCCGCAGTCGCAGCAGGAACAGCACTCACAGATACCGCAGCAGCCACAGTCGCAGTCGCCGCAGTTGCTGCAGCAGCCCTCGCGCTTCTTGCGTGACCAGGGGCCTTCGTACTCGTCGGCACAGCACATCTTGCAGGTGCAGCAGAGCCCGATGGCGACGGCACACCCCGCCCAGAAGCCGCGCTTGCCGGGCTTCTGGGGCGGCTGCGGCTCGAAGGCGGGCCCGCCACCGAAGCCACCGGGCCCGCCGGGACCGCCGGGGCCACCCGGCCCGACCGGCCCACCGGGCGCGCCGCCCCCGTACGGATTACCGCCTCCGTAGGGATTGTCACCCCCGTACGGATTCTGCGAGCCGTACGGCCCACCCTGCTGCGGCGGCCCGAACGAGCCGCCGCCCTGATGCGCTGTCACCTCATGCGCGTGACCGCACGCGGTCGTCCCGAAGGCCCGGTCGACCGACCTGCCCAGCTCGTGGGCGAGCAGCATGTGCGCCAGCTTGCCGTCGGTGAACTCGGCGTCGCGCAGTGCGAGCCGGATGCCGTGCAGCGCGTCGTCGGCCAGCCGGCGCGCCTCGGTCAGGGACGTGCCCGTCGCGGTGAGCGGGTTCCAGGCGCCCGACGCGGCGTCAGCTTCCCTGTCCTCCACGGCGTCGAGCAGGTGCGCGAGCCTGCCGAAGAGCCGGCCCGCCTCGGCGAGCGGCGCCGCGTTGCCGGGCCGTCCGGCGAGCACGGCGGTGTGCGCGAAGGCCGCGGCGGTCGCGGTCTCGGTCGGCTCGGTGACCGTGAGCAGCGAGCTGCCGGGTCCCGCCAAGGCCTCGATGCCCGCCTGCCGTTCGACGGCGTCGACCAGGACCGCCGTGTCGAACCCCACGTCGGCGCCGGTCCGGGCGCCCGCCCTGTCCCAGTTCCTGGCCACGCGCCGGGCGGCGACGGCCACCGGCTTGCGCGCCAGGAGCCCGTCGCCGTCGACGACATGGTCGCGGACCTTCGCCGACGCGAGCACCAGCGAGACGGCGGCGGCGAGCCGCGCCCCCTCCCCCCGGGCCACGGAGGCCGTCCGCATCCCGCGCAGCGGGCAGGGCCCGGCGGTGCGCCGCCAGCCGGTCGACCGGTCGGCCTGAGCCTCCGTCAGGACCGAGATAATGAGCCCGTCGTAGTTGGTGACGACGCGGGCGAACTGCCCGTGGTCTCCGCGGAGCGCGAGACAGAGGCCGCAGAGGTGCGCCATCCACTGCGTCTTGAGGCCCTCACCGAGGCGGTGGCTGCAGGGCCTGACGATTCCGAACAAGACGACTCCCCCGAGTGGCCCGGATATGATCAACTCCGGCATCGTAGCGAGGGCCTCGTTCACCCGTACGCACCGGCCGTCACCCGTACGCCGTGCACCATCATATTTCACTCACAGTCAGCAGCCGTGCACAGCACGACCCTTGGAGCGCACCGCACATCGGCGTGTTGACTCTGCACCAGTACCGTCACGAAAACCCCGCGCGGCGACTATCCACTTGGCGCATCATCCGCATCATGGACGACGATAGGGATGCGGAATTCAGGGAAACCGCTGCGAGAGGAGGCGTCCATGGGATCGGTGCGCAAGGCGAGTGCCTGGCTTGGCCTCGTCGACGACAACAACGACGAGCGTTACTACGACGACGGCTACGAAGACGACCGGGCCGAGGGACCCGAGCAGCCCGAGGCCTGGGTCACCGACCCGCGCGCGCGGGTGGCGAGTGAGCCTGCCCAGGGCCTGGAGCACCGGATCGGAACCGTGACGCCGGACAGCTTCCGGGACGCGCGCCACATCGGCGAGCTCTTCCGGGACGGCGTCCCGGTCATCATGAACCTGACGTCCATGGAGCCCGCCGACGCCAAGCGCGTGGTCGACTTCGCGGCCGGTCTCACCTTCGGTCTGCGCGGTTCCATCGAGCGCGTGGCCACCCGGGTCTTCCTGCTCACCCCCGCCGACACCCAGATCGTCAACGGCGAGGCCGCGGGCCGCCCCTCGGACGGTTTCTTCAATCAGAGCTAGGGGCAGGGACGCTCACCGGAAGGCATCGAGACCGGTGAGCGCCTTGCCCAGTACGAGCTGGTGCATCTCGGAAGTGCCCTCGTAGGTGAGCACGGACTCGAGGTTCGTCGCGTGCCGCATGACGGGGTACTCGAGCGAGATGCCGTTGGCGCCCAGGATCGTCCTGGCCGTGCGGCAGATCTCGATCGCTTCCCTGGCGTTGTTGAGCTTGCCGAAGCTGATCTGCTCGGGACGGAGCCGCCCCGCGTCCATGCGCCGCCCCAGGTGGTGGGCGAGCAGGACTCCCTTGTGCAGCTCGACCGCCATGTCGGCGAGCTTGGCCTGGGTGAGCTGGAAGCCGCCGATGGGCCGGCCGAACTGCTCACGGCTCTTCGCGTACTCCACGGCCGCCTCGAAGGCGGAGCGGGCCGCGCCCATCGCACCCCAGACGATGCCGTAGCGGGCGTGGGAGAGACAGCTCAGCGGCCCCTTGAGGCCGACGACCTCGGGCAGCACGGCGTCCGCGGGCAACCGCACCTCATCGAGGACCAGCTCGCTGGTGACGCTCGCGCGCAGCGACCACTTGTGCTTGATCTCGGGCGCCGAGAAGCCCTGCGTGTCGGTCGGTACGACGAATCCCCTGATGCCGTCGTCGGTCTGCGCCCAGACGACGGCGACCCCGGCCACCGAGCCGTTCGTGATCCACATCTTCCGCCCGCTGAGCACCCAGTCGGTGCCGTCCTTCTTGGCGTGGGTCCGCATGGACGCCGGGTCGGAGCCGTGGTCCGGCTCGGTGAGCCCGAAGCAGCCGATGATCTCACCGGCGGCCATGCCCGGCAGCCACCGCTGCTTCTGCTCCTCGGAGCCGAAGCGGTGAATGGCGTACATGGCGAGGGAACCCTGCACGGAGACGAGGGAGCGGATGCCGGAGTCGGCGGCCTCCAGCTCCAGACAGGCGAGCCCGTACTGCACCGCACTGGCGCCCGCGCAGCCGTACCCCTCCAGCGACATGCCGAGCGCCCCGATGGAACCGAGCTCCCGCGCGAGCTCGCGGATGCCGGGCAGCTCGCCCTTCTCGTACCAGTCGGCGATGTGCGGCAGAACCCGGTCGGTCGCCCACGTACGGACGGTGTCCCGGATCGCGAGGTCCTCCGGTTCGAGGAGATCGTCGATGCCGAGGGGATCGGCGGGATCGAAGGGCGGCAGAAGGGTTCGGGCACTTACGGACATGCGGGCCTCCGGCAACACAAAACTAGCACTGGTAGTTAGCACGACTCGCGCCGACGTTACGACGCAGTGTCCCGCACGTCCAGAGCCCCTTGAGGGGCCGGGGAACCCGGGCTACCCCAGGGGCGCGGGGAACTGCGCGACCAGCCACACCCAACCCGCACCCAAAGAACAACACCGGCCGACTCAGGGGCGCGGGGAACTGCGCGACCAGCCACAAACCACCCGCACCCGAAGAACCGCCACCCCCCGAAGGCTCACGCGTCCAAGGAAGACCCGGCCCGGACCCTCGCGGGGTCCCGAGGCCCAGGCACCCCCCGCTCCCCCGGCTCAACCCGCCCCGCAGGCACCCCACACTCCATCCCCCGAGGCAACCGCAGCGCCGCCACCGCCCCGAGCAGCAGCAGCCCCGCACTCACCAGCAGAGTCACATGCAGCCCGTGCACGAACGAGTCCCGCGCCGCGGCCCGCAACGCCGCCCCCGAATCCCCGCCGAGCCGCGCAGCGACCTCGTACGCCTCGCCGAGCGAGTGCCCCGCCGCGGCGCTGTCCGCGGCGGACACCCCGGGCACGGAGGAGAGCCCCGGCGTGTACGCCGCGTTCATGACGCTGCCGAGCAGCGCGATACCGATGCCCGCGCCGAGCTGGTAGGACGTCTCGCCGATCGCCGCGGCGCCGCCCGCCTGCGCCGGCGGCGCCTCGCTCAGCATCGACTCGTACGCGCCGAAGAGCGTGGTCTCCAGGCCGAAGCCGAGCAGGACGAAGCCGACGAGGAGCAGCGTGTCGTTGGCGTGCGCGCCCATGCCGGTGAGCAGCAGCACGGCGACCGCGGTGAGGCAGAAGCCGGCGCAGACCATGGTGCGCGGCCCGAGCCCGCCGAGCATCTTCGATCCGGCGAGACCCGCGGCCATCGCGGCGACGGTGAGGGGCACAAGTCGCAGGCCCGTCTCCAGCGGCGAGAGCCCCAGCACGAGCTGGAGGTACTGCGCGGCGATCAGTTCGAGCCCGACCAGGGCGAGCATGGCGAGGACGATGCAGCCGACCGACGTGCTGAACGCGGGCCGCGCGAACATCGACAAGTCGACGAGTGGATGCTTGCGCCGCCGCTGTCTGCGGACGAAGCCGGCGAGCAGGGCGCCGCCGACGGCGAGGGCGACCAGGGTCGTGGCGCCGAGCGGCGACTCGCCGCCGCCGAGCCGCTTCACCCCGAGGACGAGGCCGAAGAGCCCGCCCGCGGCCATCAGCGCGCCGGTCACGTCCCACGGCCCGTTCCTGTCGCCGGTCGACTCGGGCAGGAGCAGGCGTCCGATCGGCAGGCTGACCAGCATCAGCGGGATGTTTATGAGGAAGACCGAGCCCCACCAGAAGTGTTCGAGGAGGAACCCGCCGAGCAGCGGTCCGACGGCCGCGCCGACCGCGGCCACCGCGCTCCAGATGCCGATGGCGAGGGCCCGCTCGCGGCGGTCGGGGAAGACCTGGCGGAGGATCGACAGGGTCGCCGGCATGATCATCGCGCCGCCGACGCCGAGCAGCGCGCGGGCCGCGACGAGGACCTGCGCGTTGTCGGCGAGGGCCGCGATCGCGGAGGCGACGCCGAAGAGGGCGTAGCCGAGGAGTAGGACGCGTCTGCGGCCGACGCGGTCGCCGAGCGTGCCGAAGAGGATGAGGAGCGAGGCGCAGACGAGCGGATAGATGTCGACGATCCACAGCAGTTCGATCGCGCCGGGCTTCAGGTCCTCGGTGACCGCGGGAACCGCGACGTGCAGGACGGTGGCGTCGACGGCGACGAGCAGCAGGCTGACGCAGAGGACGACGAGCACGACCCAGCGGTTGGCCCCGGCACCGGCCCCGGATCCCCGACGGCCCTGCGGTGCTGCGGCCGTGGTCGTCCCGGACATGTGCGTACCTCCCAGTGGTCCCTCGCATCAGCGGCCTGCGGGATGGGAACTCCCTGCTCCGGCGGCACAGACAAGGCGAGTGAGCCGTCAGAGTACGCGAGTCCACCGCTGAGGCACGTGGCGGACCTCTCACGGTTGTACGGATGCGGTGTGGCGTGCACCACGCCGTCGGCTTCCGGCCATGCCCCGCCGAGGTGTCCGGCTGTCCCGACGGCCGATAATCGAGCCCGTGACCGATCTTGATCAACGCCGCACGCCGTCCCGGGCGGGCCACGCACTGCGCCGCGCGGCGCCCGCCCTCCTCGTGTACGCGGGGGTGCGCGCGCTGGGCCTCGCCGTCCTCGCGGTGTGGGGCGCGGCGGTCGGCAAGAGTCCGCACACGCTGCTGTCCGCCCGCTGGGACTCGCTCTGGTACACCCGGGTCGCCGAGCACGGGTACGGCTGGGAGGTGACGCTCCCGGACGGCAGCGTCCACTCGAACCTGGCGTTCTTCCCGCTGCTGCCCTGGCTGGAACGGCTCGTGGCGGCGGTCAGCCCCTTGTCGTACGCCGACGCGGGTCTTGTGGTGAGCTGGCTCGCTTCGCTCTTCGCCGCCGCGGGGATCTTCGCGGTCGCCGACCATGTGTACGGGCGGCGGGCGGGGGTCTGCGCGGTCGCGCTGTGGGCGGTGCTCCCGGTCGGGATCGTGCAGTCGATGGCGTACAGCGAGTCGCTGTTCACGGCGTTCGCCGCGTGGTCGCTGTACGCGGTGGTCAGGGGCCGCTGGGTGGTGGCGGGCGTGCTCGCCTCCGGCGCGGGGCTGACCCGGCCGGTGGGTGCCGCGGTGGTCGCCGCGATCTGGGTGGCGGCGGCCGTGCAGGTATACCGGGAGCGGCGGGCCGACCGGCGCATGCTCCTCGGGGTGGTCCTCGCTCCGCTCGGTGCCGCGGGCTACGTGCTCTGGGTCGGGCACCGCACCGGCGGCGGCCTCCTCGGCTATCTCGACGTCCAGGCGGGCTGGGGCAACGGCTTCGACTTCGGCTACGCCTTCGCGCGTTTCGTCGGGGAGAAGTTCACCTCGGTACCCGGCGCCCTCGCGGGCCTCGGCCTCATCGCGGGTGTCGTCCTGGTCGGTTGGCTGTACGTCCTCGGCGTTCGCGGGAAGCAGCCACTGCCGCTGCTCGTCTACTGCGGGATCGTCGTCGTGCTCGCTCTGTGCGCGGCGGGCTACTTCGGCTCGAAGCCGCGGCTCCTGATGCCCGCGTTCCCGCTGCTGCTGCCGGTCGCGGTGGCGCTGGCCCGGCTGCGTACGTCCAGGTCGGCGCTGGTCCTCGGGGGTGTGGCCGTGCTGAGCGCGGTCTACGGGGCGTTCTGGCTGCACGGCTCGGGCCCGCCCTGATCACGTCATGATCATTTCGGCGGGCTCCCGGTGATCGAACGGGAAATTCCACACCAGGCTCCGGTGAACCAATTTAAAAGAGCCATAAAACAGCACCGGAAATGATCAACCAATTGGGTAAGCGGTCGGTGCTCAATAAAGAATCCACCGGAATAAACCCCCGTCCTGAGATCAATCCCACATCACATCGTCATCACAAAGCCACTGATTCGGCCTAGTGCCGCACTCACTCGCTGTAACGTCGATTGGGTGCGTACCGAACGAAACCTCACCCGTCTTGACCGGGTCTTCGCCCGGCTGGACCGTGAGCCGGAACGACCGGCCCACCTCACCATGCCGAGGATGAGCCGGCACAGGGTCGTGCTCTTCGGCGCGACCCTGGCCTTCTACCTCGCCATCGTCGTCGCCGTGCTGACCACCTCGTGGCTGGTGCGGTTCGACTGGCAGGTCATGTTCTTCCGGCCCTACCAGCAGTGGCCGGAGATCCACGCCTTCCTCGACTACTGGGTCGTCCTCGGCCAGCGCGGCCCGACGGCCGTCATGGTCGCGGCCTGGCTCGGCTGGCGCTCCTGGCGGCAGCACACCCTGCGCCCGCTCCTGATGTTCGGCGCCTCGCTGCTCCTGCTCAACGTCACGGTGGGCGCCGCCAAGATCGGCATGGGCCGCCTCGGCCCGCACTACGCGACCGCGATCGGCTCGAACGAGATGTGGCTCGGCGGCGATATATTCCCTTCGGGCCACACCGCCAACGCCGTCGTGACCTGGGGAATCCTGGCCTACCTCGCCTCCACCCCGCGCACCCGCCGCTATCTGTCGGCGCTGTCCGCGGTGGTCTCGCTGAGCGTCGGCCTCACCACCGTCTACCTCGGTACGCACTGGCTGAGCGACGTCTTCCTCGGCTGGGCCGCGGGCCTGCTCATCCTGCTCGCGCTGCCCTGGTTCGAGTCGCTGATCGCCCGCGTCGAGGCCGTGATCTTCAGCGTCCGCGACTCCTGGCGCGCCCGCCGCGCCGGGATCATCACGGTGCCGGATCCCGCTCCCTCGCCGGTCGGCGCCCCCGCGATGGTGCCGCAGCGCCCGGTCGCGGACGACAGCGTGCCCGCGCGCGAGCCGGTCGGCGCCGCCCGCGGCGGCCGCCCCCCGGCCTATCTGGCGCCGGGCCCGCACACGGCCCGCTCCGAGCGGACCCCCGTCACCCCGGCGGGCAGCCGCCGCCCGCCGCACTCCGACCGCGTGACCCGCGGCACCACGTCGGCCCGCCCGGTGGCGGGTGGCTGACTCCACTGACAGCACAGCCGGCACGACAGCACAGCCGGCACGACAGCGGGGGCCGGTACGCACAGCCCATCCCCCGCACCGCGAAGGCCCCGGTTCCGTTCAGGAGCCGGGGCCTTCTGCCGTGGGTGCTGCCGTGGGTGTGCTGCCGTGGGTGTGCTGCCGTGGTGTGCCTCGCTCAGCCCTTCCAGCAGCGCGTCACGACGCCGTCCTTGACCTCGAAGTTGAGCCGCCCCGCGAGGTACTCCATGGTGATGATCGTGCCCGGGGGCAGCGACCTGACGGTGGACCAGCCGCGCTCGCGCGCCTGCCGCTCGGCGCCGTCGGCCGCCAGGCCCACGTAGCTTTCCGGGCTGTCCTGGGGCTCGGTGGGAGGGGTCGGAATAGGTGCCATGGCCGCCACGTTAGGCCGCGCGGCCCCGGCGGGGGAAGCCCGGGAGGCGGACACCATGCGTCACCGGTACCTCTCCGGTCACGCTTCTGTCACAGGATCACCACGTGCGTTTCGGTCGAACTCCGTCACACGTATGGGCGGTTCCGTCCTTCTACCGACGTAATTCGACGGTGTCTTCGCGTCACTCGGAAGGAGTCATGCGCATCGCCGGAAATGCGCGGTCCTAATGAGATGGCGGGCCCTTTGCGGGCCCTCCGCATTTCCGAATCCCGGGGCCCGCACGGGATGTGACGGGGCATGGGGGAATTCCTCATTCCGGCACCGGTGTCCGCTCACCGGTCACCCGGAACCGGCGTACGCCCCCTGTCGGAGCCGCCGCGACGCGAGCATCATGGCGTGAGCTTCGAACACCCTGCGGGCGGGGCCCGGGACGCGATGGCGAAGGGGCGGGCGATGGGGACCGAGACGGCGCGGGAGACCGGACGACCGGTGCGGGAACAGCGCCCCGGCCGGGTGGTCGTGGACTGGCTGACCACCACGGACCACAAGAAGATCGGTCACCTCTACCTGATCACGTCGTTCGTCTTCTTCCTGCTCGCCGGCGCGCTGGCCCTGCTGATGCGGGCCGAACTGGCCCGGCCGGGGCTGCAGCTGATGAGCAACGAGGAGTTCAACCAGGCCTTCACCATGCACGGCACGATCATGCTGCTGCTCTTCGCGACGCCGACGTTCGCCGGGTTCGCCAACGAGATCATGCCGCTGCAGATCGGCTCGCCCGACGTGGCCTTCCCGCGGCTGAACATGCTCTCGTACTGGCTGTTCCTCTTCGGCGGCCTGATGGTCATCGGCTCGCTGCTGGTGCCGAGCGGGCCCGCCGCGTTCGGCTGGTTCGCGTACGCCCCGCTCAACAGCATGGAGCGGTCGCCGGGCATCGGCGCCGACCTGTGGATCATGGGCCTCGCGCTCTCCGGCTTCGGCACGATCCTCGGCGCGGTGAACTTCCTGACCACCATCATCGGGATGCGCGCACCCGGCATGACCATGTTCCGGATGCCGGTCTTCACCTGGAACGTGCTGTTCACGTCGATCCTGGTGCTTATCGCGTTCCCCGTGCTCGCCGCCGCGCTGCTCGTCCTGGAGGCCGACCGCCGCTTCCACTCGGTCGTCTTCGCCTCGGAGAACGGCGGTGCGCTGCTGTGGCAGCACCTCTTCTGGTTCTTCGGGCATCCCGAGGTCTACATCATCGCGCTGCCGTTCTTCGGCATCATCACGGAGATCATCCCTGTCTTCAGCCGGAAACCGATCTTCGGCTATCTGCCGCTGGTCGGCGCGACGATGGCCATCACCGGGCTCTCCGTGGTCGTGTGGGCGCACCACATGTTCGCCACGGGCGCGGTCCTGCTGCCCTTCTTCGCCTTCATGTCCTTCCTCATCGCGGTCCCAACGGGCGTGAAGTTCTTCAACTGGACGGGCACGATGCTCAGAGGGTCGCTCTCCTTCGAGACGCCCATGCTGTGGGCGGTCGGCTTCCTGGTGAGCTTCCTCTTCGGCGGCCTGACCGGCGTCATCCTGGCCTCGCCGCCGCTCGACTTCCACGTCACCGACTCGTACTTCGTCGTCGCGCACTTCCACTACGTCGTGTTCGGCACCGTCGTCTTCGCGACCTTCGGCGGCTTCTACTTCTGGTGGCCGAAGCTGACGGGCAAGATGCTCGACGAACGGCTCGGGAAGATCCAGTTCTGGACGCTCTTCGTGGGCTTCCACACCACGTTCCTGGTCCAGCACTGGCTGGGCGCCGAGGGCATGCCGCGCCGCTATGCCGACTACCTGGCGGCGGACGGCTTCACGGTGCTCAACACCGTCTCGTCCATCGGGGCGTTCCTGCTCGGCCTCTCCACGCTGCCGTTCCTCTACAACGTCTGGAAGACCGCCAAGTACGGCGAGAAGGTCGACGTCGACGACCCGTGGGGCTTCGGCCGCTCCCTGGAGTGGGCGACCTCCTGCCCGCCCCCGCGGCACAACTTCGTCACGCTGCCCCGGGTCCGCTCGGAGTCCCCGGCGTTCGATCTGCACCATCCCGAGTACGCGGCGTTCGAGGCGCGGGACACGGACCGGCCGCGCCAGGATCCGCAGACGGAGCACCCCGGTCCAGGGCCCGGCTCAGGAGGTCCCGCAGGGAGCTGACCCGGTCGGCGAGCTCGGCGGGCTCGACGATTTCGAACTCGAAGCCCATGAACATCACGTGGAAGACCATCACGTCCAGGCTCGTCGCCCCTGTGCGCAGCAGGCAGCTCTCCTCGGTCTCGGCCTCCAGGGTGCCGTCGGTGGGCGTGATCCGCTGGGCCGCCTCGGCGAGCGGGACGAGGAGCCGGACCACGGCATGGGCGGCGTACGCGCGCGTGGAGACGCCCTTCGAGACGTACGCGGCGAGATCCTCGGCGGGCGGGGTGCGCGGCGCGAAGCGCGGCCCGTGCGGCGGCCGCGGCTCGATGCGGTCGGCGCGGAACGTGCGCCAGTCGTCGCGGTCGAGGTCCCAGGCCACGAGGTACCAGCGGCGCTCGGTGCAGACCAGGCGGTGCGGTTCGACGGTCCTGCGGGACGAACTGCCGCCGTGGTCGCGGTAGTCGAAGCGCAGCCGCTCCGAGTCCCGGCACAGGTCGGCGAGTTCGGTGAGGACCGCCGGGTCGACGCCCTGCGGCTGCGGGGTGCGCAGCATCGGCACGGTGTACGCGTGCAGGGCGCCGACGCGGCGGCGCAGCCTGTGCGGCAGTACCTGTTCGAGCTTGGAGAGCGCGCGCACCGACGTCTCGCCGATGCCCTCGACGCCCTGTCCCGCGGCGGTGCGCAGGCCGACGGCGACCGCGACCGCCTCGTCGTCGTCGAGGAGCAGCGGCGGCAGCTCGGCCCCCGCACCGAGCTGGTAGCCGCCGCCGGTGCCGGGGGTGGCGTTGACGGGATAGCCGAGCTCCCGCAGCCGGTCCACGTCGCGCCGGACCGTGCGCGGGGTGACGCCGAGCCGCTCCGCGAGGTCCGCGCCGGACCAGTCGCGGTGGGCCTGCAGCAGCGAGAGCAGGCGGAGCAGTCGTGCCGAGGTCTCCAACATGGACGTGATTGTGCCCGGCGGGTCAGCCCTCCCCGCCGCCCCCCTCCCGCGCGTCCACGTCGCGGACCCGCACGGACAGGTCGTTGTCGAGCGTGTAGTACGGGCCCGCCTCGAGCGTGCCGTGGTCCGTGGTCACGCACTTCACGACGGGGTACGTGAAGATCGCCTTCTTGTCCGGGACGTCGTCCAGTATCCGGGCCAGGCGCACCCGCGGGCCGCTCTCGCCGGCCGGGCACAGCCACAGGTCCCAGGGCCCGGTGCCGCGTCCGGCGAGCGGGCCGTACGGCAGGGTGAAGGTGAACTCGGGGCCTTCGAAGGAGACTTCGGCGCGGTGGACGTGGTCCGGCTCGTCGCGGCGGACGGCCTCGACGTACGCGGTGTCGGTGAGCCCGGTGCCGTAGACCCGGCCGTGCACGGTCATGGCGGTGTCGGTGATGTCGATCTCACCGGCCTCGGCGTGCGGCGCGCGCAGCCAGCTGCGCACCGAGAGGTTGCCCTGTTTGGTGGCGTAGGGTATGCGCACCGCGACGTGGCCGCGGCTGCCGCTGGGCGCCCGGTCGACCAGCGAGCGCAGGTCGTTGACGCCCGGCATGAGGCGGCGCGGCTCGCCGCCCGCGACCTGCGCGTACGCGTTCCAGCGGCCCTCGGCGAGCTCGACGCTGCTGGGCAGCGCGGCCCGCAGCCGGCCGTCGGCCGACGGGGAGAGCGGCAGCCGCACGTAGTCCTCCGCCGAGTCGGCGTCGCGGCGGCGCAGCAGCAGGTGCGCGGCGTCCTCCGTGCCGGGCTCGCCGGGGTCGGTGACGTCGAAGGTGAGTCCCCCGGCGGAGTCGGCGATGCAGTCGGCGCGGGGTGCACCCGACGCCTCGTGGTCGTCCCCGGCGTGCGACGCCGACTGCGAGGTGGCCAAGGCCGTCATGCGGTCGATCCCTTCGTCTGTACGCGGCCGAGATCACGCACGGCGTAGGCGCCCCCGAGCAGCGCGCCTCTCGTGCGGTGCAGGGAGCCGCGCATCCGGCCCCCCATCGAGCTCCCGCGGGCGATCATCCCGGAGAACATCGCGTCGTAGCGCTCGGCTATGCGCTCCGGGTCGAAGCGCTCGGAGTCCTGGAGCGCCGCGCCCGCCATCCGCTGCCGGAGCGAGTCGTTGTTGATCAGTTCGAGCAGTCCGCCCGCTATGGCGTCGGCGTTGCCCGTCTCGACGAGCCGCCCGTCGACACCGTTGTCGATGATCTCGCCGGGTCCGTGCGGGCAGTCGGTGGCGACCACGGGGAGCCCGCAGCGCATCGCCTCGACGATCGTCATGCCGAAGGACTCCAGGCTGGAGGTGACGGCGGCGATGGAGCCCTTGGCCCACTCGGGCTCGATCGGGTGCGCGGGGCCCATGAGGAAGACGTGGTTGTAGAGGCCGAGTTCGTCGATCAGGGCGCGCAGCTTCTCCTTCTGCTTGCCGCCGCCGTAGATCCGCAGCCGCCAGTCGGGGCGCTCGCGCCGCACCTTGTCGAAGGCCCTGATCAACAGGTCGTACCGCTTGACGGGTGCGAGCCTGCCTGCCGCGACGACCCACTTGTGGGTGCCGTCGGCGGGCTCTATGCCGGGGGCGGGCACCGGGTTCGGCACCGCCTGGACGTGTACGCCCGGCAGCCGCATCTTCCGGGTGTAGGCGCGGGCGTCGGCCTCGGTCGTCGTGGTCAGGACGTCGAGGCGCGGGTAGACGCTGCGCAACTGGCGGCGCAGTTCCTTGCTGTGGCTGTCGAGCGTGAGGTGTTCCTGGCCCACCCGCAGCGGGCCGCGCGCGGTCTGGCGCGCGATGTGCACGTTGAGGCCGGGCCGGGTGCCGACGACGACGTCCGAGTCGAGGGCCGCGAGGTGGGCGGCGATGCGCCGGTCGGTCAGGGCGCTGTACTGGTCGTAGCGGCCCTCGGCGTCGGGGAACGTCCGGGCGGGGCGCAGGTGCTCCGGATCCTCCCCCTCGTAGCCGGGGGTGCCCTTGCGGAGGTCGACGAGGTGGCTCAGCCGTACGCGCTGGTCAGGCGCGAAGACCGGCTCGTCGCGGTGCCGGAAGACGGATACGACCTCGACGTCATGCTGTTGGGCCAGCGTGTTCGCCAGGTTGTACGTCGTCCGGATCGTCCCTCCGATTCCGTACGCGTTGTGAATCAGGAAAGAGATGTGCATGCGTCCCCGTATTCCGCGCTTCCATGCGGACAGTCCCCCTCGTCCGCCTACCGCAGGGTTAGACGGGGATTCCTGGCCAATGGTTGGGTGACATTCCCATCCTGTTTCCGAACAGATGCCTGATCGCAAGCCAAGGATGGGAACCTTTTCGCGATTTCACGCATCAAGGCTGGTAGGCGAGCTGGGGAACGTCGAAGCAGTTCTCGTTCATGTCGCCGCCCTGGGTGACCCAGCCCTTCCCGTCCCGCCAGCGGGCCACCGACACACACGTCCTGCGCGTCGCGGGCGGCTCCGCCCACCGCTCGAACGTCACGGGCACCAGCAGTCCCCGCGCGGAGTACGGCTCGTCGCGGCCCATGAAGCGGTCCACGCACGCGCGCGTGACGTCACCGCCGCCCCCGGCCAGGCAGGACCGCGCCGCGTCGGTGAACCACATCGCGGCGGCCCATCCCTCCAGCTGCCACTGCGAGAGCGCCTCGCCCTTCATGGCCGCGCGGAACTCCCGTACCGCCGGGTGGCCGGTGTCCTCGTGGTTCCTGCTCGACCCGGTGGCCCACAGGGCGTTGCGGCAGCGGGGCGCGTCCTTGTAGTCGTCGCCGACGGCCGAGGTCCAGTTCTGCACGTTGGTGACCTTGGCGGTGACCCGCGCGCCGACGTCGTCCATCGCCTCGCACAGCTGGACGTTGCCGTGCGTGTCCATCGCGTCGAAGACGAGGTCGGCGCCCTGCTCCTTCAGATCGGCCGCCGCGGCGCGGAAGTTGGGCAGCGCGAAGTCGACCTGTTCGGTGACCACCTCGTACCCCTCGGCCTTCAGGCCCCGGGTGACGAGCCGTGCGTACGCGGCGGACGCTGCCTGGTTGTAGGAGACGACGGCGGCGGTCCGCGCGCCGTGCTCCCGCTTGAAGTAGCGGTAGACCTCGGTCCCGCCGTACAGCTCGCCGTCCCAGCCCGGCTTCCCGTTCCGCGGGGCGAGGCTGCCGTAGATCCCGTACAGATGCGGATACGTGTCGTACGCGGCGCCGATGGGCTGGCCGCCGATGTCGGGCACGCGCGCGCGTGACACGCGTGCCGCGCCCGCGTAGTCCAGCGAGGACGTGGCGACGAGCGCGACCACGTGCTGCTCCTCGACCAGCTTGCGCACGCAGTCGTTGTTGCCGACGCCGCTGCCGCCGTCGTCGCAGGTGCGCACCTCGACCCGGCGTCCCGCGATGCCGCCGCGCGCGTTCAGCCGGTCGAAGTAGGCCTTGGCGCCGTCCCGCGGCCCGGTGAACGCGGCGCCGCCGACCGGACTGGTCGCGCTGGTGATGATGCCGACCCTGACCGGCGCCCCGCCCGCAGGGGCGGACCCGGTGGCGCGCCGCTCGAAGTCGCTCTCGGGCAGCCGGCTCCCACAGGCGGCACACGCCACCAGGAGGGCGACGGCACACAGAACCTCAGCAGCCCGGACCGGGCGACGCATTCCCGCTCAGCTTCACCAGGGCGCAGAGGGTCTTGACGGACACCTTCCAGGTGCCGTCCTCGTCGACGGCGGTCCCGGAGGCGTCGGGCAGCGCGGTGGCGCCCTTCAGCGTCAGCGCGTACGTCACGTCGGCCTCGGTGGCGGAGTTGAACTCGACCTCGCCGACCTCCGCCGCGACCTGCTCGCCCCGCTCGTCGCCGCTGAAGCTCTTCAGGACGGCGCGCATCCCGGCGCCGTTCTCCAGGACGGTCTCCTTCTCCTTCAGCGACACCTTCGGGTCGAAGAACTTCTCCCAGTTCTCCCGGACTTCGTCCTCCGCGGCGGCCGGGTCGGCGGGCGCGGACGCGCTGTCGTCGGGGGACTCGGTGGTCTTCTGCACGGACGGCTCGGGCGGCGTGCCGCCGTCCCCGCCCCCGCTGTCGTCGCCGCAGGCCACGGCGGCCGGTGCGATCAGCAGGACCGCGGCGGCCGCCAGCGCCGCGCCCCGCGCCCTTCCCCGCCCGCGGTACGTCCCCCGCCTTGGGCTGCTCCCGAGAACCATCTGGCTCACCACCGGGTGTCGGTCCGGACCGTGCGGGCCCGGAGCTTTCAGGGTCGGCTTCCAGAAGGCATAGTGCAAGCCATCGGCTGACATGGACAGCCCATCGACAGCACTGACGTGACCGACGACGTGTCCCAGGGGGCTCGATGCGGGCGGATCGGACAGCTCGGACGGCCGGGGCGTCCGGCCGGGACCGCTCGCCCGCCGCGCACCCCCTGCTGTGGGCGGCCTTCGCGGCGCTCGCGGGCGGCGCGGTGCTCTGCGTGATCGGCTGGTACGGCGTCTCCGGAGAGCGGTTCGCGGAACGGCAGTTGCCGTACCTCGCCTCCTGCACGGTGCCGGGCGCCGCGCTCATCGTCGCGGGCGCGGTGCTGCTCACCCACGGCAGGAGCGCCCTGGCGACGGCACGCGTCGAGGAGCTGTACGGACTCCTGGTCGCCACGGAGCCGACGCTCTCCGGGGAGCGGCCCCCGGCCCCCGTGGCGACCGGCGACGCGCTCCTCATGGTCCCCGGCGGAACGCTCTGGCACCGCGCCGACTGCCCACTGGCCGAGGGAAAGCCGACGGCCGTCCCCGCGGACGCCACGATCCTCGCGGCGGGCGCCCTGGCCCCCTGCCCGATCTGCGAACCACCGCGTCCCCCGGAGCCCGACGACCCGCCCGCCGCCCCCGAACCGGCGCCGGAGCACTGACCCGGTGGCGTCCCTGAGCTACGACCTCACACTGGCCGGGCTCTCGGTCGGCAGCGCCGCCGCCCTGACCGGCATCGGCCTGATCGTCACCCACCGCGCCACCGGCGTCCTCAACTTCGCGCACGGCGCGATCGCCATGCTCTGCGCCTACGTCCTGCGCCAGTTGACGGCCGACTGGCACTGGCCGCTCCCCCTCGCGGCCGCGGTCACCCTGCTCGTCGTCGCCCCGGCCATCGGCCTGCTCCTCGACCGCGCGGTCTTCCGCCCCCTGGCGGTCCTCGGCGGCGACCCCGCACAAACCCTGGTCGCCTCGATCGGCGTCTTCGTCCTGCTCGTCGGCGGAGCGGCGCTCCTCTGGGGCCCCGGCGCCCGCGACGACGCGCCCGAACTCCTCTCCGCCGACCCGTGGGCGCAGCTCGGCACGGCCGTCGCCCTCGCCGCCGCCGTGGGCGCGCTGACCCGCTGGACCCGCTTCGGCGGCGAGCTGCGCGCGGTCGTCGACAACCGCGGCCTCGCCGTGCTCTCCGGCATCGACGCGGACCGGGTGGCCGCGGCGGGCTGGGCCTTCGGCTCCTTCACGGCGGGCCTCACCGGCGTCCTGCTCGCCCCCTACGTACGTCTCGACCCGTACGGCATGCCCCTGCTGGTCATGGAAGTGGTGGCCGTCGCCGTGGCGGCCGGCATGCGCAGCCTGCCCGTCGCCGTGACCGTCGCCCTCGGCCTCGGCGTGGCCCAGAGCCAGTTGACGCGCCTGCACCCAGGGGACTGGCAGGAACAGCTCCTCCAGACGGCGAGCGCGAACCTCTTCGTGATCGCCCTGCTCATCGCGGCCCTCGTCCTGCCCGGCATCGGCTCCCGGGACGCCCTCCCCCGCACGGCGACGGCCCGCGTCCCCACACCCCCCGGCGCCTGGATCGTGGCGGCGGTCCTCTTCCTCATCCCGCTGGGCTTCGCGGGCAGCGACCTCACGACGTCGGTGCGGGTCCCGGCCCTCGCGGTGATCCTCCTCTCGCTGGTGATCGTCACGGGCCGCGGCGGCCAGATCTCCCTGGGCCAGGCGGCGTACGCGGGCCTGGGCGCCCTCTTCACGGCGCTCCTCACGGCGGGCCGCTTCCCCGGTCTCCCCGAACTCCCGCACCTGCCCGCCCTGGCCGTCGCGGTCCTCCTCGTCGCGCCCCTCGGCCTGCTCACCGGGTGGCCCGCGATCAGCCGCCACGGCCTGGCGCTCGCCCTGGCGACGTTCGCGGTCGGCGTGGGCGTCAGCCGCTTCGTCTTCACCCAGCCGTACGCGACGGCGGGCCTGACCCTGGACCGCCCCGCGGGCTTCACGGGCGACCGCGCGTACTACGTCCTCGAACTCGCCCTGTTGGCCGGGGCGTTGCTGCTCGTCACCGCGCTGCGCCGGGGCCGCACGGGCCGGGCCCTCGCGGCGATGCGGGACCACGAGGCGGGCGCGTCGGCCGCCGGGGTGCCGGTCCCCGCGCTGAAACTCGCCGCGTTCGTCACCGGGGCGGCGCTGGCCGCACTCGGCGGCGGCATGCTCGCCATGGGCCACCGGGCGTTCGACGCGGGCGCGTACGACCCCGTGCGCGGGCTCCTCTGGTTCGCCGCGATCGTGGTCCTGGGCTCGGACAGCGTCCTCGGCGCGCTGGCGGCGGCAGCGCTCCTGGTCGGCCTGGACGCGGGGACGCAAGGCGGCATGGCGGCGGCCGTGATCGGCTTCCTGGCCGTCCTGATCGGCCGCTTCCCGGGCGGCCCGTACGAGGCACTGCACGCGGCCACCCGCAGACTCCGCCGCACCCCGCGCCTCACCCCCGCGGGCCGGGCGGCCCGCGAGCTGCTGGCAGGCACGGGAAGCGCCACCGTCCCGCGGCCGCCGGCCCCACGGGAGGGTACGTGGGGGTTTCCGCGAGCACAGCACCGAGCCAACGCCGACGGAGCCGAAGCAGTGGGACCCGGCCGCAGGGACGGCGACCGCGCAGGCACCCCCGCGGCCCCGCACCCCACCCACACGGACCACGCAGGCACCCCCGCGACCCCGCACCCCACCCACACGGACCGCGCAGACACCCCCGCGGCCCCGCACCCCACCCACACGGACCGCGCAGACGCCTCCACGACTTCGCACTCCACCCAGGCCGCGCGCGCGGACGACCCCGCGAGCCGCACTCCCCCACGTATCCCGAGCCGCACTCCCCCACGCCCCGCCGCGAACGAGAAGAAGACCACCCCCACAACCCCGCAGCCGCCGACCCACCGGCGGACGACTCGGGCCCTCACCCGGACGGCGCGCGCGGGCGATCGCCCGGACACCACACTGGCCGCCCACCACCTCACCGTCACCTACGACGGCTTCAAGGCCCTCGACGACGTGACCCTCACCGTCGCCCCGGGCCACATCACCGCGATCGTGGGGCCCAACGGCGCGGGCAAGAGCACCCTCTTCCACTGCCTGGCCGGCACGCTCCGCCCCGTCTCCGGACGCGTCACCCTCGGCCCGCGCGACATCACCGCGCTGCCCGCGCACGCCCGCACCCGCACCGGCCTGGCCCGCACCTTCCAGCAGCCGGCGGTCTTCCCGTCACTGACGATCGCGGAGAACGTCCAGGTGGGCGCGGACAGAACCGGCCAACACCCCCGGGCCACCGCTCACGCCCTCCGCCTCCTGGACCTCACGCCTCTCGGCGCCCACCCCGCCGCCGGCCTCCCCACCGGCACCCTCCGGCGCACGGAACTGGCGAGAGCCCTCGCGGGCGACCCCCACACCCTGCTTCTGGACGAGCCGGCCGCCGGACTGGACGAGTCGGAAGTGGCGGCGCTGGCCACCCTGTTGCGCGCCCTCGCCGCCGACGGCACGGCGCTCCTCGTGGTCGAGCACGACCTCGACCTCGTGGCGGGCCTCGCCGGCACCGTGCACGTGATGGCGGCGGGCCGCATCGTGACCACGGGCACCGCCGGCCAGGCCCTGGAGGAGGTCCGCTGAATGCGCGGAGGCATCGGACTGCGAGCGGCCCGCGTCCACTACGGCCCCCTGGAGGCCCTGCACGGCGTCACCCTCGCCGCGCCCGCCGCCGCCCTCACCGTCCTCCTGGGCCGCAACGGCGCCGGCCGCACCACGGCCCTGCGCGCCCTGGCCGGCACGGTCGCCCTCACCTCGGGCGCGGTCGTCCGCGACGGACGGGACATCACGCGCAGGCCGGCCCACGAGCGGGCGGCGAACGGCGTGTGCTTCATACCGGACCGCCGGGCGGTGTTCGCCTCGCTCACCGTCGCGGAGAACCTCCGACTCTCGTACCCCGCGGGCGACTTCACGCGCGCGCTGGACGCCTACCCCGAGCTGCGCCCGCTGCTGCGCCGCCGCGCGGGCACCCTCTCGGGAGGCGAACAGCGCATGCTGGCCCTGACCCGGGCGCTGCTCCCGGGCGTCGATGTGGTCCTCGCCGACGAGCCGGCACAAGGCATGTCACCCGCCGTCGCGGCACGCACGTACGCCCTCCTGACCGGCCTGGACGCGTGTGTGGTCCTGGCCGAGCAGCGCCTGCCGCCCGCCTTGCGCGAGAGCACGGGCCGGACGGCGGTCGTCCACGAACTGCGCCGGGGCGCGGTCGTGTTCAGCGGCGAGGCGGCGGAGTTCGGCGGAGAGCCGGGGACGCTCAGGCCCGCCCGGACGCGGCGCGCCCCGGAATGACGAGCACGGCGCCCACGCCGATCCGGTCGGGACTGCCGCCGACCGTGTCGCGGTTGGCCTTGTACAGGGCGGGCCAGCCCCCGGCCACCTGGTACCGCCGGGCGATCGAGCTCAGCGTGTCCCCCGTCCGCACCGTGTGGACGCGGCGGCCGAACCGCTCCATGCCCACCTTCTTGGAGCAGGCGGGCCAGGCGCCCCAGCCCTGGATGCGCACCACCTTCTCGGCGACCTTGATCTGCTCTTCCTTGGTGGCGAGGTCGGCGCGCGGCGCGTACTTGAGGCCGCCGAACGCCTCCCAGGTGGGCTGCCGGAACTGCAGTCCGCCGTAGAAGCCGTTGCCCGTGTTGGTCTGCCATCGGCCGTTGCTCTCGCACTCGGCGAGGCAGTGCCACCGCCCCTTGGCCGCGGAACAGTCGTACGTCGTGGCAGCGGCGCCCGGCCGCGACGGTGGATGCGACGGCGGAGCCGCGGACGCGGCGGCCGACGGCAGCGTCACCGCCGCCAGGACCGCGCCGAGGACCAGGGACACGGACTGGACATGCTTGGTCAACTTCGGGTGCATCGCTGCACGCTAGGCAGCTCCGCGACGGGCCCCGGCGATGCCGCGCCGCCGCGGAGCCGACCCCACCCGGTCGGACTATCGGATCAGACGCTCAGCCGCTGACCCGGCACGATCACGTCCGGGTCACCGCCGATGACCTGCCGGTTGGTGGCGTAGAGCCGCTGCCAGCCGGTGCCGTGGCGGGCCGCGATGCGGCTCAGGGTGTCGCCCTGCTGGACGGTGTAGTTGCCGGAAGCACCCCGCGATGCCCCCTGGTCGGTCCGGCCGGGTACCTCACCGGGTCGCTGCTGCACGGCCTTCGGCGCCGGCTTCGCGGCCTTCGGGACCGGGGCCGCGGCGGACGGCGCGCTGCCGTACGCGCCCGCCCGGGCCGCACAGGTGGGCCACGCACCCCAGCCCTGCGCGCGCTGGACCTTGGTGGCGACCGCGATCTGCTGCGCCTTCGACGCCCTGTCGGCGGTCGGCGCGTAGGCCCCACCGCCGAAGGCACGCCACGTGCCGGCGGAGAACTGCAGCCCGCCGTAGTAGCCGTTGCCCGTGTTGATCTGCCAGTTTCCGCCGCTCTCGCACCGTGCGATGCGGTCCCACACTCCGCTGTCGGCCGCGCCGGCCTGGCCGGTCGCGGCGAGCAGGCCCAGCGGGGCCAGGAGTGCGGCCCCTCCGATCACTGCCTTGGTGCGCGTGTTCCTGGGACGTGCGGACATGTATTTCCCTCTCGGAGGACCCGGGCTCCCCCTGGCCGTACGAGCCCCTCACGCATCCGGCGATCGGGGTCCGGCCGGCCCCGCCCGCCGGTGTTCGTGCTCGAGCTGGCTGGTGCGACCGGCGGACGTACCCGAGCGGTGCTCGCTGCACACGGCGGTGGAATCTAGGAGTCCCCTCGCCCGGTATCAACCAAGTCCTTGTCATTCCAGGCCAGTTGCGCGTTACCTGCGGTATCAGCGAGTTCCGGCCACCCACTTCATAGGCCGATATCACGATTTGTCGACCACTCGCCCTGTCGATCTGTGACTCAGCTCACCGGCCCAACTTCCTTGCCCCCAGCACCTGTTGGCGCGGAGTGACGGATTCCGCCGCGCGCTTCACCCTCCGCTGCGGATGGTTCGATTCCGTTCGCCTTCGCGCGTGACTTGCGCCACTGATCCGGCGTTGTCTTCTTATGAGCCGGACGGCGTCCGGCTCGGCACACCTTCCCCATGCACCCCAGAAGACGATCCCGAGGAGCCACCCGTGCCGCGCATGCTCGACCTCAGCGACGAGGTACGCGCCGAGATCGGCGACGAAGAAGCCGACCGGCTGCTGGCCGGAGACAACACCCCGGGCAGTTACGACTGCACGTCCTGCCGCACCCCGGGCGACGCCGAACAGGAGCGCACCAGCACGGTCCTGTTCGTCGGCGACGAGACCGCCGTGCTCGCCTTCGCCCACTCCAGCTGCCTGCCCTCCCAGATCGTCACGGTCTCCGAGGAGCAGCTGCAGGGTGCCGTGCGGTCGATCACCGGTGACGACGGCGGAGCGGCGTCCGAAGCGGCCTCGCAGGCGGCCTCGCAGGCGGTGTCCGACGCGGCGCCGAGCCAGGCCGTCCTCGGTGTGACCAGCGGCCTCGTCCTGATCGAGGGCGAGCTGCGCCCCGCGCTCGTCGTCGAGCCGACCGGCCCCATCGCCCGCCCCGGCGCCGCGCCGGGCGGCGGCGACGACTTCCTGCCGCTCCTCATCGAGCAGGGCTTCATGCCGGTGACCTCGCTCGACTCCCCGCCACCCGCGCTGCCCGGCTGGTCGGTGCTGCTCGCCATGGGCCAGCTGCACGCCGTCCTGCAGCCCGGCACCGGGGGCGGCTCCCCGGTCGCCTGGTGGCAGGCGCACCACCCGCTCCAGGTCACCGAGGACTGGCGGACCGCGGCCAACAAGACGCAGACCGTGCTGCTCTTCGCGGCGCCCGTCGGCTCCATCGGCAGGCAGCCGCGCGAGGACATGCTGCGGGCCGCCCTCGACAAGGCGGCGACACACGGCCGGCTCGTCGCGGCCACCATGCCGCTCGCCGGGACCTGAGCGTCCGGACATCGGTCGAGCAGTACCTCCATGAGGAGTACCCGGAGGGCCGCTCCGAACCCCGAAAGTGCCGGTCACACCCCTGCCGGACCGGGGAAAGCGGCGCGGCCCCCGCATCCGTAGGGCGGTGGTTTCGTTGGCACAGTCGTGCACCCATACGACCCCTCCCGTCACCGGCCGGCGTACCAGAGCCCCATCCCGTCCATGCGCACCGCGCCGGACGCCGCGGGCAGCCACTCGGCCACACCCATCTACGACAGGCTGTACTCGGAGTACCTCAGGTCCTTCCGGGCCCTGCCGGGCGACCGGTCCGGCGAGGAGGACCTGGGGTTCACCGCTTTCGGCTCGGGGCCGTACGGCGGCCAGCACCGCGGCGACGGACGGCACGAACCGCGCCACAGCTCCTACGGCCAGTTCCAGGTGGCCCGCTACGGCCAGCAGGACCACTACGCCACGGGCCACTACCAGTTCCCCGCGGCCCTGCCGCCGGGACCGCGCCGCGAGCACTGAGCCGGGCACCCCGGACAGCCGAATGCCCGGCCTCCCCACGACGGGGGGCCGGGCATTTCGCACGTATCGACGCGCCCGCGGGCGGCGCTACTTCTTGCGGCCGCGCTTCTCGCGCACGCGCACCGAGATATGGATCGGCGTCCCCTCGAAGCCGAACTCCTCGCGCAGGCGGCGCTCCAGGAAGCGGCGGTAGCCCGCCTCGATGAAGCCCGACGCGAAGAAGACGAACCGCGGCGGCTTGGTGCCCGCCTGCGTGCCGAAGAGGATGCGGGGCTGCTTGCCGCCGCGGACCGGGTGCGGGTGCGAGGCGACGATCTCGCCCAGGAACGCGTTCAGGCGGCCGGTCGGGACGCGCGTCTCCCAGCCCTCCAGGGCCGTCTCGATCGCCGGGACCAGCTTCTCCATGTGGCGCCCGGTGGTCGCCGAGACGTTCACCCGCGGCGCCCAGGCGACCTGGCCGAGCTCGGTCTCGATCTCCCGCTCCAGGTAGTAGCGGCGCTCCTCGTCGAGGGTGTCCCACTTGTTGTACGCGACGACGATCGCGCGGCCCGCCTCGACGGCCATCGTCACGATGCGCTGGTCCTGGACCGAGATGGTCTCGGAGGCGTCGATGAGGATCACCGCGACCTCCGCCTTCTCGACGGCGGCCGCCGTGCGCAGCGAGGCGTAGTAGTCGGCGCCCTGCTGGAGGTGGACACGCTTGCGGATGCCCGCCGTGTCGACGAACTTCCAGGTGATGCCGCCCAGTTCGATGAGCTCGTCGACCGGGTCGCGGGTGGTGCCCGCGAGCTCGTTGACGACCACGCGGTCCTCGTTCGCCACCTTGTTGAGCAGCGAGGACTTGCCGACGTTCGGCCGGCCGATGAGCGCGATGCGGCGCGGTCCTCCGATGGCCGTGCCGAAGGTCTGCTCGGGCGCCTCGGGCAGCGCCTCCAGGACGGCGTCCAGCATGTCGCCGGTGCCGCGGCCGTGCAGCGCGGAGACGGGGTGCGGCTCGCCGAGGCCGAGGGCCCACAGGGCGGTGGCGTCGGCCTCGCCGGACGGGCCGTCGACCTTGTTGGCGCAGAGCACGACGGGCTTGCCGGCCTTGCGAAGGAGGCGGACGACCGCCTCGTCGGTGTCGGTGGCGCCGACCGTGGCGTCGACGACGAAGACCACGGCGTCCGCGGCCTCGATCGCGTACTCGGCCTGGGCGGCGACGGACGCGTCGATGCCGAGCACGTCCTGCTCCCAGCCGCCGGTGTCGACGAGCTTGAAGCGGCGGCCAGCCCATTCGGCCTCATAGGTGACGCGGTCGCGGGTCACGCCGGGGCGGTCCTCCACGACGGCCTCGCGGCGGCCGATGATGCGGTTCACCAGGGTCGACTTGCCGACATTGGGGCGGCCGATCACGGCGAGGACGGGCAGCGGGCCGTGGCCCGCCTCCTCGATGGCGCCTTCGACGTCCTCGATGTCGAAGCCCTCTTCGGCGGCGAGCTCCATGAACTGTGCGTACTCGGCGTCGCCGAGCGCCCCGTGGTCGTGCTCGGCGGAGCCGTCGCCCGCGGGCTGGATCTGGTCGTTCATGAAGTCCGTACCTCGTCGTTCATCGTGGTGATCGGTGCACCGTCCTGCCTGTCGGGCCGGGGCACTACTGATAAGTCTCGCTCAGCGCCCGGTGAGGCGCCTGGCGTTTTCCAGGTGGGCGGTGAGCCGCTCCTGGATGCGCACGGTCGCCTCGTCCAGCGCCTTCCGGGTGCGCCGCCCGCTTCCGTCACCCGCGTCGAAGGGGTCGCCGAAGACGACGTCGACCCGGCTGCGCAGCGGCGGCAGCTGCTTTATCAACCGTCCGGGACGCTCGGTGCTTCCCAGCACCGCGACCGGCACGATCGGGGCGCCCGCCCGCACCGCGAAGTACGCGAGGCCGGCCCGCAGCGACGCGAAGTCACCGTCCCCCCGGGTGCCCTCCGGGAAGATGCCGAGGACACCGCCCTGCTCCAGCACGCCCAGGGCGCGGGTGATCGCCGTGCGGTCGGCGACCGAGCGGTCCACCTCCAGCTGGCCGATGCCGTGCAGGAAGGGGCCGAGCGGTCCGATGAACGCTTCCTTCTTGATCAGGAAGTGCGTGGGCCGGGGCGCGACGCCCATGACCATCGGGCCGTCGACGTTGTGCGAGTGGTTGACGGCCAGGATGACCGGGCCGCTGACGGGCACCCGCCAGGCGCCGAGCACGCGCGGCTTGAACAAGCCGTACATGAGGCCGACGCCGATCCGGCGGCCGACCTCGGCGCCGCGCTCGGAAGCACCTTCTGTCACTTGGCCGCCCGCTTCTCCTCGACAAGGGTGACGACGCACTCGATGACCTGCTGGAGCGTGAGTTCGGTGGTGTCGACCTCGACGGCGTCGTCGGCCTTGGCCAGCGGGGACGTCTTGCGGCTGGAGTCGGCCGCGTCCCGCTTGATCAGGGCCTCCTGGGTCGCCTTGACGTCGGCGCCCTTGAGCTCGCCGGAGCGGCGGGCGGCGCGCGCCTCGGGCGACGCGGTGAGGAAGATCTTCAGGTCGGCGTCGGGCAGCACGGTCGTACCGATGTCACGGCCCTCGACGACGATGCCCTTCTCCGCCGACACCGCGATGGTGCGCTGCAGCTCCGTGATGCGGGTGCGCACCTCGGGGACGGCGCTGACCGCGCTGACCTTGGAGGTGACGTCGGTGGTGCGGATCGGGCCCGCGACGTCCGTGCCGTCGACCGTGATGGTCGGGGCGGCCGGGTCGGTGCCGGAGACGATCTCGGGCTTGCCCGCGACGGCGGCGATGGCGGTCGGGTCGGTGAGGTCGATCCCGTGGTGCACCATCCACCACGTGATGGCCCGGTACTGGGCGCCGGTGTCCAGGTAGCTGAGACCGAGCTGGGCGGCGACGGCCTTCGAGGTGCTCGACTTGCCCGTGCCGGACGGTCCGTCGATGGCGACGATCACGGCTGCCGGGGCGGCGGTTTCGGCTGTTTCCACGGGGCGGTGGGCACCTTTCGCTGTACGCGGGCCAGGGAATCGGGCGCGACCGCGCCCCGGACAAGGTTACTGGCTCGCACACCCTGCCCCGACAGCCCCTGCGGAGAACGCCCGGGCCCGGCCCCTACTGCGTACCCTTACTGCCTGATCGACCAGCCCCGCTCCCGCAGCGCCGCGCTCAGCACGGGCGCGGACGCCGGCTCGACCATCAGCTGCACCAGACCCGCCTGCTGCCCGGTCGCGTGTTCGATGCGGACGTCCTCGATGTTGACCCCCGCCCAGTCGGCGTCGGCGAAGATCCGGGCCAGCTGGCCCGCCTTGTCGTCGATGAGCACCGCGACGATCTCGTACGCCGCCGGGGCCGCCCCGTGCTTGCCGGGCACCCGGGTCTGGCCCGCGTTGCCGCGCCGCAGCATGCTCTCGACGCCGGCCGCGCCCTCGGACCGCTTCGCGCCGTCCGCGGACTGCAGCGCGCGCAGCGCCGTGACCGTCTCCTCCAGGTCGGCGGCGACGTCGGCGAGCAGATCGGCGACCGGGCCGGGGTTGGCGGAGAGGATGTCGATCCACATCCGCGGGTCGGAGGCGGCGATCCGCGTGACGTCCCTGATGCCCTGGCCGCAGAGCCTGACCGCCGACTCGTCGGCGTTCTCCAGGCGGGCCGCGACCATGCTGGAGACCAGGTGCGGCATGTGCGAGACGAGCGCGACGGCGTGGTCGTGGGCGTCGGCCTCCATGACGACCGGCACGGCCCGGCAGAAGGCGACGAGCTCCAGGGCGAGGTTGAGCACCTCGGTGTCGGTGTCCCGGGTCGGGGTCAGCACCCAGGGCCGGCCCTCGAAGAGGTCGGCGGTGGCGGCCAGCGGGCCGCTGCGCTCGCGCCCCGACATGGGATGCGTGCCGATGTACGGGGTCAGGTCGAGGCCGAGCGCCTCGAGCTCGCGGCGCGGGCCGCCCTTCACGCTCGCCACGTCGAGGTAGCCGCGCGCGACGCCGCGCCGCATGACGTCGGCCAGCGTGCCCGCGACGTGCGCGGGCGGCACGGCGACGACGCAGAGGTCGACGGGGCCCTCGGGCGCCTCGTCCGTACCGGCGCCGAGCGCGGCCGCGGTGCGGGCCTGCTCCGGGTCGTGGTCGGCGAGGTGCACGGCGACGCCTCGGGAGGCGAGGGCCAGGGCCGCGGACGTGCCGATCAGGCCGGTGCCGATGACGAGGGCGGTTCTCACTGGGCGATGTCCTTGCGGAGTGCGGCGGCGGCGCCGAGGTACACGTGCGTGATCCCGGACCGTGGCCGGTCGGTGTCGATGTGGGCGAGGACGCGGACGACGCGGGGCATGGCACCATCGACGTCCATTTCCTGGGCGCAGATCAGCGGCACGTCGGCGAGGCCGATGCCGAGGCCGCGGGCGGCTGCCGCCGGGAAGTCGGAGTGCAGGTCGGGCGTGGCGGTGAACCAGATGCTGATGAGGTCCTCCGGGGTCAGCCCGTTCCGCTCGATGACGGCGGTGAGCAGCGCGCCGACCTGCTCGGCCATGTGATCGGCCGCGTCCCTCTCCAGCTGGACGGCGCCCCGGACCGCTCGTACCGCCACGTCACCACCTCTTCTTCTATTGCGCGTGCAATAGATGCGGGGCAAGCCTATCCAGCGCGCCGATGCCGCGTGAATCGCCCCTTGCCGCCCCCTGGGCCGATCGGGGGTGTGCAGCCCTGGACGCCGGGGCCGGGGTCCGCTTGCATGGGGGGTCGGCAGGTGCCCCGCCTCGGGGGAGGCTCGCATGAACCGTTCGGGTCCGCTCCTCACCCTTCTCTGCGGGCTGCTGCTCGCCCTGTTCATGCTGTCGCTCAACGCGACGACGGAGACGGGTGGCGCGTCGTACGGAGGGGACGCATCCGGCACCACGACGTCCTCCCCCACGAAGGACACGTCGACGCCCGCGGAACCCACCGGCAAGCCGGTCGGGACGCCGCCGCCGAACGCCGACTACGCGGGCCGCACCGACGACGACACCTCCGCGGTGTCCGTCTCGATGCGCGACGGCAAAGCCGTGGCGTACTTCTGCGACGGCCGGGACACGGAGTCCTGGCTCAAGGGGAACGTCGAGGACGACGGCTCGATGCGGCTCACCGGCAAGCACGGCGCGAAGCTGGACGGCCGGATCACCGGCAAGAAGGTCCGCGGCACCGTCGACATCGGCGAAGAGACCTGGAAGTTCACCGCCGGCAAGGCCGTCAAGCCGTCCGGGCTGTACCGCGCCACGACCGAGGTGCGCGGCGCGAAGGTGGACGGCGGCTGGATCGTCCTGCCCGACGGCAGCCAGGTCGGCATCGTCAAGCGCGACGGCAAGCCCGCGAAGGCCCCACGCCTCGACCCGCGCACCGGCGCTGTCCTGGTCGACGGCGACACCGTCACCGCCCGCCCCGTGACGCCATGAAGCCGTAACGCCCCGCACCGACGCAGAGGGAGCCGCATGAGCGTCGACCCGAACACCCCCACCCAGGGCGGCTTCCCCGTGCCCCCGGGCGCGGGCGGCCACCGCAGGCCGAGCGCCGCCCGCTACGTCGTGCCCGCGCTGGTCGCGGCGGCCGTGGCGGTCGGTCTCGGCGCGTACGGCAAGGCGCACGACCCGGCGGGCACCGCCTTCAACCTGGCCGGGTTCAGCAGCACGAGCGCGGTCAAGTCCTGGCTGGGCACGGGAGCGTTCGCCTTCGCGCTGCTCCAGGTCGGGTCGGCGCTGATGCTGTATGGGCGGCTCCCGGGGCCCTCGTGGTCGGCGGGGCTGCACCGCTGGTCGGGCCGGATCGCGTTCCTGGTCTCCGTCCCCGTGGCGGTGCACTGCCTCTACGCGCTCGGCTACCAGACGTACTCGACCCGCGTGCTGTGGCACTCGCTGCTCGGCTGCTTCTTCTACGGGGCGTTCAGCGCCAAGATGCTGCTGCTCCGCTCGGAGCGGCTGCCGGGCCCGCTGCTGCCGGTGGTCGCGGGGGTGGTCTTCGCGGCTCTCACGGGGATCTGGCTGACGTCGGCGCTGTGGTTCTTCCGCACGTTCGGGGTGACGGCATGAGCGGGCGGGCGCCGCGTCGGACGGTCCTCGCGGCGGGCGCGGTGACGCTGGCGGCGGGCGTGGCGGGGTGCAGCAAGTACGGCGACGAGGGGGCCCAGGAGGCGCCGCCGCCCGAGTCCACCGCGCCGGGCGGCGACACGCCCGCCACGAAGTCGCCCGGCGGGAAGCCGGCCCCGGGCCCCGAACTGGCGAGGACCTCCGAGGTCCCGGTGGGCGGCGGCAAGATCGTCAAGGACCGGAAGGTCGTCGTGACGCAGCCCGAGAGCGGCACGTTCAAGGCCTTCTCGGCGGTCTGCACCCACTCCGGCTGCCTCGTCTCGGAGGTCGCGGACGGCACGATCAACTGTGCCTGTCACGGCAGCAAGTACCGGGTCGCCGACGCCTCGGTCGCGGACGGCCCCGCCCCGCGCCCGCTGCCCGAGGAGAAGATCACGGTCACCGGTAATTCGATCACGCTGGGCTAGGGGCGGAACGTACGCTCCCCTGCATGCACCCTCAGGACCTGGTACGCGACCACACGGTCTACTCCTGCGTGATGGGTTCGCGCGCCTTCGGCCTGGCCACGGACGGCAGCGACACCGACCGCCGGGGCGTCTTCCTGGCCCCCACGCCCCTGTTCTGGCGTTTCGAGAAGCCGCCGACGCACGTCGAAGGACCCGCCGAGGAGCAGTTCAGCTGGGAGCTGGAGCGCTTCTGCGAGCTGGCCCTGCGCGCCAACCCGAACGTCCTGGAGTGCCTGCACTCCCCGCTCGTGGAGCACCTCACGGACACCGGCCGCGAACTGCTCTCCCTGCGTGACGCGTTCCTCTCCCGCCAGGCCCACGACACCTTCGCGCGCTACGCCCTCGGCCAGCGCAAGAAGCTGGAAGCGGACGTCCGCACGCACGGCGCCCCGCGCTGGAAGCACGCCATGCACCTGCTCCGGCTCCTGATCTCCTGCCGCGACCTGCTGCGCACCGGCGAGCTGACGATCGACGTCGGCGACCACCGCGAGCCGCTGCTCGCGGTGAAGCGGGGTGAAGTGTCCTGGCCGGAGGTCGAGTCCTGGATGAACCGCCTCGCCACCGAGTCGGCCGACGCCGGCACGCGCAGCCCGCTCCCGGCCGCCCCCGACCGGGATCGGATCGCCGACTTCCTGTTCCGCACACGCCGGGCCTCAGCCCTGAACCCCTTGGAGCCGAACGCGGACGACGAGGTCGTGCAGGGCGTCGTACGCCGCGTGGACACCGGGCAGGGCTGAGCCGGCCTGCGCCTCGTCGAGGAGGCCGTGCAGCCGCTCCACATCGGCGCCCACGCGCGCGTGCTCCACGTCGGCGCCGCCGTGCTCGGCCTCGCTCTTGGCGGCGATGAGCTCCGGCAGGTACGCGGGGGCGGCCGCCACTTCCCTGAGCAGCGTCGGCAGGTGGGCGACCACCTCACCGCTCCTCATCAGGTGGATGCCGGTGAGGAGCACCCGGAACGTGTAGAGCAGCGGCTTGAGCTCACCGTTCTTCTCGAAGAGCCGCCACTGGGTCGTGGCGAATCCCCGGTAGTGGTGGGCGTGGCGGGCGGTGAGCACGGCCGGCGCGAGCGCGACGAGCTCCGCGTGCGCGTCGGTGGTGTGCACGACCAGCGGGGAGAGCAGCTGCTCCACTCCGGAGCGCACCCCTACGGCTTTCCGTCACGGGACTCCGACGTGGACCGGCGCAAGGTGCACCTGCTGCCGGTGGCCGACCTGGTGGGACTCCGTCGCGAAGAGCAGCGGATCGGCCTGCTCGGTGACGACGGAGGTGAGGTCGATGTCCAGGTCGGGGCCCAGGTCCACAGTCATCCCTCAAGCGTCCCAGAGCGTCCCGAACTCCTGGAGTTCGGGCCCGTGCTCGATCCTCCCGGTCCACTCGGCGGGCCAGGCGGCCGCGCCGAGGTGGGCCCCGGCGAAGGCACCGGCCAGGCAGGCGATCGAGTCCGAGTCACCCGACGTGCAGGCGGCCCTGCGCAGCGCGGTGACCGGCTCGTCGACGAACATCAGGAAGCACAGCAGCCCCGTGGCGAGCGCCTCTTCGGCGATCCAGCCCTCGCCGGTGGCGAGGCACGGGTCGGTCTCGGGCGAGGGTGAGCGCAGCGCGGCCCGGAGCCGCTCGAGGGCGCCGAGGCACTCGTCCCAGCCGCGCGCGATGTACGCCCGGGGCGTCGCGTCGCCGCCGCGCGTCCACAGCTCGCCGAGCCAGCGCTCGTGGTACGTCTCGCGGTTGTCGTACGCGTACGAGCGCAGCAGTCCGACGAGTCCGGTCGGCTCGGCGCCCTCGGCGAGCAGCCGTACGGCGTGGGCGGTGAGGTCGGAGGCGGCGAGGGCCGTCGGGTGGCCGTGGGTGAGCGCGGACTGCAACTGGGCGGCGCCGGCCCGCTGTTCGTCGGTCAGGCCGGGGGCGAGGCCGAGCGGCGCGACGCGCATGTTGGCGCCGCAGCCCTTGGAGTGCACCTGGCTCGCCTCCTCCCACGGCTTGCCGGTCTTGAGGAGGTAGCAGGCCTTCAGGCAGGTGTTGCCGGGCGCGCGGTTGTTCTCCGGCGACTGGTACCAGTCGACGAACTCCTCGCGCAGCGGCCGCTCCAACCGCTTCGGGCCGAGGAGCCCACGGTCCATGGCGGTGCGCAGCCCGCGGCCCAGCGCGAGCGTCATCTGGGTGTCGTCCGTGATGAACGCGGGCTTCGGCAGCTCCATCTCGCGCCAGGGCCCGCACTTGGCGAGGATCGACGGCACGTCGTTGAACTCCGTCGGGAAGCCGAGTGCGTCCCCGAGGGCGAGACCCATGAGGGATCCCGTGGCGGCACGCTTCATGAGGGGCGTCCTTCCGGAGCGGGGCGGAGCAGCGGCGGGTGCAGGGCGGTGGCGGTGCCGGCCCTGAAGAGGGCGGCGGGCTTCCCGCGCCCGCCGGTCAGCCGCGCGGCGCCGGGGACGGCCTCGACGAGCCCGGCGGTGCCGACCACCTTGCGCCGGAAGTTGGCGGGGTCGAGCTCGGCGCCCCACACCGCCTCGTAGACCTGGCGCAGCTCGCCGAGGGTGAACTCGGGCGCGCAGAAGGCGGTGGCGAGTCCGGTGTACTCGAGTTTGGCGCCGACCCGGTCGTGGGCGTCGGCGAGGATCCGGTCGTGGTCGAAGGCGAGCGGCCGGTACGTCGCCGGGGTGTACGGCAGCCAGGCGGCGCGGGCGGCGTCACCGCCGCCCCGCACCTCGGGCGGGTCCGGCACGAGCGCCGCGAAGGCGATGGAGACGACCCGCATGCGCGGGTCGCGGTCCGGATCGCTGTAGGTGCGGACCTGCTCCAGGTGCAGCCGTGTGACGTCCGCGATCCCGGTCTCCTCGGCGAGCTCCCGCCCCGCGGCCTGCTCCGCCGACTCCTCGGGGAGCACGAATCCGCCGGGCAGCGCCCAGCGCCCCGCGTACGGCTCCTCGCCGCGCTCGACGAGCAGCACGTGCAGCGCGCCGTCGCGGACGGTGAACACCGCGAGGTCCACGGTGACGGCGAAGGGCTCGAAGGCGTACTTGTCGTATCCCTGCATGCACGACCACCCCCCTCTCTTTATGGTCCAGTCGACTATAAAGAGAGGGGGGTGGTTCGGGCAAGGGATTCCGCGAGGCCTACAGGCCTACAGGTCGACCTCCTGCATCAGCATGCCGACCTCCGTGTTGGACAGCCGCCGCAGCCAGCCGGACTTCTGGTCGCCCAGGGTGATCGGCCCGAAGGCCACCCGCACCAGCTTGTCGACCGGGAAGCCGGCCTCGGCGAGCATGCGCCGCACGATGTGCTTGCGGCCCTCGTGGAGGGTGACCTCGACGAGGTAGTTCTTGCCGGTCTGCTCGACGACGCGGAAGTGGTCCGCGCGGGCGTACCCGTCCTCCAGCTGGATGCCGTCCTTGAGCTGCTTGCCCAGGTCACGCGGGATCGGGCCGACGATGTGCGCGAGGTAGACCTTCTTCACGCCGTACTTCGGGTGGGTCAGGCGGTGCGCCAGCTCGCCGTGGTTGGTGAGCAGGATGACACCCTCGGTCTCGGTGTCGAGCCGCCCCACGTGGAACAGCCGCGTCTCGCGGTTGGTCACGTAGTCGCCCAGGCACTGGCGGCCCTCGGTGTCCTCCATGGTGGAGACGACACCGGCGGGCTTGTTCAGCGCGAAGAACTGGTACGACTGCGTGGCCACGGTCAGGCCGTCGACCTTGATCTCGTCCTTCTCGGGGTCGACGCGCATGCCCTGCTCCACGACGATCTCGCCGTTGACCTCGACGCGGGCCTCCTCGACGAGCTCCTCACAGGCACGGCGCGAGCCGTAGCCCGCGCGCGCGAGCACCTTCTGCAGGCGCTCGCCCTCCTGCTCGGCGCCGGGGAAGGTCTTCGGGAGCTTGACGTCCTTCTTGCCCGCGTACCGCTCGCGGTTGCGCTCCTCGGCCCGCGCGTCGTACTCGCGGGAGGTGGCCGGAGCCCAGCGCCCCCGCCCGCTGCCCTGGCCCTGCTTGGGGCCGCCCTTGGCGCCGCCGCGCGCCGAGGCGCCACGGCCCGACTTCGGACCGTTGTGCGTGCCGTCGGCGCCTACGTCGTAGCGCCGCTCCTCCGGACGCGGCTTCTTCGGGCGGCCGCTGCCGCCCTGCTTGTCGTCGCGGTTGTTGCCGGCGCCGCGGAAATTACCGCGTCCGCCGCCGTTCCCGCCGCGGCCGCCGCTGTTGCCACCACGGCTCCCGCCGTTGTTTCCGCTGCTGTTCCTGCCGCTGCTGCTTCGCATCAAAAGTTCCGTTAGTCGGCTGTTTCCTGGGTGTACCCGTACCCCGGCGCATCGGGTGCGTCCGGGTCGAACGACGGAACGCCTTCCTGCGTCTCCCCTTCGATCGCGTCCGCCTCGGGGAGGAAGGGCGCGAGCTCCGGGAGCTCGTCCAGGCCGCGCAGGCCCATCCGCTCCAAAAAGTAGTTCGTCGTCCTGTACAGGATCGCACCTGTTTCGGGTTCCGCGCCCGCCTCCTCCACCAGACCCCTCTGGAGGAGGGTGCGCATCACGCCGTCACAGTTCACACCGCGCACCGCGGAGACCCTGGAACGGCTGACCGGCTGGCGGTACGCGACGACCGCGAGGGTCTCCAGGGCCGCCTGGGTGAGCCGCGCCTGCTGCCCGTCGAGTACGAAGCCCTCCACGGCGGCGGCGTACTCGGGCCGGGTGTAGAACCGCCACCCGCCGGCCACGAGCCGCAGCTCGAAGCCCCGCTTCTGCACGGTGTACTCGTCGGCGAGCTCCCGCAGCGCGTCGGCGACGGCCCGCCTGGGCCGCTGCAGGACCTTCGCCAGGTGCTCCTCGGTGGCCGGCTCGTCGACGACCATCAGAACGGCTTCCAGCGCGGGGCGCAGCTCCAGGTCCGCGACGCCGGCCGCCCCCGCGGGGTGCTCGCTCACGCCTTGTCCTCCATCGGTTCGGGTGCCCGGTCGAACTCGTCGGTCACGGTCGGCTCCTCGGCACCGTCCCCGCCGGTCCACCGCACCATCAGCTCGCCCAGCGGGTCCTCCTGGTCCAGGGCGACGGCCTTCTCGCGGTAGAGCTCCAGGAGGGCCAGGAAGCGGGCGACGACCGTGAGGGTGTCCCCCGCGTCCGCCACGAGCACCCGGAAGCTGGTCTCGCCCTCCTCCCGGAGCCGGGCGATGACGAGCCCCGCCTGCTCCTGCACGGAGACCAGCGGGGCGTGGATGTGATCCACGTACACCTGCGGCTTCGCGCGGGGCTGCATCGCCTTCACGGCGAGCTTGGCGAATCCTTCCGCCCCGATGCTGATGACCACTTCCGGCAGCAGCTCGGCGTGGTGCGGCTCAAGACCCACGGTCCGCGGGTAGCGCCGCGCCTCGTCGTCGAGCCGCCCGCTGAAGATGTCCGCGACCTGTTTGTACGCGCGGTACTGCAGCAGCCGCGCGAAGAGCAGGTCCCGGGCTTCGAGGAGCGCCAGGTCGGCCTCGTCCTCGACCTCGGCGGTGGGCAGCAGCCGCGCCGCCTTGAGGTCGAGCAGGGTGGCGGCGACGACCAGGAACTCGGTCGTCTGGTCCAGGTCCCAGTCGGCCCCCATGGCCCGGATGTGCGCCATGAACTCGTCGGTCACCTTCGACAGGGCGACCTCGGTGACGTCCAGCTTGTGCTTCGAGATCAGCTGGAGCAGCAGATCGAAGGGCCCTTCGAAGTTCGCGAGCCGAACCTTGAACCGCCCGTCGCCGGCTTCGGCGGGCTCGGCGGGTTCGGGCTCCGGGGCCCGCTCGACGGGAGGCTGCTCGACAGAAGGCTGTTCGACGGGGGGCTGCTCCTCGGGATCCGCCCCGGGCCCGCGCCCCAGGGCGCGGCGCCGAGCGGCGGGCGGTGCGGATTCACTGTTCGAGGCCATGAGGCCAGAAACGCTACCCCTACCGCCCGCGAAGCCGTCGTACGAGAATGCTCGCGTCCCCGCGGGACTCCAGATCGGCGAGGACGACCGCGACGGCCTCCCGCACGATGCGCCCGCGGTCGACCGCGAGCCCGTGCTCGCCGCGCAGCACGAGCCGCGCGTGTTCGAGGTCCATCAGCTCTTCGGCGGAGACGTACACGGTGATCTTCTCGTCGTGCCGCTCGCGCCCGCTGGGCCGCCGGTTGGCCGCCCGCGCCCGCCGCCGCGCCTGCGCGGTCGAGGAGCCGGACTTGGCGCCGCCCTGGGCGGCCGAACCTTCCTGCGCCCCCGGGGAACGGCGTCCGGCGCCCTTCTCGGCGTCGCCCGCGGTACGGCTGCGGGACTCGCCGGAGCCGGACTCCGCGTCGGTGGCCGCGTGTTCGGCGGGGTCACCGCCGTCACCCTGCGCCGCCGTCTCCTCGGCCGAGGCGGCCGTCTCGTCGCTCTCGCCCGCCGGAGCGGGCACCTTCGCCTCGCCGTTCGCCTGGCGGCGCGGGGACGAGGACTGCAGCGCCATCCCCCCGGTCGTACGGAACAGTTCGTCGGCCCCGGGCAGACTCACTCGGCGTGACACCGGGCGAGCACCTCCCTGGCGAGCTGGCGATAGGCGGCCGCGCCGACCGAGTTGGAGGCGTACGTCGTGATCGGCTCGCCGGCGACCGTGGTCTCCGGGAAGCGGACCGTGCGTCCGATGACCGTGTGGTAGACGTGGTCGTCGAAGGCCTCGACCACGCGCGCGAGCACCTCACGGCTGTGCACCGTGCGGGAGTCGTACATGGTCGCGAGGATGCCGTCGAGCTCCAGGTCGGGGTTGAGCCGCTCCTGGACCTTCTCGATGGTCTCCGTCAGGAGGGCCACACCGCGCAGCGCGAAGAACTCGCACTCGAGCGGCACTATCACCTTGTGGGCCGCCGTGAGGGCGTTCACGGTGAGCAGGCCGAGCGAGGGCTGACAGTCGATCACGATGTAGTCGTAGTCCTGCATCAGCGGCTTGAGGGCGCGCTGCAGCGTGGACTCGCGCGCGACCTCGCTCACCAGCTGGACCTCGGCCGCGGACAGGTCGATGTTGCTGGGCAGCAGGTCCATGTTCGGGACCGCCGTCTTCAGGAGCACCTCGTCCGCGGCCATGCCGCGCTCCATGAGGAGGTTGTAGACCGTGAGGTCCAGCTCCATCGGGTTGACCCCGAGGCCCACGGAGAGGGCGCCCTGCGGGTCGAAGTCGACGAGCAGGACCCGGCGTCCGTACTCCGCGAGGGCCGCGCCCAGGTTGATGGTCGACGTCGTCTTGCCGACGCCGCCCTTCTGGTTGCACATCGCGATGATCTTCGCGGGACCGTGGTCGGTCAGCGGGCCGGGGATCGGGAAGTACGGCAGCGGGCGTCCCGTGGGGCCGATGCGCTCGCGGCGCTGGCGGGCCGCGTCGGGCGCGAGCGTGGCCGCGTACTCCGGATCGGGCTCGTACTCGGCGTCGGGGTCGTAGAAGTGCCCCTGGGGCAGTTCCTCGTAGTCGGCGAGGTGGGTGTGGGTGTTATCGCCACTCCGGTCGCCGGCCATGGCGTTCACGTGATGGCCATCCATGCTCTGGGGTGCTGGCTGTGTCGGCTGGGGGCTCTGCCGGGCTTCGAAGGTGCGGACAGCGACCGAGCCGACGGCCTCGAGCCCCACGGGACCCTGGTCCCGTACAGACGTTCCTGGTTGACCACCCCCGGGAGCAAATGTCGACTCATTCACAAGTCGTCTTACCTCCTTGGTGACCAGGAAATTTCTCGATAGGTCAGCGTGGCACCATGCCGACGGTTGGCGACTCTATGGCGTGTCACCGCTCCACAGCAACACAATCCGCCGGACCCGGCCCGATGTGTCGGCAATGGAACACCCTTGTGTCAAGGGCGTGCGGCCTGCCATCGGCGCGCTTCCGGGGTGGGCGAAACGGTTAAAGGGTTACGTTCAAGGCCAGTTGAGCGTGTCCGCACTGATACGCATACGGCCGGACCCCTCTCAAGGTCCGGCCGCGGGCGTGAGATTGACGACTTTCGTTGACGGAAGTGTCCGAGACCGACCGCAGTCGGCCCGCTGGGTCAGCCGAGGAGCGACTCCAGCTCGATGTGGTCGAGACCGTGGGCCTCGGCGACCTCCTTGTAAACGACCTTGCCGTCATGGGTGTTGAGACCCAGGGCGAGCGCGTGGTCGCGGCGCAGCGCCTCGACCCAGCCGTTGTTCGCCAGCGAGACGATGTACGGCATCGTCGCGTTGGTCAGCGCGTACGTCGAGGTGTTCGGGACCGCGCCGGGCATGTTGGCGACGCAGTAGAAGACCGAGTTGTGGACCGGGAAGGTCGGCTCGGCGTGCGTGGTGGCGTGCGAGTCCTCGAAGCAGCCGCCCTGGTCGATCGCGATGTCGACAAGGACACTTCCCGGCTTCATGCGCGAGACGAGCTCGTTGGTGACCAGCTTCGGGGCCTTGGCGCCCGGGATGAGGACGGCACCGATGACGAGGTCGGCCTCCAGGCAGGCCTTCTCCAGCTCGAAGGCGTTGGAGACCACGGTCTGGATCTTCGTGCCGAAGATCTTGTCCGCTTCCTTGAGCTTGTTGATGTCCTTGTCGAGCAGGGTCACGTGGAAGCCCATGCCGATGGCGATCTGCGCGGCGTTCCAGCCGGAGACGCCGCCGCCGATGACGACGGCCTTGCCCGCGGCCACGCCCGGGACGCCGCCCGGCAGGACACCGCGGCCGCCGTTGGCTGCCATCAGGTGGTAGGCGCCGACCTGCGGGGCCAGGCGGCCCGCGACCTCGGACATCGGGGCGAGCAGCGGGAGCGCGCGGTTGGCGGTCTCGACCGTCTCGTACGCGATGGCGGTGGTGCCCGACTCCAGGAGCGCGTCCGTGCACTCCTTGGACGCGGCCAGGTGCAGGTAGGTGAAGAGCGTCTGGTCCTTGCGGAGGCGGTGGTACTCCTCCGCGATCGGCTCCTTGACCTTCAGGAGCAGGTCCGCGGTGGCCCAGACCTCGTCGGCGGTGTCCAGGATCTTGGCGCCCGCCGAGACGTACTCGGCGTCCGTGATCGAGGAGCCGACGCCGGCGTTCCGCTCGATGACGACCTGGTGGCCGTGGCGCACCAGCTCGTGCACACCGGCGGGGGTGATGGCCACCCGGAACTCGTTGTTCTTGACCTCGCGGGGGATGCCGACCTTCATCGTCGATCACGGTCCTTGGCTCAGGGGATTTTTCGGGCAATGCAACGCATACCGGTGCGTGTGGGGGCGCAGCGGGAGACACCGCGGAGGTGCGCGGCGGAGCCAGTCTAATGAAGGATTTCGCGCTGTCTAGCCTTTCAATACTTCAATCTTCCGCAGATGCACTACGGATTTCGCAGGCGGAAGGCTCCGCTCCACCATTCGTTTCAAGCCTCGCACCCTCCGGGAGCTCACTTCCCAGCATGCGCTCGGCCGCGGCCCGGTGCAGTCGGGCCGCCGCCGGGTCCCCGAGCCGTTCCAGGGTGTCGGCGAGGCGGAGCTGCAGCGCCGCCTGCAGACGGACGTCCTTGGCGTGCCGCGCCAGCTCCACCGCTTCCTGGCAGGTACGCAGCGACTCCTCGGGCCGTCCCGCGTACTCCTGCACCCGGGCCATCTCGCTCAACGCCCTTGCCTGCGCGGCCACATCACCGTTCTTGCGGTGCCCGGTGACCGCCGAGCTCCAGTTGCGCAGCGCCTCTCCGTAGCGCCCCGCGTAGGTGTGCACCGCGCCGATCCGGCCGTACAGCCGCGCGGCGTCCGCGCGCTCGCCGCGGGCGAGCCGCTGGGCCAGTGCCCGGCCGAACCAGTCGGAGGCCCGCGGCCAGTCCCCCAGCTCCTGGTACGCGCCGCCTACGGATTCCATCGCGCGCCCGGTCGCGTACGGATCGTTCGCCGCGCGTCCCGCGTCCAGCGCCGCGCGGTAGCGGACCAGCGCGTCGCGGGTCCGCCCCGTCTGCGCGTCCAGGTCCGCGAGGTTCAGCAGCGCCGCCGCCTGCTCGCGCGGCAGGTTCCGCCGCTCGGCCACGTCCAGGACGAGACGGTGGATGCCGTACAGCTCGGGGGCCGCGCCCTCGGTGCCGCGGTGGGCGACCAGAGCTCGGGCCAGGGCCGCCATGAGGCGCCGCGCGAGGGTGTCGAGCTCGCCGTCGGCCACCGCGAGCCGGGCTGCGGCGAGCAGTGCGGGCTGCCGGACGTGCAGCCACTCGGCGGCGGCGCGCGGGCTGGGGAAGCGCAGGGCGCGCGGCAGCCCGGCGAGTTTCTTGCGGGCCGCGGAGGCGTCCGGTTCCGTGACGGCCCGGCAGGACTGGAGCAGGCGCACCGTCCGCTCCAGCATCCGGGCCCTGGCCAGCTGGAGCTCGGCGGGGCGGTCCTGGCTCTCGGTGCGGGCCCGCAGCAGCGGGACCAGGCAGCCCGGCACCTCGTACTGCGGGACCGGCGAGGCGACCGTCCGTACGAGCCCGAGCGCGACGAAGTCGTCGAGCGTGGTCCTGGCCGCGGAGACCGAGCAGCCCGCGAGCGCGGAGGCGGTGTGCGGGTCGACGTCGCCGGCCGGGGCGAGCGAGAGGAATCGCAGTATCCGGGCGGCGGCCGCGGGCAGCGAGGCGTAGGTGTGGGCGAAGACACGCGCGAGGGCCGAGCCCTCGTCGGGCATGTCGTGCACCCGCTTGGCGAGGTCGGCGACGGCCGCCTTGGGCCGTACGGCGAGCCAGCCGCCGGCCAGGACGAGCGCCGCCGGGTGCGCCGCGCACGCCTCGACCAGGGACTCCGCGGACCGCGGGTCGACGGTGATGCGGACGGGCCCCGCGGCGCGGGCGAGGAGCTCCACGGCGGCGCCCTTGTCCAGGCCGCCGAGCGTGCACGGCCGCACGTCGGGGATGCCGGTGAGCGGCCCTTCGGAGACCGCGACGACCAGGCAGTCGGGTGTGTCGGGGAGCAGGGGGTCGACCTGTTCGGCGTCCGCGGCGTCGTCGAGGAGCAGCAGCGCCCGGCGTCCGGACAGCGCTTCCCGCAGGATTTCGGCGAGGTGGTCCTCGGCAGCCCCGGGGGGTGCGGGCACGCGCAGGGCGTCGAGGAGTTCGCGGGCGGTGCGTTCCGTGGGCACCCGGCTGCCGTCGGGGTCCGTGAGGCGGGCGCGCAGCACTCCGTCGGGGTAGTCGCCGGCGAGCTGCCGGGCGAGTTCCCCGGCGAGCGAGGTGCGGCCGGAGCCGGGGCGGCCCGCGACGAGCAGCACGCGCGCGCGGGGGGCCTTGCGGCCCGAGAGGGTGTCGAGGCCCGCCCGGTCGATGTCGGCGCGGAGTTCCTTCAGTTCCCGGCGTCTGCCGACGAACTGACTCCTCGTCGACTCCACCGGGGCACTCGCGGGCGGCGGCACCGCGCCGCCCGCGACACCGTCCGTGTCGACCGCCTGATCCGTCACGGGCCACGCTCCCGTCCGCCTGCGCACGAACCCGCCGGGACTCCGGGCGGGACGCTTTCAGAGCCTAGTTCAGGCCCTGCGCCGCTCCTGGCCGCGCAGCACGCACAAGTCACCCGATCGGATCTGCAGATCGTCACATCGGAAGCCCCGGATGGCCCTGGGCCTTGGCTCCGGAGGGGCTACGCCTCGAAGGGCCGGGCCGGCCACGGCGCCTCGGCCGGGCGCAGCGCGTCGAGACCGTCGCCGTTGAGGGCGGCGTGCAGCGAGAGGGCGCCCACGACCAGGCAGTTGTTGTGCAGCTCGCCGGCGAGCACACCGCGCACGAGCTCCTCGAGGGGAATCCGGGCGAGCTCCATGTCGGCCTCCTCCTCCGCGACCTCGAAGCGCTCGCCCTCCGCCTCGGACAGATCGCGGGCCAGGAAGATCCGTACGGCCTCGTCGCAGCCGCCGGGCGTGGTGTAGACGTCGGTGAGGACGCGCCAGTCCTCGGCCTTGACGTGCGCCTCTTCGTAGAGCTCGCGCTGGGCGGCGTGCAGCGGGTTCTCGCCGGGGACGTCGAGGAGGCCCGCGGGGATCTCCCAGAGCTTCTGGCGGACCGGGTGGCGGTACTGGCGGATGACCAGGACGCGGCCCTCGCCGTCGAGGGCGAGGACGGCCACCGAGCCGGGGTGTACCTGGTAGTCGCGGCGGACGACGGTTCCGTCGGGCATGACCACGTCGTCGGTGCGGACGGAGGTCTTGTTGCCGACGAAGGGGGTGTCCGTCGCCGTGACCCGCCACTCCTCGGCGGTGTCCTTGATCGTCATGTCGCCCTGTCCTCCCACGTGCAAAAAGAAAAAACCGGAGTGTGCGCCCCGTGAGACGCACACCCCGGCAACCGTATCGCTCCGGTGTTACTTGCCCGACTTGCCGCCGGACTTCTGCTCGCGCTGCTGGCGCTCGACGGCGGCCTTCACCAGGCCGGCGAAGAGCGGGTGCGGACGCGTCGGACGCGAGCGCAGCTCCGGGTGCGCCTGGGTGGCGACCAGGTAGGGGTGCACCTCGCGCGGGTACTCGACGTACTCGACGAGCTTGCCGTCCGGGGAGGTGCCGGAGAACTGGATGCCCGCCTTCTTCTCCAGGTCGGCGCGGTAGGAGTTGTTGACCTCGTAGCGGTGGCGGTGGCGCTCCTCCACGTACTCCTTGCCGTCGTACACCTCGCGGGCGATGGAGCCCTCGGCGAGCTTGGCCGGGTACATGCCGAGGCGCATCGTGCCGCCCATGTCGCCCTCACCGGCGACGATGTCGAGCTGCTCGGCCATGGTGGAGATCACCGGGTGGGCGGTGGCGGCGTCGAACTCCGTGGAGTTGGCGTCCGGGATGTCCGCGAGGTTGCGGGCGGCCTCGATGACGATGCACTGCAGGCCGAGGCAGATGCCGAGGAGCGGCACCTTGTTCTCGCGGGCGTACCGGATGGCGCTGACCTTGCCGTCCACGCCGCGCTCGCCGAAGCCGCCGGGGATGAGGATCGCGTCGACGTCGCCGAGCTGCTTCTTGGCGCCCGCCGGGGTCTTGCACTCGTCGGAGGTGACCCACTTGACCTTGACGCGGGCCTTGTTCGCGAAGCCGCCCGCGCGCATCGCCTCGGTCACCGACAGGTAGGCGTCGGGCAGGTCGATGTACTTGCCGACCAGCGCGACGGTGACCTCGTGCTTCGGGTTGTGCACCCGGTCCAGGAGGTCGTCCCACTGGGTCCAGTCGACATCGCGGAACGGCAGGTCGAGCTTGCGCACGACGTACGCGTCGAGGCCCTCGGTGTGGAGCACCTTCGGGATGTCGTAGATCGACTTGGCGTCGATGGCGGCGACCACGGCGGCCTCGTCGACGTCGCACATCAGCGAGATCTTGCGCTTGATCGCGGTCGGCACCTCGCGGTCGGCTCGCAGCACGATCGCGTCCGGCTGGATACCGATGTTGCGCAGAGCGGCGACGGAGTGCTGGGTCGGCTTGGTCTTCAGCTCGCCGGAGGGGCCGATGTAGGGCAGCAGCGAGATGTGCACGACGAAGACGTTGTCCCGGCCGACCTCGTGGCGGACCTGGCGGACGGTCTCCAGGAACGGCAGCGACTCGATGTCGCCGACCGTGCCGCCGACCTCGGTGATGACGACGTCGACGTCGTCGGCCGCCATGCGGCGGATGCGGTGCTTGATCTCGTTGGTGATGTGCGGGATGACCTGGACGGTGTCGCCGAGGTACTCGCCGCGCCGCTCCTTGGCGATCACCTGGGAGTAGACCTGGCCGGTGGTCACGTTCGCCGAGCCGTCGAGGTCGACGTCGAGGAAGCGCTCGTAGTGACCGATGTCCAGGTCGGTCTCCGCGCCGTCGTTGGTGACGAACACCTCACCGTGCTGGAAGGGGTTCATCGTGCCGGGGTCCACGTTCAGATACGGGTCCAGCTTCTGCATCGTGACGCGCAAGCCCCTAGCCTTGAGCAGCGCGCCGAGACTGGACGCCGTCAGACCCTTGCCGAGAGAGGAGGCGACACCCCCGGTGACGAAAATGTGCTTGGTCGTCGTGGCTGTGCTGTTTCGGAAAGCAGCGGGCTGCATGGCCAAGAGGGGGCTCCCGTGGTCGCGGTCTGGAGGTGCGTACCGGCGTCCTCACCAGGGATTCGGGGGAGGCGCCGTCGCTGCGGTTCGGGGGTTCTATGACCACCGGCTCACGGGCTACCAGGGTATCAGCGACGGAACGGGGCTGCTTCCGGCCACGCTCCGCCACCAGGCGCACACAAGCCGGTCACCAGACCCGCACGCCCCTACTTTTCCCGGCCGCACCCGCTCTCACCTGGCGCTCACCCGTTCGGCGCAGCATCCTTGCCGGGAGGGGCGCGCGGATCACCGGGGTGCGTCGTATCCTGCTCAAACACTCGCTGCCGAGCCCCTCCGGCACACGGCACTGTCCCGCCTTGCACCCGGAACAAGCGCTCGGCAACGATCACTTGACCCCTGATCTGTAAGCGCCCCGCGGGGCGAACGTGGCCGTTCGACTGGAGATAGACGTGGCCGGGCGCATCGAGGACTACGCACTCATCGGAGACATGCAGACCGCCGCCCTGGTCTGCCGGGACGGCACAGTCGACTGGCTGTGCCTGCCCCGCTTCGACTCCCACGCCGTTTTCGCCGGCCTGTTGGGCACCGAGGAGCACGGCTTCTGGCGCCTCGGGCCCGCGTACAACCCCGACGCGGAGCCACCCACCGCCGCGCGTCGCACGTACCGCGGCGACTCACTGGTGCTGGAATCCGAGTGGGACACGCCACGCGGCACGGTCCGCGTGATCGATTTCATGCCTCCGCGCGGCAGCGACTCGCCGCAGCTGGTGCGGATCGTCGAGGGCGTCACCGGCCGGGTGCCGATGCACTCGGCCCTGCGGATGCGGTTCAGCTACGGCCGCGTGGTGCCGTGGGTACACAAGTTCGACGGGCGCACGGTGGCCGTCGCGGGCCCCGACTCGGTCTGGCTGGACACCACCACCGAGACCTACGGCAAGGACCTCACCACCTACGCCGACTTCACGGTCTCGCCGGGCGAGCGGATCGCCTTCACCATCTCGTGGCAGCCCTCGCACAAGGAACAGCCCGCGCTCGCGGAGCCCGAGGCGGCGCTCACCGCGACGGAGGACTTCTGGCGGGAGTGGGTCGACCACTGCACGTATCACGGCCCGTACCGCGAGGCCGTGATCCGCTCGCTGATCACCCTGAAGGCCCTGACGTACGCGCCGACCGGCGGCATCGTCGCGGCGCCCACCACCTCGCTGCCCGAGGACGTCGGAGGCTCCCGGAACTGGGACTACCGCTTCACCTGGCTGCGCGACGCCGCGATCACGCTCTCGTCGCTGCTGCGCACCGGCTACCGCGAGGAGGCCCGCGCCTGGCGCGAGTGGCTGCTGCGCGCGGTGGCCGGCGACCCCGAGAACCTGCAGATCATGTACGGCATCGCGGGCGAGCGCGAGCTCGGCGAGATGGAGCTGGACTGGCTGCCTGGGTACGAGGCCTCGCAGCCGGTCCGGGCGGGCAACGGCGCGGTGGGCCAGCTGCAGCTCGACGTGTACGGCGAGGTCACCGAGGCCCTCCATCTGGCCCACATGACCGGCCTGGCCCGCAACGACTACGCCTCACTCCTCCAGCTCAAGCTGATCCGTTATCTCGAGGACCACTGGAACGAGCCGGACGAGGGCATCTGGGAGGTGCGCGGCCCGCGCCGCCACTTCGTGCACTCCAAGGTGATGGCGTGGGTCGCCGTGGACCGCACCATCAAGCTCATCGAGTCCGGCGACGCGGACGGCCCGCTGGAGAAGTGGCGCGAACTGCGCGACGACATCCACCGGGACGTCTGCGAGAAGGGCTACGACAAGGAGCGGAACACCTTCACGCAGTCGTACGGCTCCAAGGAGCTGGACGCCTCGCTGCTGCTGATTCCGCAGATGGGCTTCCTGCCGCCCGACGACAAGCGGGTCATCGGCACGATCGAGGCGATCCAGCGTGAGCTCTCGACGCCGGACGGCTTCATCCTGCGCTATCCGACGTCCGGCGACGACGAGGGCGTGGACGGCCTCGAGGGCGACGAGGGCGCGTTCCTGGCCTGCTCGTTCTGGATGGCCGACGACCTCGCGATGATCGGCCGGGTCGACGAGGCCCGCAAGCTCTTCGAGAAGCTCCTGGCGCTCCGCAACGACCTGGGACTCCTCGCCGAGGAGTGGGACTCCAAGCTGCAGCGCCAGGTCGGCAACTTCCCGCAGGCGTTCAGCCACGTCCCGCTGATCGACACGGCGCTGCGGCTGACGGCGTCGGGGGCGTACGGGGGCTGACGCCCGTCGGGCGGACCGGGGCGCTCCGGATGACGGGCACCCGAGATGCCCGCCGGACAAGTGCCCCGGTAGCGTCCGCGCCATGGACAGTCAGGGCACTCAGGGCGGCATCACCGTGCAGCGCGCGCTGGAACTTCCGGGGTTGCGCGGTGGGCTCCCCGAGGTCGTGGCGGGCGCGGAGCGGCTGCAGCGGACGGTGCGGTGGGTGCACGCGGGCGAGGTGCCCAACATCGCCTCGCTCCTCAAGGGCGGCGAGCTGCTCCTCACGACGGGGCTCGGGCTCGGCGCCCGCCCGGCCGAACAGCGCGCCTTCGTGCGCAACCTCGCCGAGCGCGGCATCGCGGCGCTCGTCGTCGAGCTGGGGCCGCGCTTCACGCGGCTGCCCGCGGCGATCGTGGAGACGGCGCGGGCAGCCGGTCTCCCGCTGGTGCAGCTGCACCGCGAGGTGCCGTTCGTGACGGTCACCGAAGAGGTGCACACCGAGATCGTCAACGGCCACTACGCGCTGCTCCAGCGGGCCGAGGAGGTCCACCGGCGCTGCACGGAGGCGCTGCTCGGCGGGGGCGGCATACCGCAGGTCCTCGCCGTCCTCGCGGAGTTCAGCGGCAACCCGGTGTTCCTGGAGACGGCGGACGGGCAGCTCCTGTACGCCGCCGGGGCGGGCACCGAGTGCGCGGATCCGCTCCAGGTGTGGGAGGGGCTGCGGGGCCGGGCCGTGGACCGGGACGGGCCGCCCGCGAGCGCCGTCATCGTGGACGTGCCGGGCGGCGGCCCGGGCGGTGCTCCCGGCACCGGCTCGGTGCGGGCCCGACTCGTGCTGCTCGCCGTGGAGTCGGCGCCGCTGCCGGTGCACCGCATCGCCGCGGAGCGCGCGGCGAGCAGCCTCGCGGTGGTGCTGATGCAGGCCCGCCAGGAGGAGGAGCTCGCGGCGCGCGGCCGCGGCGACTTCCTCACCGACCTCGCGGAGGGCCGGATCACCGCCGAGGACGCCCCCGCGCAGGCCCGTGTCCTCGGCTTCAAGCCGGGTTCGGCCGACAGCCCGCTCCTTCCGGTGGTGATGCGGCTCGCGGACGGGCTGCCGACCGGCGGCGGCTGGGCGGTGCTCGCCCGGGCGGTCGCGGAGGAGCTCGCGTCGGTGGGGGTGCCCGCGCTGCTCGGCGTGCGTCCCGTCGAGGGCCGTGTGCCGCTGCTGCTCGGCCTGCGGTCGGAGTCCGAGCGGACCGCAGTCGCGGACCGGGTCGCCGCCGCGCTGCGGGCCGGCGTCGAGCGGGCCGGGATGCAGCGGCCGGGGGCGCAGCCGCCGGTCGTGGTGGTCGGGGTCGCGGGCGGCTGGGCAGCGGCCTCGGCGGGCCTGCGGCACGCGGCGGAGACGGCGACGGCCGCGCAGGGCCTCTCCGACCGCCCCTGGTACGACGCGCGGCGCCTCGACATCGACCTGCTGCTGTGGCGGCTGCACCGCCATGACGAGGACGGCGTCCTCGCGGCGTTCGTGGACCGGGCGATCGGTCCGCTGCGCGCCCACGACGAGCGTTCGAAGCCGCCGTTGCTGCCCACGCTGCAGACGTACCTCGCGCACGCGGGCCGCAAGGCGGAGACGGCCCGCGAGCTGCACCTCAACCGCCAGACCCTCTACAACCGCCTCGCCCGCATCAGCGAGTTGCTGGGCACCGATCTCGACGATCCGCAGACGGTGCTCGCGCTGAGCCTGGCGCTGCGGGCGCGCAGGCACGTGGCGTAACCGCGCGGCGTTACGGTCAGCTGTACGGCACGGGCTGCGTCAACTCGTCGTAGACGCTGAGGACTTGGGTGACCGTGTCGTCCTCGGTCGGCCAGGTGGCGGCCTGGGCCGCGCCCCGCACCTTCAGCTCCGCCCTGCGGACGGGGTCGGCGAGGAGGCGTACGACCGCGGTGGCGAGGGCTTCCGCGTCGCCGTACGCGACGAGTTCCGCCGCGTCGCCGACCAGTTCGGGGACGCCGCCGACCGCGGTCGCGACAAGCGGCACGCGCGCGTGGAGGGCCTCTTGGGCGAGCACGGAGCGGGACTCCCAGCTGCCGGGCAGCACCGCGAGGTCGGCGGCCGCGAGGAGTTCGGGGATGTCGTCACGCCGTCCGACGAGCCGGGCCGGGAGCTGCTCGTCCTCGATGCGGCGCTGCAGGGCGGTCCGTTCGGGCCCCTCCCCCGCGATGACGAGGAGCGGCAGCGGGTCCAGGTGGCGCCACGCGCGCGTGGCGTCCAGGAGTACGTCGTGTCCCCGGTTCTGTTCGAGGGCGCCGACGGCCAGGATCAGCGGGCGGTCCACGGCGCCCAGTTCGGCGCGGGCCTTGTGGAGGAGGCTGTCGGGCTCCTCCACGGTGGCCGGGCGGCGCGGCGCGGGCAGGGCGATGGCCGCGAGGCGGGCGTCGCGCGCTCCCCTGTCGCGGGCCCGGTCGACGAGGTCGGACGAGGCGCCGAGGACGACGGCCGCGGCCTTCGCGACGCGCCGCTCCAGGAGGCGCAGCACGCGGGCGCGCGCGCCCTCCGCGTGCGCGCGGGTGTGCCAGGTCACCACGAGCGGGGTGCGGCGCCCGGTGAGGGCGAGGGCGGCGCGGAGGGCGGCGTGCAGTCCGTGCGCGTGCACGAGGTCGGCGTCGGCGCAGGCGGCGCGCAGAGCGGCCACGGAGGCGGGGTCGCCGCTGCGGGGGACGGGGAGGTGCCGGGCGCCGGTACCGGCGAAGTCGTAGACGCGAGCGGCCTCTTCGGGGGCGCACACAGTGACCCGCACGCCCCTCGCGGCGAGGCCCGCGGCCAGTGATCTGACGTGCGCGCTGCTGCCCGCGCTGCCGCCCCCGAGGACTTGAACGGTGTGCAGCGGCGTCTGTCCGTGCGGCGAGTGGCTGCTCACGTGGCTCACGTGGCCGGGGCTCCTGGGTCTGCGTCGGGCGGTGCTCGGACTGGTACCCGGACTGGTACTCGGGCAGATGCTGCGCCAAGGATGCCAGTCCGTACGGGCGTTCCGGCACTGCGGAAAGGTCACTTCCGCATTTGGACGGGCAACTCCGCGGACGGGATCACCCACATGGGTGATGGAGGTTCAGAACGGACATGCGTACGGAGCGTCCCGCATGCGGTCGTAGATCCCGCGCAGCCAAGGTTCGCGTACTGCGGGCAGCCGCGCCAGCGTACTGAGGAACACCTCACGGTCGGGCCTGAACAGCCGCCAGGGGTACGGCGGCAGCGGGTCGTCACGGAAGACTCCCTCCGGCATGCCGCCCGTCACCGGAACGGGCAGCTGCGCACAGGGGAAGGCCATGTGCAGCCACACGTCGGCTTCGAGCGGCACGGCGGCCGTACCGCCGGGCGGCCGCCACACCTCGCCCGTCCGCGGGTGGCGCGGCACCAGGGCGATGTCCTCGTCGGCCGGCGGCAGGCCTGGACCGGCCAGGACGACTCGCCTTCGCGTGGGCCCCGGCGGGAGCAGCGCGTCGAGCGCGCGGCCGAAGGTTTCCTCCATGACGCCGTCGGGAAGAGCCACCCGCGCGCCCGCCGAGACCGACAGCAGATGTGCCAGCGCCGCCCCGACCGCCGCCTCCCACCGCGCGTTCCACGCCCCGCACGACTCGATCGGCGGCGCCCCCTGATGCTGTTCGGCCAGCGCCTCCCAGTCGGTCATCGCGTGCTCTGGGCCGTCATCGGGGACGCGGCGGACGGCGCCCGGAGTGAGCCACACCGCCTGCCAGTACGAGCAGTCGTCGATCCGGGTCGCCACCGCGCTGCCGCAGCACGCACAGGCGAGGTTCGGGCCGGCCCGCCCGTCGAGGCCGATGCAGTAGCCGTCGCACCGCTCGGGGATCAGGACGGTGCCGCGGGTGTCTCCCGGTGCGACGACGACCGCGCCAGGGGCACCGAAGGACAGGCTGAACTCGGGCGCGAAGACACCTCGCGCCTCCGCTTCCTCCGCCCCGACCTCGCTCCACGGGCGCCACGGCGGCCCGGCCGGCTCCGGGTCGACGGCGTACGTCCCCGACTCCATGAGCGCGGGCAGCAGATCATGTCCGTACTTCTGATGGGCACACACGGGAAGCGCGACGCGCTCGACGGAACCGGTGAGCACGGCGTCGCACCGCGCACACACGAAAACGGCCATGCGCTTTCCCCCCTTGCCCCCGTACTGCAAAACCTCGGATCAGCCGAGGTCCGCCCCCGCCACCCGGCTGACCCGCTCCCCGTACACCGCCGCGGCCACCAGCGCCGCGGCGTGCGCGACCAGACCCGCGCGGCCGTTGCCCGCGACGATCGCGGCGCCGATGCCCGCGCCCAGCGCGTGCGCGCCCGCGTCACCGATCATCGCGCGCTCCCCGACGTCAGCGGGGAGGACGGCAGCCGCGGCCCCCATGGACGCGGCGGCGACGACCGCACCGGGCCCCTTGCGCAGCAGCCCCGGCGCACCCAGCGCCAGCACGGTCGCGCAGGCGCGCCCCGGCCGCACGTCGACGAGGTTCACGAAGTGCGCGGCTCCGGCGATCACCACACCCGCGAGGACCTTGTCCGCGGGACGTTCCTTGAGCAGCGCCCCGGCGGCGAGCCCCGCCGCCGAGATGCCGAACAGCTTCACCGCACCGCTGGTGACCTCACCGCTCCGCAGCGCCCCGAGGTGCGCGCGGAACCCCCGGCGCGGGTCGTCGGCCCCCGCCATGTCGTCGTACAGACCGCAGGCACCGGCGGCGAGCACAGCCACGGCGGTGGCCGCCCGCGGCACGGCGGGCAGCGCGGCGGCTCCGACCGCGGCACCGACGGCGGCCGCGGGCCCGGCGTACAGCTCGACGGTCTTTCCCGCGTGGTTCTTCCGCATCCAGCGGGCGGTCCCGCCGGGCGGGCGCGAGCGCAACGCGGCGGTTCCCGCGCGGGTGACGGCGGCTGCGGCGAGCAGGGCGCCGAGCCGTCGCCCGGACCTGGATTCGATCATGGGATCACCCTACGTCCGCCCGCTTCCGGCCCTACCGGTCGCCCCGGGCTGCACCGGGGCTGCACCGGTCACCGGGGCTGCACCGGCCGCCGCTTGCGCTTACCCGTCGCCCCTGGCTGTCGCCAACAGCTCCTCCGCGTGGGCGCGGGCCGTCTCGGAGTCCTCCTGGCCCGCCAGCATCCGCGACAGTTCCCGCACGCGGTCCTCGCCCTCCAGGACCTGGACTCCGGAGCGGGTCACCATGCCGTCGTTCGTCTTCTCGACGAGCAGCTGGCGGTCGGCGAAGGCGGCGACCTGCGGGAGGTGGGTGACGACCACGACCTGCGCCGACTTGGCGAGGCGGGCCAAGCGCCGGCCGATCTCGACCGCCGCCTTGCCGCCGACACCCGCGTCGACCTCGTCGAAGAGGTACGTGGGGACCGGGTCCGTGCCCGCGAAGACCACCTCGACGGCGAGCATCACGCGCGACAGCTCACCGCCCGACGCGCCCTTGGCGATGGGCCGGGGCGGGGCGCCCGGGTGCGGGGCGAGAAGCAGCTCGACCTCGTCGACGCCCGCGGGCCCGTACGCGACCGTGCGGCCCCCGACCTCCACGCCGTCGGCCCCCTCGGGCACCTCCGTGCTGCTGATGGCGATCGACACGCGCGCGTGGGGCATCGCCAGCGAGGCGAGCTCCTCGGTGACGGCCGCGGCGAACCGCGACGCCGCCTCCTGCCGCGCGTCGGTCAACGTCTGGGCGAGCACGGCGAGTTCGGCGCGCAGCGCGTCCCGCTCGGCGGTCAGCTCCCCCAGCCGGTCGTCGTCGCCCTCCAGTTCGGTGAGCCGCGCCGCGCCGTCCTCCGCCCAGGCGAGCACGGCGTCGATGTCCGCCCCGTACTTCCTGGTGAGCTGCGTCAGCGCGGCCCTGCGCTCCTCGACGGCGGAGAGCCGCAGCGGGTCGGCGTCCAGGTCGTCGGCGTATCCGGCGAGCTCGCCCGCCACGTCGCCCAGCAGGATGCCGATCTCGCCGAGGCGGTCGGCGAGGGCGGAGAGGGCGGGGTCGTGGGAGCGTACGGCTTCGAGGGCCCGTGAGGCGCCCGCGACCAGCGTCGAGGCATCGACGATCTCCGGGTCCTCGGGGTTGCCTGCGAGCGCGGCGTGCGCGGCCGTGGCGGCGGAGGCGAGGGCTTCCGCGTGGCCGAGCCGCTCGGCCTCGGCCGCGAGTTCGACGTCCTCACCGGGACGCGGCTCGACGCCCGCGATCTCGTCGAGGCCGAAGCGCAGCAGGTCGGCCTCCTGGGCACGCTCACGCGCGCGGGTGGTGATCTCGTCCACCTCGGTGGTGACGGCCCGCAGTCTGCGGTACGCGGCCGTGTACTTGGCGAGCGGCACGGCGACCGCGTCGCCCGCGTACCGGTCGAGGGCAGCGCGCTGCCGAGCCGGCTTGAGCAGGCCCTGCTGATCGGTCTGGCCGTGCACGGCGACGAGGTCGTCGGCGAGTTCGGAGAGCAGACCGACCGGCACCGAGCGCCCGCCGAGGTGCGCCCGCGAGCGCCCTTCCGCCGAGACGGTCCGGCTGATCAGCAGAGCACCGTCGTCGAGTTCGGCCCCGGCCTCCTCGGCGCGCACCACCGCCGAGGCGTCGGCGGGCACGGTGATGCGCCCCTCCACCACCGCCGACTTCGCGCCGATCCGCACCAGGGCGGGATCCGCGCGGCCGCCGAGCAGCAGGCCAAGGCTGGTGACCACCATCGTCTTGCCCGCACCGGTCTCACCCGTCACGGCGGTGAAGCCCGGCGACAGCTCGACGACCGCGTCATCGATGACTCCGAGCGACCGTATCCGCATCTCCTCCAACACGGACACGACCTTACGAGGTCGGAGGCCCGGTGTGCGACGGGCCCTGGCCTCCGGTCGCGAAGGCGCAGGTCGAAGCGGCGCATCGGCGGCGGCTGTCACCCGCTGGAGTGGAGGGGGTGGGGTTATCCCCAGCAAGATCCACCAGCTCACCGCATGGCTCCCTGCCGGGGCCCGCGGCGACCATGATCCACATGGCAACAGGACTGGCACGGGCGGCGCTGCGCGCGCACCGCCCGGCATTTGTGGGCACGGCCGTGGCCGCGCTCTTCGCGGCGACCGTGGTGAGCGCGTCGACGATGATGCTCGGCACGACGAGCGCCGACCGCGCCGGGCTCTCCGCCCGGGCCCGGAAGCAGATCACGGAGAACGGCGTGGGCGACATGGCGACCGTCCTCCTGATCGGCTCCATCTACATGTCGATATTCGTGGTCGTCTCGACGATGGGCACGGCCGTCGCGCAGCAGCACCGGGAGCTCGCGATGGTGCGTTCCATCGGCGCCAAGCCCCGCCAGGTCCGCCGCGCGGTGGCCGTCCAGGCGCTCGCCGCCTCGGTCCCCGCCGCGCTCGCCGGCTTCGTGCTCGGCGGCTTCGGAGCCCGGTGGTGGCACGCCGGCATGGTCGACCACGGGCTGCTGCCCGCCGAAGCGGGCTTCCGCTTCAGCTGGCTCGCGCTGCCGGTGTGCGTCGGCGTGGCCGTGGTGACGACGACCGTGGCCGCGCTGCTGTCCGCGCTGCGGTTCTCACTGCTCCGCCCGGCCCGCGCCCTGAGCGAGGCGGCGACGGGCCGCCGCGGGCTCGGCATCCTGCGGGCGCCGCTCGGACTCCTCGCGGTGGCGGGGGCCTGCTTCGTCTCCGTACTCCTGTCGAAGCAGCCCGCGGACGAGGCGAGCGAGGGCGCCTTCCTCGTCCTCATCCTCTTCTGCGCCGGCGCAGGACTGCTCGGCCCGCGCATCATCGGCCCCGCGGCCTGGCTGGTCTCGGCGGCCCTCGGCCGGTTCGGGCCCAGCGCGCGCCTGGCGATGCTCAACGTCCGCTCGCAGCCCCGCCGCTTCTCCGCCGCGGTCGTCCCCCTCGTCCTGGTCGTGGGCTTCGGCCTCACCAAGATCGGCATGCATACGACGGCCCAGCACCACACCGGCTCCGCGGGCAGCCCGGGCGAGGTCTGGCTCGACTACGTGGGCACGGGGCTGTACGCGGGCTTCGCCGCCATCGCCGCGGCGAACACCCTCGCCATGATCTCCTTCGAGCGCCGCCGCGACGTGGCGCTCCTCCGGGTCATCGGCAGCCAACGGGCGCAGGTGGGCGCGATGGCGGCCTGGGAGGCCGTGGTGGTCGCCGGCACGGCCCTGCTGCTAGGCACCGCGATCGCCCTCGGCACCCTGGCCCCCATCCTCAGCACAGCCTTCGGCTCACCGCTCCCCCACCTGCCGTGGCCCGTGCCCTCGGCCCTGACGGCAGCCACCCTGCTCCTCACCCTCCTGGCAACGGGCCTCCCGGTGCGCGCAGCGGTACGAAGGCAGGCGATCTCCGTGGTCAGCTCAACATAAAAGCCAGGGGCACAGAGGGCGCCCCTCCAGGGGCGCGGGGAACTGCGCGACCAGCCACAGCCGACCCGCACGACACAACCAACAGGCACCCGCTCCAGGGGCGCGGGGAACTGCGCGACCAGCCCTCGACGGCCCGCACGGCACAACCGAGGCGCAACCCCTCCAGGGGCGCGGGGAACTGCGCGACCAGCCCCCACCGACCCGCACAGCACCACGCACCCCACCACCCCCGACCAGGGCCTAGTGGGGCGCCCCGCGCCACCCAGACACCGGCAGCGCGAACTTCGCGACAAGCCGATCCGTGAACGACGCATGGTGCAGCCGAGCAAGCCGCACCGGCACCTCCCCCCTCCGCACCTCCACCCGCGCCCCGGAGGGCAGTTCCAGCGTCCGCCGCCCATCGCACCACAGCACCCCGTGCGGCGTGTCCGGCTGCACCTCGACGGCGAGCACCGAGTCCGGCGAGGTCACCAGGGGCTTGGCGAACAGGGCGTGCGCGCTGATGGGGACCATGAGCAGCGCCTCGACCTCCGGCCACACCACGGGCCCGCCGGCGGAGAAGGCGTACGCCGTCGAACCGGTCGGGGTGGCACACACGATGCCGTCGCAGCCGAAGCCCGTGACGGGCCGCCCGTCGATCTCCAGGACGACCTCGAGCATCCGCTCGGGCGACACCTTCTGCACGGCGGCCTCGTTGAGCGCCCAGTCGCGGTGCACGACGTCACCGTTGCGGTGCACGACGACGTCGATCGTCATGCGCTCCTCGACCTCGTACGCCTTGGTGACCACGCGGTCGACGACCTTGTCGAGGTCGTCCCGCTCGGCCTCCGCGAGGAACCCCACGCGTCCGAGGTTCACCCCGAGCATGGGCACGCCGGACGCGCGGGCGAACTCGGCGCCGCGCAGCAGCGTCCCGTCACCGCCGAGGACGACGATGAGCTCGCAGTCGTCGATGCACTCGGCCGTGGCCTCCTCCACCGTCTGGACGTCGGCGGGCAACGTCAGGTCCACGGCTTCCGCCTCCAGGACCCGCACGCCGATGCCGCTGCGCAGCAGCCCCTGGACGACGAGCTCGGCGCTGCGGATGGCCGCGGGCCGTCCGGTGTGCGCGAGCAGGAAGACGGTACGAGTTCCGGTCTGAGTCACTCGGGTCTGGGTCAACGGGGCCCCTCCGCCACGGCACGGTCAACGTCCGCCGGGTCCAGCTCAGCGGCCCCGGCGCGCAGCCACAGAAAGTACTCGACGTTCCCGGAGGGCCCCGGCAGCGGGCTGGCGGTCACTCCGCGCACCCCGAGTCCGAGCCCCCACGCCTGCCGCGCCACCCCGCGCACGGCTTCGGCCCGCAGCTCGGCGCTGCGCACCACACCACCGCTGCCGAGCCGCTCCTTGCCGACCTCGAACTGCGGCTTGACCATGAGGACGAGATCCGCGTCGGGCGCCGCGCACCGCACCAGGGCGGGCAGCACGAGCCCGAGCGGGATGAAGGAGAGGTCCCCGACGACCACGTCGACGGGGACTCCGTCGATGGCTTCGAGCGTCAACTCGCGTACGTTCGTCCGGTCCTTCACCGTGACCCGCTCGTCGCTCTGGAGCGACCACGCGAGCTGGCCGTATCCGACATCGACGGCCACGACGTGCGCGGCGCCCGCGCGCAGCAGCACATCGGTGAAGCCGCCGGTGGACGCGCCCGCGTCCAGCGCGCGCCGCCCCTCGACGACCAGGCCCTGCGGCCCGAAGGCGGCGAGGGCGCCCGCCAGCTTGTGCCCGCCGCGCGAGACGTAGTCGGGGTCGCTGTCGTCCTGCGAGACCACGATCGCGGCGGCCGTCTCGACCTGGGTCGCCGCCTTGGTCGCGACGGTCTTGCCGACCGCGACCCGGCCTGCGGCGATCAGCTGGCTCGCGTGCTCGCGCGAGCGCGCGAGCTTCCTGCGGACGAGCTCGGCGTCGAGGCGGCGTCGTGCCACTCCTGCCACGTTCGGTTCAGCTCCTGTTGTCGTACGAGGATGATGGCGGCGCCCCGGTGGGTGCCGGTGGGCCGGGGCGCGCGTCGAGCGCGGTCAGCGCGTCGCGCAGGCCCCGGTGTACATCCTCGTACACCTCGATGTGGCCGTCGGTGGCGAGGTGGTCGGCATCACCGAGCCGGGCGAGGGAGGCGTCCACCTCGGCGTTGCCGGTGGGGGTGCGCTCGACGCCGAGGGGCGCGGGGGCGGCGGGGTCGTACGACGGCTCGTCCGGAACCTCGGGCTCCGGCCGCGCCGCCTCCCCCGCTCCGGGGCCCGCGTGTGAGTCGCTCATGGCATGACGCTACCTCGTGGGCCTGGGGTACCGTCGATCACGATGGCGACCATGGCGGAGTGCCGCACAGCACTCGACAGACTCTCGGACACCCTCGCGTCCGCCGACGGCGACGTGCGCGGCGCCGCTGCCCTGAACCGCTCGCTGAGCTGCCGCGTCACCGACCTCGACGTCACCTTCACCGGCCGGCTCGAGAACGGCCGGATCACGGTGCTCGACGACCACCCGGGCCCGCCGCGCGAGAAGGCGGAGATCCGCCTCGCGATGACCGGCGACGACCTGGTCTCGATGGTGGACGGCGAGCTCAACTTCGCGAAGGCCTGGGCCTCGGGCCGGGTCAAACTGGAAGCGGGCTTCCGGGACCTGCTGAAGCTCAGGTCGCTGCTTTAGCCGGGGCCCGCCGCCCGGTGCGGGCGGCCGGGACCACCAGCGGCGTCCCCGTCTCCGGGTCGTCGATGATCCGGCACTGGATCCCGAAGGTCTGCTCCACCAGCTCCGCCGTGACGATCTCGGAGGGCGGGCCCTCGGCGAGCACCGCGCCGTCGCGCAGCACGATGAGGTGCGTGGCGTAGCGGGCGGCGTGGTTGAGGTCGTGCAGGACGGCGACGAGTGTGCGGCCCTGCTCCTCGTGGAGCTCGGCGCAGAGGTCCAGGACGTCGAGCTGGTGCTGGATGTCGAGGAAGGTCGTCGGCTCGTCGAGGAGCAGCAGCGGGGTCTGCTGGGCGAGCGCCATGGCGATCCAGACGCGCTGGCGCTGCCCTCCGGAGAGCTCGTCGACGTACCGGTCGGCGAGCGCGCGTACGCCAGTCGCCTCCATGGACTCGTCGACGATCCGCTCGTCCTCCGCCGACCACTGCCGCAGCAGCCCCTGGTGGGGGTAGCGGCCGCGGGCGACCAGGTCGCCGACCGTGATGCCGTCGGGCGCGATGGACGACTGCGGCAGCAGGCCGAGCGTCTTGGCGACCTTCTTCGCCGGCATCGACTGGATGACGTTCCCGTCGAGCAGTACCCGTCCCGCGGACGGCTTGAGCATCCGGGACAGGGCGCGCAGCAGCGTGGACTTGCCGCAGGCGTTGGGGCCCACGATCACGGTGAAGGAGTTGTCGGGGATCTCGACGGACATCTTCTCCGCGATGACGCGCTGGTCATAGCCGAGGGTGACGTCGTCGGCGACGAGCCGGTTCACAGCAGCACGCTCCTGGTCGTGGGGTGGTACGGGATCACGGCGGGGCTTCATATCCGTCCCGCCTTGCGCTGGGTGACGAGCAGCCCGAGGAGATAGACGCCGCCGAGGACACCCGTGACGACGCCGACGGGCAGCTGGTCCGCGCCGAAGGCCCGCTGCGAGGCCCAGTCCGCGACGATCAGGAGCGTGGCGCCCATGAACATGGCGGGCATCAGGTTGGGGCCCGGCGAGCGCGTGAGCCTGCGCGCCAGCTGCGGCGCGGTCAGCGCGACGAAGCTGACGGGCCCCGCGGCGGCGGTGGCGGCCGCGGTGAGCAGCACGGAGGCGGTGAGCAGCACGAAGCGGGTGCGTTCGACGCGTACGCCGAGCGAGTTCGCGACGTCGTCGCCCATCTCCAGCATCCGCAGCGGACGCCCGTACACGAGTACGAGAGGTACGAGGACGGCGCAGAGCACGAGCAGCGGCCACACCTGGTCCCAGTCGCGGCCGTTGAGGGAGCCGGTCATCCAGACCACGGAACGGGCGGCGTCGACGAAGTCCGCCTTGGTGAGCAGATAGCCGTTGATGGCGGTGATGAACGCCGAGACACCGATGCCGACGAGGACGAGGCGGTAGCCGTGCACACCGCGCTTCCAGGCGAGCAGATAGATGGCGAGGCCGGTGACGAGACCGCCGACGAGCGCGCCGCCCGCGACCTCGGCCGCGCTGCCCTGGAACAGGACGATCATGGTGAGCGCCCCGGCGGTCGCGCCCTGGCCGAGGCCGAGCACGTCGGGGCTGCCCAGCGGGTTGCGGGCGATGGACTGGAAGAGCGCGCCGCCGAGGCCGAGGGCCGCGCCCACCAGGAGCCCGACCAGGACCCGCGGCAGCCGCAGGTCGTTGATGATGAACTCCTGCCCGGCGTCGCCGTTGCCGAGCAGGGTGCGGATGACGTCGGCGGCCGGGATGTCGAAGTCGCCGGTGCCGATGAGGACGACGCCGGAGACCGCGGCGGCGGCCACGAGGAGGGTGACGACCACGGCCGTGCGGACGTCGAGCCGGACGGAGAGGCCGCCCCGGGTGCGTATCGCCTTCACAGCTGGGCCACCTTCCGACGGCGTACGAGGAAGACGAAGACCGGTGCGCCGATGACCGCGGTCACGATGCCCACCTGGAGCTCCGACGGCCGCGCCACGACGCGCCCGACGACGTCCGCGCCGAGCAGCAGGACCGGCGAGAGGACGGCCGCGTACGGCAGGATCCAGCGCATGTCGGGCCCGGTGAAGGAGCGCACGATGTGCGGCACCATCAGGCCGACGAACACGATCGGTCCGCACGCGGCGGTCGCGGCGCCGCAGAGCAGGGTCGCCGCCGCCATGGCCAGGATGCGCGTGCGCGTGAGGTGGGCGCCGAGCGCGCGGGCGGTGTCGTCGCCCATGGCCATGGCGTTCAGCGGCCGGGCCAGGGAGAGCGCGAGCACGGTGCCGATCGCGAGGAACGGCAGCACCTGCTCGATGGTGTCCATGTTGGCGGAGGCCAGCGAGCCGACCGTCCAGAAGCGCATCTTGTTGAGCGCGGCTCCGTCCATGATCATGACGGCTTGCAGATAGCCGTAGAGGGCCGCGCTGAGCGCCGTACCGGCGAGCGCGAGCCGCACCGGGGTCGCCCCGCGCGAGCCGCCGAGCAGGTAGAGCAGTACGCCGACGAGCAGCGCCCCCACGAAGGCGAACCACACATAGCCGCTCAGCGAGGTGACGCCGAAGAAGCTGATCGCGCTGACGACCGCGGCGGAGGCGCCGAGATTGATGCCGAGCAGCCCGGGGTCGGCCAGCGGGTTGCGGGTGAGCGCCTGGAGGACGGCTCCGGAGAGGCCGAGCGCGACTCCGGCGAGGACCCCGAGCAGGCTGCGCGCGAGCCGCTCACCGACCACGACGTCCGCGTACGTCCCCGTGTCGTGGAACAGCCCGTGCCAGACCTGCTCCATGGACATCGACTTGGCGCCGACGGCGACACTCGTGAGGAAGAGGAGCAGCAGCACGGCCACCGCGGCGAGCAGCCCGGCGCTGCGTACCGCCCGGCGTTCGGGGGGCGCGGGGGCGGTCTCCGCGCGGGTTCCAGGGGGACTGTCGACCAACACCGGGTTAGGTTAGCCTACCCTCGCACTTGACTTCGACGAGCCATCGACGAGACTCCGACGCGACTTCGACGAGAGAAGCACCACCCATGCACGCAGCCCGGCGCACCCCGAGGCCCCAGCGATGACCGACTCCCCGTACCGGTACTTCGACGTCCAGGTGCTGCGCACCGAGCACATCACCCCCGCCATGATCCGGGTGACCTTCGGCGGCGCCGACCTGCCCCGCATGGCGGCGGGCGGCCCCGACCAGCGCATCAAGATCTTCCTGCCGCACCCCGGCCAGGACAGCCCGGTCATGCCGGACACCGGCTCCGGGGACGTCGCCGACTGGTACGCCGCGTGGTACGCCCTCGACCCTTCGGTACGGGGCATCATGCGCACGTACACGACCCGCCGGCTGCGCCGCGACCCGGACGAGCTGATCGTCGACTTCGCCGTCCACGACCCGGCGCCCTCGCCCGCCGACGGCCCGGCGACCAGCTGGGCGCGGACCGCGCGCCCCGGCGCCCGCATCGGCGTCCTCGGCCCGGTCGAGGAGGAGAACGCGGCGTACGACTTCCGGCTGCCGCAGGACACCGACTGGCTGCTCCTCGCCGCCGACGAGTCGGCGCTGCCCGCCGTCGCGAACATCCTGGAGAAGCTCCCGACCGGCCTGCCGACCCGCGTATGGATCGAGCTCCACGACCTCGCCGACCGCCAGGACCTGCCCACCGAGGCCGACGCCGAGATCCACTGGCTCACCCGGGAGGGCGCCACCACGGCCGCGATCCGCGGCGCGGACCTCCCCGAAGGCACCCCCTACGCCTGGATCGCCGGCGAGTCCGCGACCGTCAAGGCCGTCCGCCGCCATCTCGTCGGCGACCGCGGCTTCGACCGCAAGAAGGTCACGTTCTCGGGCTACTGGCGCAAGGGAACGACCACGGACCAGCTCATCGACAACGACGAAAGCGCCTGACGCCGAACCGTCACCCCGGTACCGCGCCCGCCAGGACCCTCCTCCTGAGCGGGCGCTTTCCGTAACCGCCGCGCACCGCGCCACGCACCCCGGCGCGGGAGCGCAGCCCCCCCGCCGGGGACTCACACCCTGACGGGGGCCCCTGGGCGGGAGACTCACCCCCGGCACAGGCTCACCGCCCTGAGCAGGGACTCACACCCCCCGGCTGGCACTCACAACCACCCGGCGGGAGCCACAGCCCCACGGCGGAGACTCGCAGCCCGCCGGCGGCGACTCACAGCCCCAGCCGGGACAACGCCTTCCCCGCGTCCAGCTCGCACACCCCGTCACCGGCCTCCGTCCAGGCCGCCGCGCACAGCGCCCGCAGCCCGTCCATGGCCTCGCCCTCGCCGTCCAGCGCGAGCTCCCCGCCGCGCACCGAAGCGGTCCACCCGCCGCAGCCGAAGCCGCCCTCCACGGACGTGACGTCGGGCTGGCCGGTGAGCATCCCGCGCAGATCCGCGTCCACGTACGTCGGCCGGTGCTCGGGCCGCGCGGCGAGCAGCTGCGCCCCGTCCGTGACACCGGTCAGCACGAGCAGCGAATCCACCTCCCCGTTGAACGCCCCCTCGATGTCCGTGTCCAGCCGGTCGCCCACCACCAGCGGCCGCTCGGCGCCGGTCCGCAGGATCGTCTCCCGGTGCATCGGGGGCAGCGGCTTGCCCGCGACCTGCGGCTCGGCGCCCGTCGCGATCCGGACGACCTCGACCGCCGCGCCGTTGCCCGGGGCGATGCCACGGGCGCTCGGAATCGTCAGGTCCGTGTTCGAGGCGAACCACGGCACCCCGCGCGCGATCGCGTAACTGGCCTCCGCGAAGCGCCCCCACGCCATGTCCGGCCCGCCGTACCCCTGCACGACCGCCACCGGGTCGTCGTCGGCCGACTCGACCGGCTCCAGACCCCGCTCGCGCAGCGCGACCCGCAGCCCCTCACCGCCGATCACCAGCACCCGCGCCCCCTCGGGCACATGCTCACTCACGAGCCGGGCCGCGGCCTGCGCCGACGTGATGACGTCCGAGCCGTCGGTCGCGATCCCCAGCTCCGTCAGATGCTCCGCCACCGCGTCCGGAGTACGCAGCGCGTTGTTCGTGACATACGCGAGGTGCATGCCGCCCTCGCGCGCGGCACCCAGCGACGGGACCGCGTGCGCGATGGCCCGCCCACCCGCGTACACCACCCCGTCCAGATCGAGCAGAGCCGTGTCGTAGACCTCACTCAGCGCCCGGCCACTGCCCTCCGGCCGCGTCCTGACGGCCCTGTCCGCACTCCGGCCCGCGGTCTGGCTCATTACGCATCGCTCCTCGATCGATCCCACTCCCCCGATCATCGCTCATGCCACTGACACACATACGATGCCCTAATGAACACAGCGGGTCACACCGACGACAGCGGCCTCGACCTGATCCCGTTCCGGGGCGTGCGCTACGTCCCCGAACGGGTCGGCAGCCTCGCCGCGGTGACCTCACCGCCGTACGACGTGGTGGTCCGCCCGGACGGCCTGCTGCACCTGGAATCCGCCGACCCGCACAACATCGTCCGGCTGATCCTCCCGCAGGCCACCACCCCGGCCGCCCGCAACCAACAGGCCGCGGACACCCTCCACACCTGGCTCGCCGAGGGCATCCTCGCCCCCGACACCGAACCCAGCCTGTACGTCTACGAACAGCGGGACAGCGACATCCTGCAGCGCGGCGTCATCGGCGCGCTCCGCCTCTCGGAAGCAGCGGACGGCGTCGTCCTCCCCCACGAGGGCGTCATGCCCCACGTCGTGGAGGACCGCGCCGCCCTGATGCGGGCGACCTCCGCCAACCTGGAGCCGCTGCTCCTGACCTACCGCAGCGACAGGGACGACGAGCACGACGCGACCGGCGAGCAGGTGAGCGACGAGCCCAGGCCCGGGCCCGGAGGCGGACCCGGGGGCGCGATGGCCGTCATCGAACGCACCGCCCAGCGCGAGCCCCTCCTCTCGACCACTACGGAGGACGGCTTCCACCACCGCCTGTGGTCCATCACGGACCCCGCGGAGATCGCCGAAATCCGGTCGGACCTCTCCCACCACCAGGCCCTGATCGCCGACGGCCACCACCGCTGGGCGACCAATCTGCGCCTGCGCGCCGAGCACCCGTCACCGAGCGCCTGGGACTACGGCCTCGTCCTCCTGGTGGACACGGCCCGCTACCCGCTGCGAGTCCGTGCCATCCACCGCTATCTCCACCGGCTGCCGGTGGCCGACGCCCTCCAGACCCTCGGCGACTCCTTCCGCATACGTACGGTCGAGGGCGCGCTCGACCACGCCCTGGACGCCCTGGCCGAAGCCGCGGCGAAGAGCAACGCCTTCCTCCTCGCCGGTGACGGCGCCTTCCACCTCGTCGACCACCCGTCCCCGGACCTCCTCGCCCGGACGATCCCGGACGACCGCCCGGAGGCCTGGCGCACCCTCGACGCGACGGTCCTGCACTCCACGCTCCTCGACCACGTCTGGCAGATCCCCGACACCCCGGAACACATCGCGTACATCCACGACACCGCGGCGACGGTCGAGAAGGCGGAGCGCGACGGCGGCACGGCGGTCCTGATGCACCCGGTCCGCGAAAAGGTGGTCCGCGACCTGGCCCGGCAGGGCGTCACGATGCCCCGCAAGTCGACGTCCTTCGGCCCGAAGCCGGCGACGGGCCTGGTCCTGCGCGACCTCGCGTTCTGAGTACGACACACAGACATCCACATACGACAAAGGGCGGGCCCCCTAGGGAAGCCCGCCCTTCGTCACACCTCGGACCGACGCCCGAGGACCAAATCAGTCCTTGTGACCCGCATCACCGGCGTCACTCGCGTCACCCGCGTCATCCAGGTCATCCGCCTCATCGGCGTCCGGAACGACCGACTCCTCGTCCGTGTCCTCACCCATGGCGTCGACGAACTCGACACCGTCCAGCTCGGCCAGGCGGTCCGACGCGTCGGTGCTGCCGTCCTTGTCGGACTCGATGACCTTCGCGAACCACTCCCGCGCCTCGTCCTCGCGCCCGGCGGAGAGCAGCGCGTCGGCGTACGCGTACCGGAGCCGCGCGGTCCACGGCTGGACGGAGTTCGACGCCAGCTCGGGGCTCTGCAGGGTCACGATGGCCGCGTCGATCTGGTCCATGTCGCGGCGGGCCCCGGCGGCGACGAGCCGCATCTCGACCTGCCCCGCCTTGTCGAGCTTGTGCACCTCGGGCGCACCGGCCATCTCCAGCGCCTTCTCGGGCCGGCCGAGCCCACGCTCGCAGTCCGCCATGACGGGCCACAGCTCGACGCTGCCGGTCATCCGCCGGGCGGCCCGGAACTCGGCGAGCGCCTCGCTGTACTTCTGGTTCGCGTACGCGGCGAAGCCGGCGGCCTCACGCACGGCGGCGACCCTGGAGGCCAGCCGCAGCGCGATCCGCGAGTAGGCGTACGCCTGCTCGGGGTCCTCGTCGATGAGCTTGGCGACCATCACCAGGTTCTTGGCGACGTCCTCAGCGAGCCCCTTGGGAAGGCTCTGCAGCTCCTGCTGAACGTCCTTGTCGATCTCGAACCCCGTGACGTCCTCGGGAATCGGCAGCCGCCGGATGGGCTCGCGGTCGTTGTCCCGGCGATCGTCCCGCCCGCCGCGGTACCCACCACGGTCGCCGTCACGCCGGTCATCACGCCCACGGAACCCACCGGGACGCCCACCACGGTCGTCACGGCGCGGCCCACCGCGCCCACGGTCGTCGCGGCCCCGGTCATCACGCCCGCGGTATCCGCCGCCGCCACGGTTCTCGTCACGCCCGCCGCGGTACCCACCACGGTCCCCGTCACGCCGGTCGTCCCTGCGGTCGTCCCTGCGCTCGTAAGGCCGGTCGTCCCGCCGCTCGTCGCGACGGATGCCGCCACGGTCCCCACGGTCGCTGTCCCGACGGTCATCGCGCCGGTCATCCCTGCGGTCGTCGCGGCGGAAGGCGGGACGGTCCCCGTCACGCCGGTCATCACGCCGGAACCCACCACGGTCACGGTCGTCACGGCGCGGCCCACTGGGCCGGTCATCACGACGGAACGGAGGCCGACCACCACGGTCACCCTCACGACGGTCATCCCGCCGGTCGTCCCGGCCCCGGTCGTCACGACCCTGGTAGCCACCACCGCGGTATCCGCCACCGCGGTTGTCACCACGGCTGTCGTCGCGACGGAAGCCGCCACGGTCCCCACGGTCATTGTCCCGACGGTCATCACGCCGGTCATCGCGGCGATCGTCACGCCGGAAAGCGGGACGGTCACCATCGCGCCGGTCGTCGCGACGCGGCCCGCTCGGCCGGTCATCACGCCGGAACGGCGGACGGCCACCGCGGTTGTCACCACGGCTGTCGTCGCGACGGAAGCCACCACGGTCCCCGCGGTCATTGTCCCGGCGATCGTCACGCCGGTCATCGCGCCGGTCGTCGCGGCGGAAGGCGGGACGGTCCCCGTCACGCCGGTCATCACGCCGGAACCCACCACGGTCACGGTCGTCACGGCGCGGCCCACTGGGCCGGTCATCACGCCGGAACGGCGGACGGCCACCACGGTCACCCTCACGACGGTCATCACGCCGGTCGTCACGACCCTGGTAGCCACCACCGCGGTAACCACCACCGCGATTGTCGCCACGGCTGTCACCACGGCTGTCGTCGCGACGGAAGCCGCCTCGGTCTCCGCGGTCGTTGTCTCGACGGGGAGCCCCGCGATATCCGCCCCGGTCACCACCGTCCCGGCTGCGCTGCTCGCGCTCCGGTCGCTCGTCGGGAGAGTTGGGGGACATCGGTGACTCCTAGTCTTCGGTACCGCAGTCATTCTCGCGCAGCCGGCAGGCCGGCGCGCTTCGACAAAAACAAAAGGACCCTTGGTCCCAGCGTGGACGCTGGGACCAAGGGTCCTCCAAAAATTGTTCGGCGGCGTCCTACTCTCCCACAGGGTCCCCCCTGCAGTACCATCGGCGCTTTGAGGCTTAGCTTCCGGGTTCGGAATGTAACCGGGCGTTTCCCTCACGCTATGACCACCGAAACCCTATGAAATATCCTACGCAAACGCAGGATCTCAAACAGGGCAGCGAACAAGCACACTTTTCAATTAATAGTGACGCTGTTCAGCCGACACAACTGTTCGTTGTTTCAGAACCAACACAGTGGACGCGAGCAACTGAGGACAAGCCCTCGGCCTATTAGTACCAGTCACCTCCACCCGTTACCGGGCTTCCAGATCT
>NZ_JBJDPY010000011.1:0-240835 GCF_044903205.1 Streptomyces sp. NPDC029674
GGGGGGCGCCACCGCCCCCCATCCCCCCCCCCGGTTCCACCCCGCGCCCCGCCCGGTGGGGTTTATGGGGGGGGGGGGGGGGAAAACCCCGGTGGGGGGGGTTTGGGGGGCGCGGCGCCCCTGCGGCCCCCCGCTCCACAATGTCGTGCGGGGGTCGCCGGGCGACCGGGCCGTCAGGCGAAGACGGCCAGGCTCTTGGCCTTGCCCCTCGACTCCTCCGCGAGGACCAGGAAGCGGCCCTCCTGGTCGAAGACGGCGACGGCGCCGACACCCGCGTACTCCTCGGGCATGTCGATCCGGACGCCGTTGAGCAGCAGCCGGCCGCGCTTCTCGTCCACGTCCCAGCGCGGGAAGGCCCGTCCCGCGGCCTCGGCCACGGGCATCACGGTCAGCTCCTCCTGGAGCTGGTCGAGGGTCTTGGCCGCGTCCAGCTTGTAGGGGCCGACGCGGGTGCGGCGCAGCGCGGTCAGGTGGCCGCCGACGCCGAGGTCGGCGCCGAGGTCACGGGCGATCGCCCTGATGTACGTCCCCGAGGAGCAGACGACGGAGACGACCAGGTCGAGGACGGGCGTGCCGTCCTCGGCGACGGCGTCGCGGACGTCGTACACCGTGAACGCGGAGATCGTCACGGGCCTGGCCGGGATCTCGAAGTCCTCGCCCTTGCGGGCACGGGCGTACGACCGCTTGCCGTCGATCTTGATGGCGCTGACCTTCGACGGCACCTGCATGATGTCGCCGGACAGCTTGGCGATGCCGGCGTCGATGGCCTCGCGGGTGATCTTCGAGGCGTCGGCGGACGAGGTGATCTCGCCCTCGGCGTCATCGGTGATCGTGTTCTGCCCGAGGCGGATGGTGCCCAGATACTCCTTCTCGGTCAGCGCCAGGTGACCGAGGAGCTTGGTGGCGCGCTCGACGCCGAGCACGAGGACACCCGTCGCCATCGGGTCGAGGGTGCCCGCGTGCCCGACGCGGCGGGTCTTGGCGATCCCGCGCATCTTGGCCACCACGTCGTGCGAAGTGAAGCCGGACGGCTTGTCGACGATGACAAGGCCGTCCGGCGTTGTGGTGCTGCTCTTGCTCATGCGCGGGCGTCGCCGTCCGTCTCGTCTGCGGTGCCGTCCGTGTCCTCGTCGGACTCGGGCTTGCGGTACGGGTCGGCCCCGCCGGCGAACTCGGCGCCGGCCGAGACCTCGCGCACCTTCTCGTCGGACATGCGTGCCTTGTCGAGGAGGTCCTCTATGGCCCGCGCGTTGTCCGGCAGGGCGTCCGCGACGAAGGCCAGGGTCGGCGTGAACTTCACGCCGGCGGCCTGTCCGACCGCCGACCGGAGCACGCCCTTGGCGCTCTCCAGGCCCGCCGCCGCGGCGGCACGGTCCTCGTCGTCGCCGTAGACCGTGTAGAAGACCGTGGCCTCCCGCAGGTCACCGGTCACCCGGGTGTCCGTGATCGTCACGTGCGTTCCGAGCCGCGGGTCCTTGATCCCGCGCTGCAGCTTCTGAGCAACCACCTCTCGGATGAGGTCCGCCAGCCTTTTCGCCCGCGCGTTGTCGGCCACTGCTCCGTCTCCCTTTTCCCCGGGTGTGATCCCTGGGGCTTGTCTTGCCTTGTTCAGTCATCATCCCCGTGCAGCCGCCGCCGGACCGACAGCAGCTCCACTTCGGGCCGGGCGGCGACGAGGCGCTCGCACCGGTCCAGTACGTCCGTGAGGTGGCCCCAGTCGCCGGACACCACCGCGAGGCCGACCTCGGCCCTCCGGTGCAGGTTCTGGCCACCCACTTCCGCCGCGCTCACTCCGTACTTCCGCTGGAGTTCGGCGACGATCGGACGGACGACGGAGCGTTTCTCCTTCAGCGAATGTACGTCGCCGAGGAGCAGATCGAAGGACAGAGTCCCCACATACATGTGTTGTCCGGATGTCCCGCCGGTACGGGTTCGGCGCCCCGCCAACCGCTTGGCAGGGACACAAGAACCGTACACGGAACGGCCGGGGCCGATCGACGGGATTTACCTCCCCTCGACCGGCCCCGGTTCGAGCTGTCGTGATCAGCCGCGCGGCTTCTCGCGCATCTCGTACGTCGCGATGACGTCGTCGATCTTGATGTCGTTGAAGTTTCCGAGGTTGATACCGCCCTCAAAGCCTTCGCGGATCTCGGTGACGTCGTCCTTGAAGCGGCGCAGACCCTCGATGTTGAGGCTCTCCGCGATGACCTTGCCATCGCGCAGCAGGCGGGCCTTGGTGTTGCGCTTGACCTCGCCGGACCGGATGAGGACACCCGCGATGTTGCCGAGCTTGGACGAGCGGAAGACCTCGCGGATCTCCGCGGTGCCGAGCTCGACCTCCTCGTACTCCGGCTTGAGCATGCCCTTGAGGGCCGCCTCGATCTCCTCGATGGCCTGGTAGATCACCGAGTAGTAGCGGACGTCGACGCCCTCGCGCTCCGCCATCTGCGCGGCACGGCCTGCCGCGCGGACGTTGAAGCCGATGACGATGGCGTCGGAGCCCATCGCCAGGTCGATGTCCGACTCCGTGACCGCACCCACACCGCGGTGCAGGACGCGGATGTCGACCTCTTCGCCGACGTCGAGCTGGAGCAGCGAGGACTCGAGAGCCTCCACCGAACCGGACGCGTCGCCCTTGATGATGATGTTGAGGTCCTGTACCAGGCCTGCCTTGAGCACCTGGTCGAGGTCCTCGAGGGACACCCGGCGGGTGCGCTTGGCGAACGCGGCGTTGCGCTCACGGGCGGCACGCTTCTCGGCGATCTGACGGGCCGTACGGTCCTCGTCGACGACCAGGAAGTTGTCGCCCGCGCCCGGGACGTTGGTGAGACCGAGCACGAGGACCGGAGTCGACGGGGTCGCCTCCTCCACGTTCTCGCCCTTGTCGTCGAGCATCGCGCGGACTCGGCCGTACGCGTCACCGGCGACCATCGTGTCGCCGACGCGGAGGGTACCGCGCTGGACGAGGACGGTCGCGACGGCGCCGCGGCCCTTGTCGAGGTGGGCCTCGATGGCGATGCCCTGCGCGTCCTGCTCCGGGTTGGCCCGCAGGTCGAGCGAGGCGTCCGCGGTGAGGACCACGGCTTCGAGCAGCTGCTCGATGTTGAGGCCCTGGCGCGCGGAGATGTCGACGAACATCGTGTCGCCGCCGTACTCCTCGGCCACCAGACCGAACTCGGTGAGCTGACCGCGCACCTTGGTCGGGTCGGCACCCTCGACGTCGATCTTGTTGACCGCGACCACGATCGGCACGTCGGCCGCCTTGGCGTGGTTCAGCGCCTCGATCGTCTGCGGCATCACACCGTCGTTGGCCGCGACCACGAGGATCGCGATGTCGGTGGACTTCGCACCACGGGCACGCATGGCGGTGAACGCCTCGTGACCGGGGGTGTCGATGAAGGTGATGGCGCGCTCTTCGCCGTTGACCTCGGTGGCGACCTGGTACGCACCGATGTGCTGCGTAATACCGCCGGCCTCGCCCGCGACGACGTTCGTCTTGCGGATCGCGTCCAGAAGTCGGGTCTTACCGTGGTCGACGTGACCCATGACGGTCACTACCGGCGGACGGGAGACGAGCATCTCCTCGCCGCCCTCGTCCTCGCCGAACTCGATGGAGAACGACTCGAGGAGCTCGCGGTCCTCCTCCTCCGGGCTGACGATCTCCAGGACGAAGTTCATCTCGTCCGCGAGGAGCTTCAGCGTCTCGTCGGAGACCGACTGCGTGGCGGTGACCATCTCGCCGAGGTTCATCATCACGCCGACGAGCGACGCCGGGTTGGCGTTGATCTTCTCGGCGAAGTCGGTGAGCGAGGCACCACGCGACAGGCGGACGGTCTGTCCGTTGCCGCGAGGCAGCATGACGCCGCCGACCGACGGGGCCTGCATGGCCTCGTACTCCTGGCGCCTCTGCCGCTTCGACTTGCGACCGCGACGGGCGGGCCCGCCGGGACGGCCGAACGCACCCTGCGTGCCACCACGTGCACCGGGACCACCGGGACGGCCACCGAAGCCGGGACGGCCGCCGAAGCCGCCGCCGCCACCGGGACGACCGGCACCGCCGCCGCCCGGACCGCCGGGACGACCGGCGAAACCGCCGCCGCCACCACCGGGACCGGCCGGACGACCGGCGAAGCCGCCGCCGGGACGACCGCCGCCGCCACCCGGACGACCGCCGCCGCCGGGACCACGGCCACCGCCGGGGCCACCACCGGGACGCGGGCCCGCGGCGGGACGCTGCGGCATCATGCCCGGGTTCGGACGGTTACCGGCGGGACCGCCGCCGGGACGCGGCGCCTGCGGGCGGGGCATGCCGCCCGGGGTCGGACGGGCGCCGCCCTGACCCTGCGGACGGGGAGCGCCACCGGGGCCGCCCTGGCCGCCCTGCGGACGCGGAGCGCCGCCGGGACCACCCTGGCCGCCGGGACGCGGAGCGCCACCCGGACGGGGCGCCTGCGGGCGCGCCATGCCGGTGGAGCCACCGGAGGTGAAGGGGTTGTTGCCCGGACGCGGACCCGCGGGACGGGCACCGCCGGGACGCGGGGCGCCACCCTGGCCGCCGGGACGCGGGGCGCCCTGACGGTCACCGCGGTCGCCACGGTCATTGCGGTCGCCACGGCCCTGACCCTGACCCTGGCCCTGGCCCTGACCGGGGGCCGGACGGCCACCGGGCTTCGGGGCACCCGGGCGGGCGGCCGGACGGGGGTTCTGCGAGGCCGCGGGGGCGGCCGGAGCAGCCGGTGCGGCCGGCGGAGCGGTGAACTCCGGGGCGGACGGCGCCGGGGAGGCCGGGGCCGGCTTGGGGGCCGGCGGCTTCGGGCCGGGCGTCGGGCGCGGGCCCGGGGTCGCCGGCGAAGCAGCGGGCTTCTCGGCCGCGGCGGGCTTGGGCGCCGGCGGCTTGGGCGCGGCCGGACCCGGACGGGCGGCCTGCGCGGGAGAGGGGGTCGCCTGGCCCGAGGGGGCCGGCGGCTTGGGGGCGGCCTGCTTGCGCGGCGCGCCGGGCTTGGCGGCGGACTTGCCGTTGCCGCCGCCCTGCTGGAATGCGTCAGTCAGTTTGCGTACTACGGGCGCCTCGATCGTCGAGGACGCCGAACGTACGAATTCACCGAGTTCTGTGAGCTTGGCCATGACGACCTTGCTCTCTACTCCGAACTCCTTGGCGAGTTCGTATACCCGGACCTTAGCCACTTCGCTCCTTTTAGGTCCGGGTTACGCCGGACCGTCGCTACTTCATGGGCGTACTCATCGCGTGCTCATCGAGTGCTCATCGCAATCTCGACCTACTTCCAACTCGCGGAATACCAAGGCCGCACGGGGTTCCGTGCGACCACGTCTTACGGTGTTGCCTGCTGGGCAACCGGCTCGACAGCCCGGCGCAAGGCCTCCGTGTCGAGCGGTCCCTGGGCGCGAAAGGCCCTCGGGAGCGCCCGGCGGCGGACCGCCAGGTCCAGACAGACCAGGGCGGGGTGTACATACGCACCCCGGCCGGGCAGCGTACCGCGAGGATCGGGGACGCAGGCGCCCTCTTTCGCCACGATGCGCAGCAGATCGCTCTTGGCCGCTCGCTCCCGGCACCCCACACAGGTGCGCTCAGGGCATGCGCGGGCATGCGTCCGGCCAGACACGCTTAAGTCTACCTCCCCGCACCGACCTCACCCCTTCGGGGCAAGAATCGAACGGCTACTCGCCACATACTGTCGTGATCGAAGCGGTGGCCGCCCGGAATTTATTCCCGCGACGGCCTCCGCCGCTGGTCCGCTACCGGTCGTCCCGGTCGTCGGACTGCTCCGTGTCCGGCCTGATGTCGATGCGCCAGCCCGTGAGCCGCGCGGCCAGGCGGGCGTTCTGCCCCTCCTTGCCGATCGCAAGGGACAGTTGGTAGTCCGGCACGGTCACCCGGGCCGAGCGGGCGCCGAGGTCGACGACCTCGACCTTGCTGACGCGGGCCGGGGAGAGCGCGTGGGCGACCATCTCGGCCGGGTCGTCGGACCAGTCGACGATGTCGATCTTCTCGCCGTTGAGCTCGCCCATCACGTTGCGCACACGGCTGCCCATCGGGCCGATGCAGGCGCCCTTGGCGTTGAGGCCCGAGCGCGTCGAGCGGACCGCGATCTTGGTGCGGTGGCCGGCCTCGCGGGCGATGGCGGTGATCTCGACGGAACCGTCGGCGATCTCCGGGACCTCGAGCGCGAAGAGCTTCTTCACCAGGTTCGGGTGGGTGCGCGACAGCGTCACGGACGGGCCGCGGACGCCCTTGGCGACCCGGACGACGTACGAACGAAGGCGCATCCCGTGCGGGTACTCCTCGCCCGGCACCTGCTCCTGCACCGGCAGGATGGCTTCCAGCTTGCCGATGTCGACGAGCACGTTCTTCGGGTCGCGGCCCTGCTGGACCACGCCGGTGACGATGTCGCCCTCACGCCCGGCGTACTCACCGAGCGTCACGTCGTCCTGGGCGTCGCGCAGGCGCTGCAGGATGACCTGCTTCGCGGTGGTCGCGGCGATGCGGCCGAAGTCCGACGGGGTGTCGTCGAACTCCTTGGCCTCCTGGCCCTCTTCGAGGTCCGCCGGGTCCTCCGTCGCCCACACCGTCACGTGGCCGCTCTCGCGGTCCAGCTTCACCCGCGCGCGGCGGAAGCTGCCCTCGGTGCGGTGGTAGGCGATGAGGAGGGCCGATTCGATCGCCTCGACGAGGAGGTCGAAGGAGATCTCCTTCTCCCGGACCAGACCCCGCAGGGCACTCATGTCGATGTCCACGGCTACGCCTCCTCTTCCTTCTTGTCCTTGCGGTTGAACTCGACCTGCACACGCGCCTTGTCGATCTCGTCGAAGGCGAGGCGGCGCGAGGTGGCCTTGCGGCCCTTCACGCCGGGCACTTCGAGGTCGAGGCCCTCGTCGTCCACGGTGAGGATGCGGGCGGTCAGCTCGCCGCCCTCGGTCAGCTGGAACTTCACCAGGCGGTCCACGGCGCGCACGTAGTGACGGTGCTCGGTCAGGGCCCGCTCGGCGCCGGGGGAACCGACCTCCAGGTCGTACTCCCCGTCGCCCATGGCGTCCGTCTCGTCGAGCTTCGCGGAGAGCAGGCGGCTCACTTCCGCGATCTGGTCCAGGTCCACGCCGTCTTCGGAGTCGATGACGACTCTCAGCACCCGCTTGCGTCCGACGGAGGCCACTTCGATCTCTTCGAGATCCAGGTCCTGCGAGGTGACGAGCGGTTCCAGTAGTTGCCGCAGCCTCTCGCTCTGGGTGGTGCTCATCCGGGTGACTCCTCGGCCGCGTGTGCTGTTGTGGGTGCGTTGCAAGTCTGCGTGTCAGGTCAAAGGGTATCCGGTCCCGAGGGGTGTTGCGGCCCACGGACGGGACGATGCGCCGCTCCGTCCCGAGCCGCTCGCGGGCGCCGGGCCGGTCCGAAGGTACGGTGATCACCGGGCCCACGCCCACCGATCTTCATTTCTTCACTTCTGCGCCGAGGACGTCTGCCGTGCCGTCGTATCGCACCGCCCAGCGGTCCCGCCCGGGCCCGCGCCGAAGGAGTCTGCTCACCGGAGCCGCCGGCGTCGCGTCGGCGGCGCTCCTCGCGGGCTGCTCGGACTCCGGGGACTCCGACGCCGACGAGCGCACGTCCGCCGCCCGGCGGCTGCGTGCCGCCGCCGCGAAGGACAGCAGGGAACTCCTCGGGCGGTACGACGCCGTGCTCGCGGCGCATCCCTCGCTCGCGGGGCGGCTCACGCCGCTGCGGGCCGAGGTGAAGCAGCACGCCGACGCCTTCGCGGCCGGCCGCGCCACGGCTTCCCCCTCCCCCGCATCCGGGGCGGCTTCCCGCTCCCCCTCCGCGCGGCCCTCGCCCTCCGTGGCGCCGAAGCCCGAGGACGCCGTACGCGCGCTCGCCAAGGCCGAGCGCGAGCTGGCCGACCGCCGGGGCGAGGCCCTGCTCGACGCCCCCGCCGAGGAGGGCAGGCTGCTCGCCTCGGTGGCGGCCGCGGGCGCGGCCCACGCATACCTGCTGACGGAGCCGGAGGGCGACAAGTGAAGGACGAGGAGCTGAAGGCCCTGCAGGCCGCTCTCGGCGCCGAGCACGCGGCGGTGTACGGCTACGGCGTCGTCGGCGGCCGCATCGGCGACGAGCGCAGGGACGAGGCGCGCACGGCGTACGACGCGCACCGCGCCCGGCGCGACGAGCTGCAGCGCGCGGTGCGCGACCTGGGCGGCGAGCCGCAGTCCGCGGACGCCGCGTACTCGCTGCCGTTCCCGGTGCCGGACTCCGCGGCGGCCGCCCGGCTCGCCACGGAGCTGGAGGACCGGGTCGCGGGCGTCTACTCCGATCTCGTACGCGCCTCGACGGGCACCCGGCGGGGCACCGCGGCCCGGGCGCTGCGGGAGGCGGCCGTCCGTGCGGCGCGGTGGCGGGCCGGGAGCGTAGCCTTCCCTGGGCTCGCCGAGCGGTCGACACCGTCGTCCGCACCGGCCACTCCCAAGGCGTAACGCGTTCAGGAAGGAACAACTCGCGCATGGCTTTCGAACCGCCGCGGCGCCTCGTCACAGCACTGGGCGAGACGGCGCAGGACGGCGACGACTGGCTGGAGAAGCTGCCCGGGGCAGTGGAACAGGCCGTCGCTCTACGCGAGTTGACCGTCGAGCGGACGCACCTTCCCGGTGGCCGCAGCAGCCTCGTGCTGCTGGTGCGGCGGGCCGACGGCACGCCCGCCGTGCTGAAGCTGGTGCCGCCCCGGTCGCGGCCGGAGAGCGAGCGGGCCGCGCTCGCCCACTGGGGCGGACTCGGCGCCGCCCGGCTGCTCGACCCCGAGTGCTCGGACGGGGCGCTGCTCCTGGAGCGGCTGCACCGCGACGTGTCCGTGCGCTCGCTGCCCGAGGCGAAGGCGCTCCTCGAAGCGGCGGGGACGCTGCGGCGGCTGTGGGTGGAGCCGCCCGCCGGGCACCGCTTCGAGACGGTCGCCGAGCGGACGGGGCGGCAGGCCGAGGCGATGCGCGCCTCCGCGACCGCCGACACGGACGTGGCGCCGCTGGTCGACGCGGCGCTCGCGGCCCGCGACGAGCTGCTGGCCGGGGAGTCCGGGGGCGTCGCGCCGCGGCTGCTGCACGGCACGTTCCGGCAGAGCAAGGTGCTCGCCGGGGACCGGCTGCCGTGGCTGGCCGTGGGGCCCGACCCGGTGGTCGGTGAGCCCGCCTTCGACCTGGCGCGGCTGGTCCGTGACCGGGTGGAGGACCTGATCGCGTCGCCGTCGGGCGCCTCGATCACGCGGCGGCGCGTGAAGAAGCTCGCCGAGTCCCTGGAGGTCGAGCAGGAGCGGCTGCGGGGCTGGACGCTGTTCCGGGCGGTGGAGTCCGGGGTCCGGGCGCTGCGGGTGGGGCGGCCGCAGGACGCCGAGCTGCTGCTGGAGTTCGCGGGCTGGCTGTAGCGGTACGCGAGAGGGCGCACCCCGTGCGGGGTACGCCCTCTCGCGTATGTGCGGGTGCCGTCAGGCGGTGAGGCGGGCGATCGCCTCGTCGACCGTGAGCTCCTCGCGCTCGCCCGTGCGGCGGTCCTTCAGCTCCAGGACGCCGTCGGCCGAGCGGCGGCCCGCGACCAGGATCTTCGGCACGCCCATCAGCTCGGAGTCGGTGAACTTCACGCCCGGCGAGACGCCGGGACGGTCGTCGACCAGGACGCGGACACCGGCCGCGGCCAGCCTGTCGGAGACCTCGAGGGCCAGCTCGGTCTGGAGCGCCTTGCCCGCGGCGACGACGTGGACGTCGGCCGGGGCGATCTCCTCCGGCCAGATCAGGCCCTTGTCGTCGGCGTGCTGCTCGGCGAGGGCGGCGACGGCGCGCGAGACGCCAATGCCGTACGAGCCCATGGTCACGCGGACCGGCTTGCCGTTCTGGCCGAGGACGTCGAGCTGGAAGGCGTCGGCGTACTTGCGGCCGAGCTGGAAGATGTGGCCGATCTCGATGGCGCGGTCCAGCTTGAGGCCGGTGCCGCAGTTCGGGCACGGGTCGCCCTCCTGGACGACCACGACGTCGACGTACGCGTCGGCCTCGAAGTCGCGGCCCGCGACGACGTTCTTGGCGTGCACGCCGTCCTTGTTGGCGCCGGTGATCCAGGCGGTGCCGGGGGCGACGCGCGGGTCGGCGAGGTACTGGACCTTCTCCAGGCCCTGCGGGCCGACGTATCCGCGTACGAGATCGTCACGTCCCTCGAAGTCCTCGGCCGTCACCAGCTCGACCGCGGCGGGGGCGAAGTGGGCCTCGACCTTGTCCATGTCGACCTCGCGGTCGCCGGGGACGCCGACGGCGACGATCTCGCCGTCGACCTTCACGAGGAGGTTCTTGAGGGTGGCCGACGCCGGGACGCCGAGGTGCGCGGCGAGCGTCTCGATGGTCGGGGTGTCGGGGGTGGGGACCTCCTCGGCGGCGGGCACGCCGGCGGCGTCGACCGGCTTCAGGGCGAAGGAGACGGCCTCCGTGTTGGCCGCGTAGTCGCAGTTCGGGCAGTCGGCGAAGGTGTCCTCGCCGGCCGCGGCCGGGGCGAGGAACTCCTCGGACTTCGAGCCGCCCATGGCGCCGGCGGTGGCGGCGCAGATGCGGTAGTCGAGGCCGAGGCGCCGGAAGATCTTCTGGTACGCGGCGCGGTGCAGCGCGTACGACTGGGCGAGGCCCTCGTCCTCCAGGTCGAAGGAGTACGAGTCCTTCATCAGGAACTCGCGGCCGCGCAGGATGCCGGCGCGGGGGCGGGCCTCGTCGCGGTACTTCGTCTGGATCTGGTAGAGGATCACGGGCAGGTCCTTGTAGGACGTGCACTGGTCCTTGACCAGGAGGGTGAAGATCTCCTCGTGGGTGGGGCCGAGGAGGTAGTCGCCGCCCCTGCGGTCGTTGAGCCGGAACAGCTCCGCGCCGTACTCGGTCCAGCGGCCCGTCGCCTCGTACGGCTCCTTGGGCAGCAGGGCGGGCAGCGAGACCTCCTGGGCGCCCATGGCGTCCATCTCCTCGCGGACGACGCGCTCCACGTTGGCGAGGACCTTCTTGCCCAGCGGCAGCCAGGACCAGACGCCGGCGGCGGTGCGGCGCACGTATCCGGCGCGGACGAGGAGTTTGTGGCTGAGCACCTCGGCGTCCGCGGGGTCGTCGCGCAGCGTCTTCGCCATCAGTCGGGACATGCGCTGGACCTGGGCCATGGTGAACTCCTGCTGCGTAAGGGTGGTGTGCAGGAGGTTAGCCGGGGGCCGGGGGCGGGCGGAAATCGGTTACGGCTCAGGCCCGTTTCGGCAGGGGCAGCGGGGCGCCCATCACGGCGTACGGCTTGGGGGCGCTGGGGAACAGGACGCGGCGGGCCAGATCGGTGTACCCGAGGGAGCGGTACAGGCCGCGGGCGGGGCTCTCGACGTCGATCGCGGAGAGGATCGAACGCGGCTCCGGGACGCCCTCGGTGATGGTGGTGATGAGCGCGCGCCCGATGCCGCGGTTCTGGTGGCCGGGGTGCACGTGCAGCTCGGTGATGACGAAGGAGTCGTCCAGCCAGTCGTCCCGGTGCTGGCCGCGCAGGTACGGCTCGACGACCGTCGACCACCAGTGGCCGCGGTTGTTCGGCATCCCGTACACGAAGCCGACGAGCCGGTCGTCGGGGGTGGTCGCGCCGAACGCGCGGGCGCGGGGGTACGTGAGGTGCCGCAGCACGATCTGGCGCCGCACGGCGACCTCGTCCTCGCTCAGTCCGAAGGCGTGGGCCTGGACGCGCAGTGCGTCGTCCACGCGCGCGGCGAGGTCGAGCGGCGCGATCACGACATCGTCTGTCATGGGGCGACCCTACTTCGCGAAGGTGCGGTTCAGAACAGGACGCTCATGAACGCCCCGACCTCCCGGAAGCCCACCTTTCGGTACGCCGACCTGGCCGCGGTGTTGAAGTCGTTGACGTAGAGGCTGGCGACGGGGGCGACGTCCGCGAGGGCGTAGCGCAGGACGGCCGCCATGCCGGGGGCGGCGAGGCCGCGGCCGCGGTACTCGGGGGCCACCCAGACGCCCTGGATCTGGCAGGCCTGGGCCGTGGCGGCGCCGATCTCCGCCTTGAAGACGACCTTGCCGTCCCGGTCGAGGCGGGCGAAGGAGCGTCCCGAGCCGACGAGCTCGGCGACGCGGGCCTGGTAGAGGAGTCCGCCGTCGCCCGCCATCGGCGAGACCCCGACCTCCTCGGTGAACATCGCGATGCACGCGGGCATGATCGTCTCCATCTCGTCCTTCCGGACGCGACGGACGTACGGGTCCGGGACGACGTCGTCCGGAAGCCGGTCGGTGACCATCAGGGGCTGCCGGGCGCGGACTTCGCGGGCGGGGCCCCAGGACGGTTCGAGGAGCCGCCACAGCTGGGACGTGGCGGCGGCGGGGCCGACGATCGACGAACAGCGCCGGCCGGCCCTGCGCGCCCGGTCGGCGAAGCCGCGTACGGCTCGCGGGGTCGCGCAGATGGGGACGAGATTGGCACCGGCATAGCAGAGCGACTCCAGCATGCCGTCCTCGTACCAGCCCCACATCTCGCCGCCGAGACGCCAGGGGTCGAGCCCCGCCACCTGCACACGAGCGGTCACGAAGGCGTTCGTGACCGGCTCGCGGTCGAGCACGGCGAGCGCGGCGTCGAGGTCACTCGGTTCGAGGACCCGGGTGGTGGTCTGAGTCAACACGTGCGGGGGCCTCACCATACGGTCTGCTGATCTCCGCACTGTACCTGGCGGGGGCGCCTTGTGCGGGGGGCGGCTTTTGTCCGGCGGACCGGGGGCGGCGAGTGCGCACGCGCGCGAGTGCCCCGGCGCTGCGGAAGCGACGGGGCACGGGAAGGAGGGAGAAGCGCGCGGGCGTCAGCCGGCGACCGAGATCGTCGGCTCGCCGGAGGCCACCCCGTCCTTCTCCATCTGCTCGGCGATCTTCATCGCCTCGTCGATGAGCGTCTCCACGATCTTCGACTCGGGGACGGTCTTGATGACCTCGCCCTTGACGAAGATCTGGCCCTTGCCGTTGCCGGAGGCGACGCCGAGGTCGGCCTCGCGGGCCTCGCCCGGGCCGTTCACGACGCAGCCCATGACGGCGACGCGCAGCGGGACCTCCATGCCCTCCAGGCCCGCGGTGACCTCTTCGGCGAGCTTGTAGACGTCGACCTGGGCGCGGCCGCAGGACGGGCAGGAGACGATCTCCAGGCGGCGCTGGCGGAGGTTGAGGGATTCGAGGATCTGGATGCCGACCTTGATCTCCTCGGCGGGCGGCGCCGAGAGGGAGACGCGGATCGTGTCGCCGATGCCCTCGGAGAGCAGCGCGCCGAAGGCGACCGCCGACTTGATGGTGCCCTGGAAGGCGGGGCCCGCCTCGGTGACGCCGAGGTGGAGGGGGTAGTCGCACTGGGCGGCGAGCTGGCGGTAGGCGTTGACCATGACCACCGGGTCGTTGTGCTTGACCGAGATCTTGATGTCGCGGAAGTCGTGCTCCTCGAAGAGGGACGCCTCCCAGAGGGCCGACTCGACGAGCGCCTCGGGGGTCGCCTTGCCGTACTTCTTCAGCAGCCGCGCGTCCAGCGAGCCCGCGTTGACGCCGATGCGGATCGGCGTGCCCGCGTCCTTGGCGGCCCGCGCGATCTCCTTGACCTTGTCGTCGAACTGCTTGATGTTGCCGGGGTTGACGCGGACCGCCGCGCAGCCGGCGTCGATCGCCGCGAAGACGTACTTCGGCTGGAAGTGGATGTCGGCGATGACCGGGATCTGCGACTTGCGCGCGATCGTGGCGAGCGCGTCCGCGTCGTCCTGCGTGGGGCAGGCGACGCGCACGATCTGGCAGCCGGAGGCCGTCAGTTCGGCGATCTGCTGCAGCGTGGCGCCGATGTCGGAGGTGCGCGTCGTCGTCATGGACTGCACCGAGACCGGGGCGTCGCCGCCCACGGCCACCGTGCCGACCTGGATCTTGCGGCTGACCCTTCGGTCGGCGAGCTTGGTCGGAACGGACGGGATTCCGAGCGATACGGCAGTCATCTGGCGAGCATCCCCAAGAGTGTGGATCACAGGAGTTGGACCTGGGCCTCGAACGCGGCGGGTGCCGGGGTTCGAGATGGGCGGGTTCCGGGTTTCGAGATTACGGCACCCTGCCGGGCCCGGGCACATCCCGTCCGGAAGTCCACTCAATGGTGGGCGGCCCGTCACATAAGGTGCCGGGCCGCCGCAAACTTCTCGTAATCCGGATATTCGTCAGGAGATCCTGACGGGGTTCACCACGTCGGCGATGAGGACCAGGATCGTGAAGCAGATGAAGATTCCCGCCACCACGTAGGCGACCGGCATCAGCTTGGCGACGTCGAACGGGCCCGGGTCGGGGCGGCGCAGCACCTTCGCGGCGTTGCGGCGCAGGGCCTCCCACAGGGCGCCGGCGATGTGCCCGCCGTCGAGCGGGAGCAGCGGCAGCATGTTGAACAGGAACAGGGAGAGGTTGAAGCCCGCGATGAGGAACAGCATCATCGCGATCTGGTTCTCCGGCGGGATGTCCAGGGTGAACACGTCGCCGCCGACGCGGGCCGCGCCGACCACGCCCATCGGGGAGTCCTGTTTGCGCTCGCCGTCACCGAACGCCGCGTTCCACAGGTCGGGGACCTTGGACGGCAGGGCGATGATCGACTCGACGCCGCTCTCCATCATGTCGCCCATGCGGTCGACGGAGTCGCCGAAGGACTGCTGGACGATGCCGGTGGCGGGGGTGAAGCCGAGGAAGCCGGCGTAGACGTACTTGCCTTCCACATAGGCACCGTCGCCGTCGGTCTTGGTGACCTGGTTCTTGATCAGGTTCGCGTGCAGGTCGAGCCGCTTGCCGTCGCGCTCGACCGTGATGGTGGCCGGGCCGATGGTCTCGCGGATCTTCGACTGGAGCGCGGACCATTCGTCGACGCTCTGGCCCTGGAACGCGACGATCTTGTCGCCCGGCTTCAGCCCTGCCGCCTTGGCGGGGGCGGCCTTGTCGCCCTTCTCGCACTTGGCTCGGTTCTCGCTCTGCTGGATGACGCAGTCCGAGACCTTGCCGACCTGGGTCGTCTGGCTGCTGATGCCGAACGTCATCATCACGCCGAGGAAGATCGCCACGGCGAGGATCAGGTTCATGAACGGCCCGGCGAACATGACGATCACGCGCTTCCAGGGCTTGCGCGTGTAGAAGAGGCGGGTCTCGTCGCCGGGCTTGAGCTCCTCGAAGGCCGCCGAGCGGGCGTCCTCGATCATGCCGCGCCAGGGGGACGTCGACCGTGCCTCTATGCGGCCGTCGGCGCCCGGCGGGAACATGCCGATCATGCGGATGTAGCCGCCGAGGGGGATGGCCTTGATGCCGTACTCGGTGTCGCCCTTCTTGCGCGAGAACAGGGTCGGGCCGAAGCCGACCATGTACTGCGGCACGCGGATGCCGAACATCTTGGCGGTCGACAGGTGCCCCAGCTCGTGCCAGGCGATCGAGAAGAGCAGCCCGATCACGAAGACGACTATCCCGAGGATCATCATCAAGGTCGTCATGCACGAGCCTCCGCGGTCGTCTTTGCTGCCAGTTCGCGTGCCCGAGCACGCGCCCAGGTCTCCGCTTCGAGGACGTCGGAGACGGTGAGGGAGGTTCCCCCCGAGGGCGTGCCGTGTTCGTCCACGACCCTCGTCACGGTCTCCATGATGCCGTTGAAGGGCAGCGCGCCCTTCAGGAACGCGTCCACGCATTCCTCGTTGGCGGCATTGAACACCGCCGGGGCCGTGCCCGCGAGCTCCCCGACGTGCCGGGCGAGGCCGACCGACGGGAACGCGTCGTTGTCGAGGGGGAAGAACTCCCAGCTGGACGCCTTGGTCCAGTCGAAGGCGGGCGCCGCGTCCGGCACTCGCTCGGGCCAGCCGATGCCGATGGCGATCGGGCCGCGCATGTCGGGCGGCGTGGCCTGGGCGAGGGTCGAGCCGTCGGTGAACTCCACCATGGAGTGCACGTACGACTGCGGGTGGACGACGACCTCGATGCGGTCGAAGGGGATGTCGTAGAGGAGGTGCGCCTCGATGACCTCCAGGCCCTTGTTGACCAGCGTCGCGGAGTTGACCGTGATGACCGGGCCCATGGCCCAGGTGGGGTGCGCCAGCGCGTCCTCGGGGGTGACGTGCGCGAGGTCGGCCTTGGTACGTCCCCGGAAGGGGCCTCCGGAGGCGGTGACGACGAGTTTGCGTACGTCCGCGCGCGTGCCGGCGGCCAGCGCCTGGAAGAGGGCCGCGTGCTCGGAGTCGACCGGGATGATCTGGCCGGGCTTGGCGATCGCCTTGACCAGGGGGCCGCCGACGATGAGGGATTCCTTGTTGGCGAGCGCGAGGGTGCGGCCCGCTTCGAGGGCGGCGAGGGTCGGGGCGAGACCGATGGAGCCGGTGATGCCGTTGAGGACCGTGTGGCAGTCGGAGGCGGCGAGCTGAGTGGCCGCGTCGGGTCCTGCCAGGATCTCGGGGAGCGGCTCCCCCCCTTCGTACTGCCCCCGGAGGGCTTCGCGCAGCGCCGGTACGGCGTCCTCGCGGGCGACCGCGACGGTCCGCACCCGCAGCTGCCGGGCCTGCTCGGCGAGGAGGCCGACGCGGCCGCCGGCGGCGGAGAGCGCCGTGACGCGGAAGCGGTCGGGGTTGCGCAGGACGAGGTCGATGGCCTGGGTGCCGATCGAGCCCGTGGAGCCGAGGATCACGATGTCCCGCGGTCCTGCCCCGTCCGCGCTGGAGACGGGGTCGAAGACGAGATGCGGGTCGGCGAGGGGGGATGGGCTGTCGCTCATCCCCCTATTGTGGCCGCAACCCGCGTCCCGTCCGACAGTGCGGGCCGGTCGGCGCGGGCGTGGCGTGCGGCGACCCCCCGGTTTCGTACGGCGGACGGGGTGGTTCCCGCCGGTCGGCGCGTGTCCGGGGCGGGATGCGCGACGGATGGCGGATGACCCGGCGCCCGGCGCCGGTGAGGATGGCCGCCATGGATCCCGAACTCGAAGCATTCCTGCCGCTGCTGCCCGACACCGACCTGAAGGACCCGGTCGCCGCCCGGGAGAGCATTGCCAAGTACGCCGCCGCGAGACCCGTGCCGGACACCCCGGGCGTGGCGGTCGAGGACCGCGCGGTGCCCTCGGAACCGGATGTGCCGGTACGGATATACCGGCCGGAGCGGGCCCAGGGGGCCGTCGTCTGGATGCACGGCGGCGGATTCGTCCTCGGCGGCCTCGACAGCGAGCACATGATGGCCGGTCTGCTCGCCGCCGGTTCGGGGGCGGTGGTGATCTCCGTGGGTTACCGGCTCTCCCCCGAGCACCGGTTCCCGGCCGCCCTCGACGACGCGTACGCCGTGCTGGAGTGGACGGCCGGGCACGCGGCGGAGCTCGGCGTCGACCCGGCGCGGATCGCGGTCGGCGGGCACAGCGCCGGCGGCAACCTCGCGGCGGCCGTGGCCCTGCGGGCCCGCGACGAGCAGGGCCCGCAGATCCGCTTCCAACTGCTCAACCAGGCCGGGCTCGACGACCGGCAGGAGACGTGGTCGGCGCGGACCTTCACCGACACGCCGTGGATGGACCGCGACAAGCTCAGCACGTCGTGGCGCCACTACCTGGGCGACCGGCCCGCCACGCCGTACGCCGCCCCGGCGCGGGCCACCGACCTGTCCGGCCTGCCGCCCGCCCACATCGCCACCGCCGAGTTCGACCCGAACCGCGACGAGGACATCGCCTACGCGCAGCGCCTGCTCCAGGCGGGCGTCTCCGTCGAGCTGCACCAGTGGCCCGGCACCTTCCACGGCTCGCAGGCGATCCTCTCCGCCGACGTGTCGCAGCGGCAGGTCGCCGAACTGGGCGCGGTCCTGCGCCGCGCCCTGGCCGGCTGACCCGCCGGGGCCGGGCCGGCCGGCTCACCCCTCCTCGATCACCCCTCCTTGATCACCCGCCGTACGTCCGGGCGCGGCGTCTCGGGGAGCTTCGTGTCCGCGATCCACGGCCCGTCGCCGGACGGGTCGACCACTCCGGACTCGAGCCAGGTGTACGTCCCGGACAGGACGCCCTTGACCACCTTGCGGTCCAGGTCGTCGGTGTTGGTCCAGAGCCGGTCGAAGAGCTCGTCGGCCCGGATGCGGGCCTGGCGGCAGAAGACGTCGGCCAGTTGGTACGCCTCGCGGCCGTGGTCCTCGGTGGTGCGCAGGAGTTCGGCGCGTACGCAGGCCGCGCTCATCGCGAAGAGCTCGGCCCCGATGTCGACGACGCGGCCGAGGAAGCCCTGCTTGGTCTCCATCTTCCCCTGCCAGCGGGACATGGCGTAGAAGGTGGAGCGGGCCAGCTTGCGGGCGGAGCGCTCCACGTAGCGCAGGTGTCCGGAGAGGTCGGCGTGGCCCGTCGGGTGGAACTCGGCGTACGAGCGCGGGAGTTGGCCGGGGCCCGCGACCAGCTTCGGCAGCCAGCGGGCGTAGAAGCCGCCCGCCCGCGCGCCCGCCCTCGCCTTGTCCGACAGCGTCTTGTCGGGGTCGATGAGGTCGCCCGCGACCTTCAGGTGGGCGTCGACGGCCTCGCGGGCGATCAGCAGGTGCATGATCTCGGTGGAGCCCTCGAAGATGCGGTTGATGCGCAGGTCGCGCAGGACCTGTTCGGCGGGGACGGCGCGTTCGCCGCGGGCCGCGAGGGACTCGGCGGTCTCGAAGCCGCGGCCGCCGCGGATCTGGACGAGCTCGTCGGCCATCAGCCAGGCCATCTCGGAGCCGTACAGCTTGGCGAGGGCGGCCTCGATGCGGATGTCGTTGCGGTCCTCGTCGGCCATCTGCGAGGAGAGGTCGAGGACGGCTTCCAGGGCGAAGGTCGTCGCGGCGATGAAGGAGATCTTCGAGCCGACCGCCTCGTGGAACGCGACGGGCTTGCCCCACTGCTCCCGCGCGGCCGACCACTCGCGGGCGATCTTCAGGCACCACTTGCCGGCGCCGACGCACATCGCGGGCAGCGAGAGCCGTCCTGTATTGAGCGTGGTGAGGGCGATCTTCAGCCCCGCGCCCTCCGGCCCGATGCGGTTGGCTGCGGGAACCCGTACCCGGTGGAAGCGGGTCACGCCGTTCTCCAGGCCGCGCAGGCCCATGAACGCGTTGCGGTTCTCGACCGTGATGCCCTCGGAGGCGGCCTCGACGACGAACGCCGTGATGCCGCCCTTGTGGCCCTCGGACTTCGGCACCCGTGCCATGACGACGAGCAGGTCGGCGACGACGCCATTGGTCGTCCACAGCTTCACGCCGTCCAGGACGTAGTCCTCACCGTCCGGGACGGCCGCCATCGCCATGCGCGCCGGGTCGGAGCCGACGTCCGGCTCGGTCAGCAGGAACGCGGTGATGTCGGTGCGGGCGCACCGCGGCAGGAAGGCGTCCTTCTGCTCCTGCGTGCCGAAGATCTTCAGGGGCTGCGGCACGCCGATCGACTGGTGCGCGGAGAGCAGCGCGCCGATCGCGGGGTTCGCGGAGCCGGCCAGGGCGAGCGCCTTGTTGTAGTAGACCTGGGTGAGGCCGAGCCCGCCGTACTTCGTGTCGATCTTCATGCCGAGCGCGCCGAGCTCCTTGAGGCCCTTGATCACCTCGTCGGGGATCTTCGCCTCGCGCTCGATGCGGGCCGAGTCGATCTTCGTCTCGCAGAAGTCGCGGAGCTTGGCCAGAAACTCCTCGCCGCGCTGCGCGTCCTCGTCGGGCGGCATGGGGTGCGGGTGGATCAGATCGAGCCGGAAGCGGCCGAGGAAGAGTTCCTTGGCGAAACTGGGCTTGCGCCAGTCCTGCTCACGGGCGGCCTCGGCGACCTGCCGGGCCTCGCGTTCACTCACTGACGGTTTAGGGGTTGGTGCGGACATGAGGAGCTCACCTCGCCGCGAAGCGGGGCCGCCGGACCGTGGGGCCCGGTCCTGCCCGGTCGGTTACTGACTGGTGCTACTGGATCGTTGGTACCCGATTCACCCCGACCTCACCAGTCCTCGCGCAGCGTTCGGCGCAGACGCTCCCCTACGGTGCCGAGGGGCCCTCGCCCGCGGGGGCCGCCCCGAGCGAACCCCTCACCGCCGGTCGCGCCGGAAGTTCGCATTCGTCACCAGCCAGATAACAGCGAGGATCACGGCTCCGGCCATCCAGAAGAAGAGGATCACGCCGGTGCCGATCAGCGTGCCGATGTCGTTGCCCGCTTCGCACGCCTTGCCAACGCACTTCTCGCCTTCACTGCTCGCGGCGTTGACGCCGGCGACGAGCCACAGGAGCATCAGGAGGTTGAACGCCAGGATGACCCAGGTCAGGGGGCGCCAGTGCGGGCGCCGGCCGCGGGGCGCGCCGGGCGGGTGGCCCGGCGGGGGCGGGACCGGCTTGGACCAGTGGGGGTACGCGCCTTGGTGCGCCATGACGAGCCTCCTAAGAACAAAGGGCTCATATCGGCAACATACGCCCGTACCGGTGAGTTTGACCGGGTGTACGGGAACGGCCGGAGCCCCCGCACAGTGGGCTCCGGCCGTTGTCCTCCGGGGACGTGGTCCTACAGGGCGAGGCCCGTCAGGACCATGACGCGCTCGTACGTGTAGTCGTCCATCGCGAAGCGGACGCCCTCGCGGCCCACGCCGGACTGCTTGACGCCGCCGTACGGCATCTGGTCGGCGCGGTAGGACGGGGCGTCGCCGATGACGACGCCGCCGACCTCCAGGGCGCGGTGGGCGCGGAAGGCGGTCTGCAGGTCGTGCGTGAAGACGCCCGCCTGGAGGCCGTACTTGGAGTCGTTGACGGCGGCGAACGCCTCCTCCTCGCCGTTCACCTTGCGGAGCGTGAGGACCGGGCCGAAGACCTCCTCGCAGGCGATCGTGACGTCGGCCGGCACGTCGGCGAGCACGGTGGGCGCGTACGTGGCGCCGTCGCGCTTGCCGCCGGTGAGCACCTTGGCGCCCGCCTTCGCCGCCTCGTCGACCCAGGACTCCACGCGCTTGGCGGCGTCCTCGTTGACGAGCGGGCCGACCTCGGTGGCCGGGTCGGACGGGTCGCCGGTGACCTGGGCCTCGACGGCCTTGACCACGCGCGGCACCAGGCGGTCGTACACGGACGCGTCCGCGATGACCCGCTGCACGGAAATGCAGGACTGGCCGCCCTGATAGTTGGAGAACGTCGCGATGCGCGAGGCGGCCCAGTCGAGGTCCTCGTCGGAGGCGTAGTCGGCGAGGACGACGGCCGCGCCGTTGCCGCCGAGCTCCAGGGTGCAGTGCTTGCGCGGCACCGAGTCCATGATCGCGTAGCCGACCTTGTCGGAACCGGTGAAGGAGATCACCGGCATCCGCTCGTCCTGGACGAGGGCGGGCATCTTGTCGTTGGCGACCGGCAGCACGGACCAGGAGCCCGCGGGCAGCTCGGTCTCGGCGAGCAGCTCGCCGAGGATCAGGCCGGAGAGCGGGGTGGCCGGGGCCGGCTTGAGGATGATCGGCGCGCCGACGGCGATGGCCGGGGCGATCTTGTGCGCGCAGAGGTTCAGCGGGAAGTTGAACGGCGCGATGCCGAGGACGACGCCCTTGGGGAAGCGGCGGGTCAGCGCGAGGCGGCCCTGGCCGCCGGCGTCGGTGTCCAGGCGCTGGGCCTCGCCGCCGTTGAAGCGGCGGGCCTCCTCGGCGGCGAACCGGAAGACGGAGACCGCGCGGCCGACCTCGCCGCGGGCCCACTTGATCGGCTTGCCGTTCTCGGCGGAGATCAGCTGGGCGATCTCCTCGGTGCGCTCGACGAGCCTGCGGCTCACGTGGTCGAGGGCGGCGGCGCGGACGTGGGCCGGGGTCGCGGCGAACTCGTCGCGCACGGCGTACGCGGCGGCGACGGCCTCCTCGACCTGGGCGTCCGTCGGGACGGCGGCCTTGCCGACGAGCCGTCCGTCCCAGGGCGAGGTGACGTCGAGGGTGGTCTCGCCGGTGGTCTGGCGACCGGCGAGCCAGAAGGCGTGGATGGAAGTCATGTCGATTCCCGGCCCTTCCGCGGTGGTGTGTCTGGGGGTACGTCCCTCACCGTAGGGGCAGGGGGGCGGGCTGACGTTTGTCCGGCGCGGAGTACTGGCCGGGGGGCCTGCACCGGTTTGTATGGGGCGGGGTCTTTGGCCGTGCGTTTCCCCGTGCGGGTGCGTTGTGGCTGGTCGCGCAGTTCCCCGCGCCCCTGGGGAGCCTCCGGTGAACGGCCGACGCACCGCCCTGCCGCGTGCTTCGCCGCTCGGCCCGTGCGGGTGCGTCGTGGCTGGTCGCGCAGTTCCCCGCGCCCCTGACGGGGCTCGGGCTCAGTCCGAGCCCATCGATGTTGCCTTCAGTGAGAGCCACAGCTCCATGCGGACGTCCGGGTCGTCCAGGGAGCGGCCGAGGATTTCTTCGACTCTGCGCATGCGGTAGCGGAGGGTGTGGCGGTGGACGCCGAGGTCGGCGGCGGCCGCGTCCCACTGGCCGTGGCGGGAGAGCCATGCCCGGAGGGAGGCGACGAGGTCGCCGCGGCCGGTTGCGTCGTGTTCGTGGAGGGCCCGCAGCAGGCCGTCCGCGAAGGCCCGCACCGCGTCGTCCGCGAGGAGGGGGAGGACCGATCCGGCGGCCAGTTCCTCGTGCTCGACGAGGGTGCGGCCGCGTCGGCGCGCGACGGAGAGTGCCTGCTCGGACTGCTTGTAGGCGGTGGCCGCGGCGATCGGGCCTGCCGGTGCGGAGAGGCCCATCACGAGTTCGGCCTCCTCGCCGGAAGTGCCGGAAGCCGTGGCCTCGCGCCCCGCGGTGCCCCGGCCCGCCTCCAGCGCCGCCGCGTACTCCGCGCAGGCCCGCACGCCCGCGCCGCCGTCCACGACGAGCAGTACGAGCCGCTCCCCGTACGGGACGACGAGCAACGCCTCGCCGGAGCGCGCGGCCGCCGCTTCGACGACGTCGACGAGGCCGGCGAGCGGGTCGCCGCCGCCCGAGGCGTCGGCCACCGCGGCGAGGACGGCGGCGGAGGCGGTGCCGGGAGCGGCGTCCGCGCCGTCTCCGGTGTCCGCGGCGCCCGCCCGCACCCGGGCCGCCGACGCCGACGCCACCTCGGCGACGACGAGGCGGAACGGCGCGTCCAGGAGGGAGCCGTACAGGTCGCCCGCGACGGTCCGCGCGTGGTCGGGCTCCCCCGCGAGCAGCATCCGCAGCACGGCCGCGCCGATCCGCTGCTCGGCGGCGTGCAGCGAGCGGGACCGTTCGGTGGTGAGGGTGAGCAGCGCGATGGCGGAGTGCAGCGCGTACCGCTCGGCGGTGCCGAGGGTCGACGCCGTGCCGACGGCGAGCGCGGCGCGCGGCCTGCGTCCCGTGCCGAGCGAGTGCAGTTCCACCCGGTCCTCGGCGCCCGCGACGACGGAGCTGGCGGGCGCCGGGCGCTCCCGGAGGCGCTCGACGTCGGCGGTGAGCCGGGCGGCGCGGCGCGCGGCCCACTCGGGTGCGGCAGCGACGACGGCGCCGGACGCGTCGTACAGCGCGGCCCATCCGTCGACCTGCCCGGCGAGCGAGAGGAGCAGCCCTTCGGGGCCGTCGCTCAGGGCCTGCCTGGTCAGTTCGCGCTGGGCGGCGAAGCCGGCCGTCACGGCCTGGTACTGCTCGGCGGCGATGGCCGCGGAGACGGCCTTGCTGATGGCGAGGAAGGGGGTGCGCCGCGGCACCTCGATGAGCGGCAGCCCCGCGTCGGTCGCGGCGTCGAGGAGGGCCTTGGGGATGTCGGGGTAGTGCACGCCGACGGCGAAGCCGAGCCCGACGACCCCGGCGCCGGCGAGCCGCTTCACGTAGCGCCGCATGGCCTCGGGATCCTCCGCGTCCAGCTTCAGCGCGGTGATCAGGAGGAGTTCGCCGCCCTCCATGTAGGGCACGGGGTCGGCGAGTTCGCTGGCGTGCGCCCAGCGCACGGGGGCGTCCAGGTGGTCCTCGCCCGCGCGCACCGTCAGCTTCAGCGCGGAGTGGTGGACGAGCGAGGCGAGCGTGGGCGGCATGGGACCTTCAGGTCTGCGGCAGGGATGTGGATCTTTTGGCCGGTCCGTATGAACGACCTGTGCCGATTCTGCCTCACTGTACGGTGCGGTCGGGACCGAACACTTCGTACGCGTCATCCGCGGGTCGCCGGTGCGTGCCGGACTCTCCGGGTGCCCCCTGCGGGCCGCTTCAGGCCCGCTCCGCACCGCTCGTGGCCCGTTTCCTGCCCGCCTCAGGACCGCAGGTCCACGAGCAGCGGGGGCGCGTACTCACCGCGTACGTCGGTCAGTGAGAGCACCGCGTGTCCCGGTGGCACCCCGTGTGCCAGCTCGGACGCCGACCAGCGCTCGCGTTCGACCTGACGGACGGTGACAGCGTCCCTCGTCACCGCCTTGCCGGTCACGAGCTTGCGCAGGGCGTGCAGCGCGCGGGTCATCGGCTGGTCTGCGAAGACCGCGTGCTCGGCGACCTCGCGGGTCTCGACCCACTGCTTGCCCCAGGCCTCCGCAAAGCGTCTACCGTCCCAGGTCGAGACGCCCGAGAACGCCATACGGCAGCCGACGGTCGCGTACAGCGGTCCTTGCAGCGCTTCCGGTACGTCACTCACGGTGCGCAGCGCGAGCACCACCCCGGCGTTCGCCGAGCGCAGGCGCTGGATGCCGCGGATCGTCTCGTTGGTCACGGTGCGGGTGGCGTCGTCGAGGACCAGGCAGATGAAGTGGTCGCGGTCGTCGCGGGTGTGCGCCACGGCGTTGAACTGGGCGAGGAGGAGGCGGGCGATCAACCGGGACGCTTCCGCGTGGCCGCGTTCGGGCAGGTCGACGCGGACCCGCATGGGGTGGTGCGTGACGGCGCGCAGGGAGAAGGGGCTGTCGGTGCCCGCGCCGAAGAACCCGGCGAACGCGGGCCGGTCGAGGAGGGCGAGCCGGTCGGCGAGGGCGGGGCCCGGGTCGGCGGGGCTGCCCTGCTGGCGCACGCGCGCGTCGAGTTCGCGGCGCATCACGGCGTGCTCCTCGGCGGCGAGGGCGGTGCGCAGTTGTGAGACGGCCGAGGGCACGCCTTCCAGCAGCTCGCGCAGGTCGGACACGGAGGGGAAGCGGCCGTACGCGGTCCAGTAGGGGCCGAGGAGCTGGGCCAGCGTCGTGGCGGCGCGGCGGCTGTCCACCGTTTCGAGGTCGCCGACGAGCCCTTCGGCCAGGAAGGACGCGGCCTCGTCGGGGTCCGTGGCGCCCGCGTAGAGGTCGAAGTCGTGGGTGGAGGCGGGGTCGCCGAGCTTGACGACGACGTCGTAGCCGTCGTCGTCGCCGAGCGGCGCGCCCGCGGGGCCCACCACGACGACGGCGCAGCGGCCGGTGAGGGCCTGGAGGGCCAGGGACTCCACGACGGGCCTGATCAGCCGTTCGGTCTTGCCGGCGCCGGACGGGCCGACCGCCAGGAGGGAGGTGCCGAGCACCGCGGTCTCCAGGGCGATGCCGGCGCCGCGGGCGGCCTGGGGGTTGCGGGCCTCGGGCACGCACCGGCCGATGCGCACCTGCCCGACGAGCAGGTCGTGGGGTGCGGTGCGGGAGGGCAGGTCCCGGGCGCCGGACGGGTGCGTCCAGGCGGCCGCGCCCCGGCGCAGCACGGTCTCGGTGAACGAGGCGAGCAGGGCGGGATCGCGCTGCGCCTTCCGCCAGGCCCGGCGCACCCGCACGCAGTCGACGTCGTTCATCCGCCCGGCGAGGACCTCGGCGGAGAGCGCGTCGGCCGCCTGGTTCTGGCCGGCTCCCCGCAGCTCCGGCCACTGGGAGCGGGGCGCCACCGGGGCGGGCCCCGCCGGGCGCGGCGGCAGCCGCGGGTCCCGCCCGGTCCTGGCGGACCAGCCGCGCACGACTCCCCACCAGTCGCCGAGCCGCGCGAAGGGCCAGAGGACCGCCGCGGTGATCACCGCGTACAGCCCGTAGGTGACGGTCTGCGCCTCGAAGACCTCGTATCCGCCGGTGAAGAGCGCGGTCAGGGACATCACGGGGGTGGCGACGGGCAGCGCGTCCCAGGACACCCCGGGAAAGGCTTCCGGCCAGACGAACATCAGGACGATCAGCGCGCCGAGCACCGAGCGGATCACCCGGACGGGCTGTTCCCTACGGGCGACGAGATGCCTGAACGCCTCGGTCCAGTTGCCGAGGCGGCCGACGCCGTACACCACGAGGCCGAAGAAGGCCCCGTCGACGACCGTCAGGTACTCGGCGCCCTCCCAGTGCTGCTCCTTCGGGCGCAGCGTCCCCGCATAGAACCACTCCTCCGGGATGAACAGCTTGATGAGCGTCGTCTGATAGGGCAGGGCTCCACGCCGCCACACGGACCAGATGAACAGGCCGAGGAGCAGCGAGATGAGCAGACCGGCCACCAGGGCCCGGTCCATCCGCCGGCCGTCCTGGCCGTCCGGCGGCGGCGGGACGTGGCGGAACCGCCAGATGCCGAGGTCGGCCTTCGGGCGCGGCGCGCTCAGCCAGTCGGCGGTGTCCGAGAGGTGCGAGGGCGGGCGGCGCGGCACCGGCGGCTGGGCGGCGGGCGGCCGGGCGGGGGCGGGCGGCAGGGTGGGCGGCGTGGCCGGCGGGCCCGCGGGCAGGCGCGGCGAGCTCTCCGCCGGGCGCGGCACAGGGGTGGCGTGCGTGCCCCGCGCGTCCTGCGTGCCGTCGGAATCCATGATTCTTGCCCCCTGGCCTGCCGCTCTCCTGGTTCGCGGGCCAATCTACTGTCCCCACAAGGGGAGTTCATCGGGTACGCGCCCGGGACCCGCGGGAACGCGGCAGCTCGGGGCGGGCCGCGGGCGGCCCGGGGCGGCACCTCCGCTATGTCCACCGCCCGCGGCCGCCTATGTCCATCACGGACAACGGCCGCGCCCAACGACTCCCGTGTGGAGCATGCCCACCCCCTGGCGCCACCCCTAACCTGCGAAGAAAGCAGTAGAGCGTCCGTAACGTCGCCCCACCCCCGTCAGCAACAGGAGCCCCTCATGACTGCCCTTCCGCAGGAGCGCCGCGTCGTCACCGCCATCCCCGGTCCGAAGTCGCAGGAGCTGCAGGCACGCCGTACCGCCGTGGTCGCCGGTGGCGTGGGCTCCGTGCTGCCCGTCTTCACCGCCCGCGCGGGCGGCGGCATCATCGAGGACGTCGACGGCAACCGTCTGATCGACTTCGGCTCCGGCATCGCCGTGACGTCCGTCGGCGCCTCCGCCGAGGCCGTCGTGCGCCGGGCCTCCGCCCAGCTCCAGGACTTCACCCATACCTGTTTCATGGTCACGCCGTACGAGGGCTACGTCGCCGTCGCCGAGGCGCTTGCGGAGCTCACGCCGGGTGACCACGAGAAGAAGTCGGCGCTGTTCAACTCCGGCGCCGAGGCCGTCGAGAACGCCGTCAAGATCGCCCGCGCCTACACCAAGCGCCAGGCCGTCGTCGTCTTCGACCACGGCTACCACGGCCGCACCAACCTCACGATGGCGCTGACCGCCAAGAACATGCCGTACAAGCACGGCTTCGGTCCGTTCGCGCCCGAGGTCTACCGCGTCCCTGTCGCCTACGGCTACCGCTGGCCGACCGGCGCCGAGAACGCCGGACCCGAGGCCGCCAAGCAGGCCATCGACATGATCAACAAGCAGGTCGGCGCCGAGAACGTCGCCGCGATCATCATCGAGCCGGTGCTCGGCGAGGGCGGCTTCATCGAGCCCTCGAAGGGCTTCCTGCCGGAGATCGTGAAGTTCGCCAACGACAACGGCATCGTCTTCGTCGCGGACGAGATCCAGTCCGGCTTCTGCCGCACCGGCCAGTGGTTCGCCTGCGAGGACGAGGGCATCGTCCCCGACCTGATCACCACCGCCAAGGGCATCGCGGGCGGTCTGCCGCTCGCCGCCGTCACGGGCCGCGCCGAGATCATGGACGCCCCGCACTCGGGCGGCCTCGGTGGCACCTACGGCGGCAACCCGGTGGCCTGCGCCGGTGCGCTCGGCGCCATCGAGACGATGAAGGAGCTCGACCTCAACGCCAAGGCGAAGAACATCGAGGCCACCATGAAGGCCCGGCTCTCCGCCATGGCCGAGAAGTTCGACATCATCGGCGACATCCGTGGCCGCGGCGCCATGATCGCCATCGAGCTGGTCAAGGACCGCACGACCAAGGAGCCCCACCCGGAGGCCACCGCCGCCCTGGCCAAGGCCTGCCACGCGGAGGGCCTGCTCGTGCTGACCTGCGGCACGTACGGCAACGTGCTGCGCTTCCTGCCGCCGCTGGTCATCGGCGACGACCTGCTGAACGAGGGCCTGGACATCATCGAGGGCGCATTCGCCCGCGTCTGAGCGTCCGCGCCGGGCGGGAACCGTCAGGGCGGGGACCGTCGGGGCGTGTGAAGAAGGTGTGCGGGCCCCATGTCGGGTTGCGGATCCACCTGTCGGGCCGCAACCGGCTGCCGTACGGTTTCTGCAGTTGAGAGAAACACCCCGCCCACAGGGGACTGTGGGCGACACCACGGCGGAGCCTCCCCAGCCCCGTCCTGGTAGTGCCTTCGCGCACACACCCGGAGCCACTGGCTCCGGAACTCCTCACCGATCGGACGGCCGCTCGCCCCACACCCCCCGGGGCGCGCGGACCACCGATCCGGTAGGCCGCCTCGGAGACTCCCCCCGACGGGCCCGCGCGAGCAGGCCCCCTCGGACAGTCCGGGCCGGCCGGCCGACCGAAGGGCTGGCACACTCCCCCCCTTGTGCCGGCCCTTCGGCATGTCCGCACGCCGCACCGCACCCTCGCGTACGCACGGGCGATCATCCCTGCCAGGCTGTGGCCCATGTCCGCACCACCCGTCCCCCGGCGCCCGGCCCTGTCGCTCGCCCTGTGCGCCCTGCTCCTCGCGCTCCTCACCTGGCCCGTGGCCGCCGGCGGGCCGCTGCGCCGGGCCGACGAACGCGCGGCGGGCGCGCTGGCCGACAGCCCCTTCCCCGACCGCGCGGCCGAGTTCCTGGCCGACCTGGGCAACGTCACGGTCGCGGTCCCGGTCCTCGTGGCCGTCCTCGCGTACACCGCCTGGCGCGCCCGCCGTGCCGGTACGTTCCGCTGGTGGCTGCCCGCCGCGGCCGCCGTCACCATGGCCGCGGTGCCCGCCCTCGTCGCCCCGCTCAAGGCGCTGATCGACCGCCCGGGCCCGCCCGGCACGGCCGGCCACGGCAGCTACTACCCCTCGGGGCACACGGCGACGGCCGCGGTCGCCTATGGAGCGGCGGTCCTGCTTCTGCTGCCCCTGCTGCGCGGCGCGTACGGCCGGCGCGCACTGGTCGTCGGATGCGTGCTGTTGAACGTCGGCGTCGGGTTCGGGCTGGTGCGGCGGGGCTACCACTGGCCGCTGGACGTGGTCGCGAGCTGGTGTCTGTCCGCGCTGCTGTTGCAGGTGATGGTGCTGGTGATCAGCGTGACGGGCCGGAGACAGCGCCGGTAGGAGCTCACTCCCCGTCCCGCGCGTCCCGTGCCAGGCCCGCGGCCGCCTCGTGCATCGCCAGTTCCAGGAGCGCCGGATCGGTCAGCGTGCCGGAGCCGTCCGGCGGGACCAGCCAGCGGACGCCGCCCGCCGCCCGGCCCGGGTAGGGCACGACGATCCAGGTGCCGCTACCCGCGCCGCGCACGCCCGTGCCGAGCCAGCGGGAGACCGTGCCCGCCGGCACGAAGAACCCCATGCGCTGGTCTCCGAAGTCGGCGAGCACGGGGCCCGGGTGGTCGACGCAGCGGGTCAGCACGTCGAGCGTGGCGTGGCCGAGTCCGCCGGGCAGGATCAGCACGTCCCACCGCCGCCCGGCGGGCAGCAGGGTCACCCCCAGGGGATTGCGCTCCCAGTCCCATCGGCAGGCCTGCGGATCCGGCGCCACCGACACCAGCCACTCGACCGCCGACTTAGCCCCCGAACCACCTGAGCCAGACATACCGGGCCTCCCTTTCCTGTGCGACAACGGTGTGCGTCACAGGGAGAGAGGGGCCCACGGGCCGGGCATTACGCGGGTTCCTGCTACCAGTTGGTAGTGAAGGGGGCACAAGTGGACAGCGGGGCGTGCGCCGGTTGATCACGCCCCGCTCAGCCACGCCTCGGTGGCGGGGGCTCAGCTGTCGAAGCCGAGTCCCAGTCCGTCCATCGTCTTGAGCCAGAGGTTCCGCTTGCCGCCGTTGGCGTCGGACCTGGCCAGCGACCACTTGGTCAGCGCGACGCCGGTCCACGCGAACGGCTCGGGCGGGAACGGCAGCGGTTTCGTGCGGACCATCTCCAGGTCCGTACGCTCGGTCCGCTCGCCGGAGAGCAGGTCCAGCATCACGTCGGCGCCGAACCGGGTGGCCCCGACACCGAGACCCGTGTAGCCCGCCGCGTACGCGACGCGGCCCTTGTGCGCCGTGCCGAAGAAGGCCGAGAAGCGCGAGCACGTGTCGATCGCGCCGCCCCACGCGTGCGTGAAGCGCACCCCCTCCAGCTGCGGGAAGCAGGTGAAGAAGTGCCCGGCGAGCTTCGCGTAGGTCTCGGGCCGGTCGTCGTACTCGGCCCGCACCTTCCCGCCGAACGGGTAGATCGCGTCGTAACCGCCCCACAGGACGCGGTTGTCGGCGGAGAGCCGGAAGTAGTGGAACTGGTTGGCGCTGTCGCCGAGGCCCTGGCGGTTCTGCCAGCCGATCGCGGCGAGCTGGTCGTCGGTCAGCGGCTCGGTCATCAGCGCGTAGTCGTAGACCGGCACGGTGTACGGGCGCAGCCGCTTGACCAGCGAGGGGAAGATGTTCGTGGCGAGCGCGACCCGGCGGGCGAAGACCCTGCCGTACGGCGTGCGGATCGCCATGCCGGCGCCGGCCGCGGCCAGCTCCAGCGCGGGTGTGTGCTCGTAGAAGCGAACCCCCTTCTCCAGGCAGACGCGCTTCAGGCCCCACGCCAGCTTCGCCGGGTGCAGCATGGCGACGCCGTCGCGGTCCCAGAGCCCGCCGAGGAACGTGGGCGAGTCGACGTGCTCGCGCAGGGCGTCCGCGTCGAGGAGTTCGGCGCCGCCGGCCAGGCCGTGCGCCGCCATCTCCTCGTACGTCTCGCGGAGTTCGGCCAGCTGGTGCGGCTCGGTGGCGACGTCGATCTCGCCGGTGCGCTCGAAGTCGCAGTCGATGGAGTAGCGCTTGACGGCCGCCTCGATCTCGTCGAGGTTGCGGGCGCCGAGCTCCTCCAGCTTCGCGATCTCGGCGGGCCAGCGGGAGAGGCCGTTGCTGATGCCGTGCGTGAGGGAGGCGGCGCAGAAGCCGCCGTTGCGGCCGGAGGCGGCCCAGCCCGCCTCGCGGCCCTCGACGAGGACGACATCGCGCTCCGGGTCGCGCTCCTTGGCGATGAGCGCGGTCCACAGTCCGCTGTATCCGCCGCCGACGACGAGCAGGTCGCAGCGGTCGTCGCCGGTGAGGGCGGGCTCGGGGGCGGGCCTGCCGGGGTCGTCCAGCCAGTACGAGACCGGCCGGGCGCCGGAGAGGGACTTGGTCCAACGGGTCATGGCGCTTGGGGCCATGATTTCCACTCCTTCAGAAATGGCGGGGATCACTCGGCAATGGGGGGATTACCGGGGCTGCTTGTTGCGGCGCTTGCCGGCCAGCATTCCGGCGAGCACGAGAAGCACGGCGACGAGGAACATCGCCGTACCGATCACATTGATCTGAACGGGCGTGCCGCGCTGCGCGGATCCCCAGACGAACATGGGGAACGTCACGGTCGAGCCCGCGTTGAAATTCGTGATGATGAAGTCGTCGAAGGAGAGCGCGAAGGCGAGCAGCGCGCCCGCCGCGATTCCCGGTGCGGCAATCGGCAGCGTGACCCGGAGGAAGGTCTGCACGGGGCCCGCGTAAAGGTCCTGCGCGGCCTGTTCCAGGCGCGGGTCCATCGACATGACGCGCGCCTTGACGGCGGTCACCACGAAGCTGAGGCAGAACATGATGTGCGCGATGAGGACGGTCCAGAAACCGAGCTGCGCGCCCATGTTGAGGAAGAGGGTGAGCAGCGAGGCGGCCATGACCACCTCGGGCATCGCCATGGGCAGGAAGATCAGCGAGTTGATGGCGCCGCGCGCGCGGAACCGGTAGCGCACGAGCGCGAAGGCGATCATCGTGCCGAGCACGGTCGCGCCGATCGTCGCCCAGGTGGCGATCTGCAGGCTCAGCGAGAGCGACCCGCACATGTCGGCGACCCCGCACGGGTCCTTCCACGCGTCGAGCGAGAATTCCTGCCAGGAGTAATTGAAGCGCCCCTTCGGCTTGTTGAAGGAGAACACCGTCACGACGATGTTCGGAAGGAGCAGGTACGCGAGCGTCAGCAGGCCCGCGATGACGACGACATTGCGCCGGAGCCAGCGGAAGAGGGCGGCCATCAGACGAGATCCTCCGTCCCCGACTTGCGGATGTAGAAGGTCACCATGAACAGGATGGCGGCCATGAGAATGAAGGAGAGCGCCGCGGCCGTCGGGTAATCCAGAATGCGCAGGAACTGCGTCTGGATGACGTTTCCGACCATGCGGGTGTCGGTGGAGCCGAGGAGGTCCGCGTTCACGTAGTCGCCCGCCGCGGGAATGAAGGTGAGCAGCGTCCCGGAGACGACGCCCGGCATGGAGAGCGGGAACGTCACCTTGCGGAAGGTGGTGGACGGCTTGGCGTAGAGGTCGCCCGCGGCCTCGTGCAGCCGGCCGTCGATGCGCTCCAGCGAGGTGTAGAGCGGCAGGATCATGAACGGCAGGAAGTTGTACGTGAGTCCGCAGATCACCGCCAGCGGCGTGGCGAGGACCCGGTCGCCGGCCGTGACGCCGAGCCAGCTGGTGACGTCGAGGACGTGCAGGGAGTTGAGGGCGCCGACGACGGGGCCGCCGTCCGCGAGGATCGTCTTCCAGGCCAGCGTGCGGATGAGGAAGCTGGTGAAGAACGGCGCGATGACCAGGACGAGGATGATGTTGCGCCAGCGGCCCGCGCGGAACGCGATGAGGTAGGCGAGCGGATAGCCGAGCAGCAGGCACAGGACCGTGGCGGCGCCCGCGTAGAGCACCGAGCGCAGGAACTGCGGCCAGTAGTCGGTGAGCGCGTCCCAGTAGGTGGCGAAGTGCCAGGTGACCTTGAAGCCCTCTTCGAGGGACCCGGTCTGCACGGAGGTCGACGCCTGGTAGACGAGGGGCAGCGCGAAGAAGACGACGAGCCAGAGGATGCCGGGGAGCAGCAGCCAGTAGGGGACGAGCCGCCCGCGCTTGCGCGGCGCGCGTGCGGGTGGCTCCTCCGGGGCGGGCGCCTTCGGCGGCGGTGCGTCGGTCACGGTCGTCATGCGGAGGTGTCCTCCTCGACCTTCTCGACGCCCGCCTCGACATCCTGGGCGGCGTCCAGGCCGAAGGTGTGCGCGGGGTTCCAGTGCAGGACGACCTCGGCGCCCGGGGTGAGGCGGGTGTCGCGCTCGATGTTCTGTGCGTACACCTCGAAGGACGGGCAGACGGGACTCTGGACGACGTACTGCGTCGATACGCCGATGAAGCTGCTGTCGGCGATGCGTCCGGTGATGCGGTTGCGGCCCTCGGGGATCCGCCCCGCGTCGTCGGCGTGCGTGAGGGAGATCTTCTCGGGCCGTACGCCGACCAGGATCTTGCCGCCGGTGGCGGTGGGGCCGGTACATCGGGCGGTGGGCAGCGTCAGCTTGCAGTCGCCCGCCTTGACGACGAGGTCGTCGCCGCTCCTGGCATCGACATCCGCCTCGATGAAGTTCGAGGTGCCGAGGAAGTTGGCGACGAACGTGGTCCGCGGGTTCTCGTAGAGGTCGGCGGGGGCGCCGAGCTGCTCGACGCGGCCGCCGTTCATCACGGCCACGGTGTCGGCCATGGTCATGGCCTCCTCCTGGTCGTGCGTGACGTGCACGAAGGTGATGCCGACCTCGGTCTGGATGCGCTTGAGCTCCAGCTGCATCTGCCGGCGCAGCTTCAGGTCGAGGGCGCCGAGCGGCTCGTCGAGGAGGAGCACCTTGGGGTGGTTGATGAGCGCGCGGGCGACGGCGACGCGCTGCTGCTGGCCGCCGGAGAGCTGGTGCGGCTTCTTGCGGGCCTGCTCGCCGAGCTGCACCAGGTCGAGCATCTCGCCGACCTGCTTCTTCACCGACTTGATGCCGCGCCGGCGCAGTCCGAAGGCGACGTTCTCGAAGATGTCGAGGTGCGGGAAGAGCGCGTACGACTGGAAGACGGTGTTCACCGGCCGCTTGTAGGGCGGCAGGGCCGTGACGTCCTGGTCGCCGAGGCGGACCGTGCCGGAGCTCGGCTCCTCCAGACCCGCGATCATACGGAGCGTGGTGGTCTTGCCGCAGCCGGACGCGCCGAGCAACGCGAAGAACGAACCCTGCGGCACGGTGAGGTCGAGCGGGTGCACGGCGGTGAACGAGCCGTACGTCTTGCTGATCCCGGCGAGACGGACGTCGCCGCCGGTTTCTTGAGCAGAGGTCATGGTGGGTCCAGGGGAAGTCGAGGGGGAACAGGGGGCGCCCCTTCAGGGGCGCGGGGCGGTGACACGTGCGGCTCCGCCGCGTGGGCGCGACCAGCCACAGACGGTCCGCAGACGTGATCCGGTCCAGCCCAGTGCTACGTACCCGTGAGGCGCGCGAACTTCTGTTCGTACGCGGCCTCTTCCTTCGGCGTCAGCGACCGGAACGCCCGGGACTTCTCCTTCATCTCCCGGTCGGGGATGATCAGCGGATTCGCCGCCGCGTCCGCGTCGATCTTCGCGAGAGCGTCCCGCACGCCGTCGACCGGACAGACGTAGTTGATGTACGCCGCGAGGCGGGCCGCCGGCTCCGGCTCGTAGTAGTAGTCGATGAGCCGCTCGGCGTTCTTCTTGTGCCGCGCCTTGTTCGGGACCAGGAGGTTGTCCGTGGACGTGATGTAACCCTGGTCGGGGATGTGGAAGTCGACGTCCGGGTTGTCGGCCTGGAGCTGCACGATGTCGCCGGCCCAGCCGAGGCAGGCGGCCATGTCGCCCTTGGCGAGGTCCGAGGTGTAGTCGTTGCCGGTGAAGCGGCGGATCTGCTTCTTGTCGACGGCCTTCTGGAGGCGGGCGATGGCCGCGTCGAAGTCGTCGTCGGTGAAGTCCGCGGGGTCCTTGTCCAGGTCGAGCAGTGTCATGCCGACGGTGTCGCGCATCTCGGAGAGGAACCCGACGCGCCCCTTCAGTTTGGGGTCGTCGAGCAGCTGCGACACCGACGTGATCTTCTTCCCGCCGGTCGCCTTCTTGTTGTACGCGATGACCGTGGAGATGCCGGTCCAGGGGTACGAGTAGGCGCGCCCCGGGTCCCAGTCGGGGTTGCGGAACTGGGCGGACAGGTTGGCGTACGCGTGGGGCAGGTTGGCCGGGTCCAGTTTCTGGACCCACCCGAAACGGATGAGCCTGGCCGCCAGCCAGTCGGTGACGCAGATGAGGTCGCGTCCGGTCTCCTGGCCCGCGGCGAGCTGAGGTTTGAGCTTTCCGAAGAACTCGACGTTGTCGTTGATGTCCTCGGTGTACTTGACCTCGATCCCGGTGCGTTTCGTGAACGCTCCGAGGGTGGGCCGCCGGTTCTTGTCCTTCTCGTCGACGTCCATGTACTCGGTCCAGTTGGAGAAGGCGATCCGCTTCTCCTCCGCCGAGTGGTCCTCGGACGAGACATCGCCCTGGCCCTTGCCCGCCGCGGGGATCCCGCAGGCGCTGAGCGCCCCGAGCCCGCCGACGGCGAGCGCGCCGCCCGTCGCGGCGCGCAGCATGCCGCGGCGGGTCAGGGAGGCCCTGCCGTTCCTGAGGCTGCGCCGCATGGCGGCCCGCTGGGCCGGGGTGAAGGGGTCGGGCTCGTACTGCTCCATGCGCGTGGTTGCCCTTTCGGGAGGAAGGCGGCCGCCGGTCGTGCGGCCTGTGACGACGTGGTTACGTGGTTACCGGTCCCCGAAGATCGTGCGGTGCCAGTCCTTGCGGACCACCGCCGTGTTGTCGAACATGACGTGCTTGATTTGCGTGTACTCCTCGAACGAGTACGCGGACATGTCCTTTCCGTAGCCGGACGCCTTGTATCCGCCGTGCGGCATCTCGCTGAGGATCGGGATGTGGTCGTTGACCCAGACGCAGCCGGCCTTGATCTCGCGGGTCGCGCGGTTGGCGCGGAACACGTCGCGGCTCCAGGCGGAGGCGGCGAGGCCGTACGGGGTGTCGTTGGCGAGCCGGATGCCCTCGTCGTCGCTGTCGAAGGGGACCACGACGAGCACGGGGCCGAAGATCTCCGACTGCACGATCTCGCTGTCCTGCGCGGCGTCGGCGATGAGCGTGGGCTTGTAGAACGCGCCGGGGTGCTGGAGCACCTCTCCGCCGGTCACCACGCGCGCGTAGGAACGGGCCCGGTCGACGAAACCGGCGACGCGGTCGCGGTGCACGTGCGAGATGAGGGGCCCCATGTCGGTGCTGGGGTCGAAGGGGTCGCCGAGCCGCACGCTCTCCATGAGGTCGGCGACGCCCTGGACGAAGGCTTCGTAGAGCGGCCGCTGCACGTACGCGCGCGTGGCGGCCGTGCAGTCCTGCCCGGAGTTGATGAGCGCGCCGGCGACCGCGCCGTGCACGGCGGCCTCGAGATCGGCGTCGTCGAACACCACGAAGGGCGCCTTGCCGCCGAGCTCCAGGTGCAGCCGCTTGACGGTGGCGGTGGCGATCTCGGCGACACGCTTGCCGACGCCGGTGGACCCGGTGAAGGAGGTCATGGCGACGTCGGGGTGCCCGACGAGATGCTCACCGGCGTCCTTCCCGGCGCCCGTGACGATGTTGACGACGCCGTCGGGGATGCCGGCCTCCGTCGCCGCCTGCGCGAAGAGGAGCGAGGTGAAGGGGGTGAGTTCGGCGGGCTTCAGGACGATGGTGTTGCCCGCCGCGATCGCCGGGAGCACCTTCCAGGCGGCCATCTGGAGCGGATAGTTCCAGGGCGCGATGGACCCGACGACACCGATCGGCTCACGGCGTACGTACGAGGTGTGGTCGCCGGAGTACTCACCGGCCGACTGGCCCTGGAGGTGCCGGGCCGCGCCCGCGAAGAAGGCGGTGTTGTCGACGGTGCCGGGGACGTCGAACTCCCGGCTCAGCTTGATCGGCTTGCCGCACTGCACCGACTCGGCCTGCGCGAATTCCTCGGCGCGGTCGGCAAGTACGCCCGCGAAGCGGTGCATGGCGTCCGAGCGCTCGCCCGGAGTGGCACCCGCCCAGCCCGGGAAGGCCTCGGCGGCCGCGGCGACGGCGGCGTCGACGTCGTCCGTCCCCGCGAGCTCGTACGTGTAGACCTCATCGGCGGTGGCGGGGTCCACGACGGCGTGGGTCCGGCCCGACGTGCCCTTGGTCAGCCGTCCGGCGATGTACTGCGCACCGTCCGCGAAATGGTCCCGCGCCTGGAAGTTGTGCATGACGCTCTCCTCCGCCACCCGCCCCGTCCCGCGGGGGTCGGCGTAGCTCCAGATCGATTTGAGTGCCGATCCTGACAGAGCAGTGATAGTCCAACAAGTGATTCCGTTGTTGCCTTTTGGTTACGCGACGGAATCTGTCGACCAGGTGTCGAGTCGGCCCGGAAAACCCAGGACGGAGTGTCAGTGGTGCGTGCCAGACTCGCGTGCATGACGAAGATCGACGCGGTCCGCACGGTGGAATCGCTGGCCGACGCGGTGCGCGCGGGGGAAAAGGTCAAGTACCTGCACTTCTGGGGCCACACCCCGCGCCGGGACGGCTCGCTCGGCCCCAGCTGCCTCAGCCAGTGGTGGCCTGCGCCCTTCACCGTGGACGGTGTGGAGTACGCGACGGCGGAGCACTGGATGATGGCCGCCAAGGCCCGCCTCTTCGGCGACGCGGACGCGGAGCGGGCGGCCCTCGCGGCGCGGACACCGGCGGAGGCGAAGAAGGCGGGGCGGCTCGTCCGGGGTTTCGACGAGGCGATATGGGCGCGTGAGCGGTTCGACATCGTGGTCGCGGGCAGCACGCACAAGTTCGCCTCGGACCCCGCGCTCCGGGAGTTCCTCGTCGGGACGGGTCAGCGCGTCCTGGTCGAGGCGAGCCCGCTGGACCGCGTCTGGGGCATCGGCCTCGCGGCCGACGACCCGCGAGCGGCGGACCCCGCGAAGTGGCGGGGGCCCAACCTGCTCGGGTTCGCGCTGATGGAGGCGCGGTCCCGCGTCTGACGGGTCTGACGGTCTGACGGGTGGAGCGCTTCAGGTGGCCCGGGGCGTCGGCGGGTCGCCCACCACCGGATCGTCCACCGCTGGGTCGCCCACCGCGACGCGGTCTGTCGCGGGGCCGCGCCCGCTCAGCCGCTTCCGTACGAGACGGCTCTGCGCCGCCACCGTCACGATCACGCCCGCGCCGAGGACCGGCCAGGCGAGCGGGCCCGCCGCGATCACCGCGGTGACCAGCAGCGGTCCGCCGCTGCGCTGGGCCGACGAGGACAGGCCGTGCACCCCGAGGTAGGCACCTTGCGCATCGTCGGGGGCGAGCGCGATCGAGAGCTCCCAGGACGCGATGGCGTGGAGTATCTCCGCGAAGGTGAGGGCGATCGCCGCGACCGTGAGAGCGGCGACGGCGAGCCACACGCCACCGAGCGCGGAGACGGTCAGGGCGGCACACCCGACGACGAAGCACGCGGCGAGCGGGACGAGGAGCGCGCGGGCCCGGTCCGGCGTGCTGCCGAACCGGGAGAGCGGAACCTGGCAGCAGACCACCAGCACGCAGTTGAGGACCATGAGGAGCGGCGCCAGGCCGTGCGGGGCGTCGGTGGCGTGGACGATCCACAGGGGGATGCCGACCTGCAGCACCGCGTCGTCGAGGAAGAGAGCAGCCTCCGTCACGGTGAAGAGCAGGTAGGGGCGGTCGCGCCACGGATTGGACGCCGGAGTGACGGGCGTCGGGGTGACGGGCGTCGGCGCGGTCCCGGGACCGGAACCGGTTGGCACGGACTCGGTGACCAGCCGGGACGGCGAAGGCGGTTCGGCGCAGCGCAGGGTGAGGGCCGCGGCGACGAGGAAGCTGACCACGTTGCCGATCAGCAGGGCCTGGTAGGCGTGGGCGGTGCCGACGGCGATGGCGAGCGCACCGGCGAGACCGCCGAGGGCCCAGCCCGCGTTGGAGACGCTGCGCTGCACGGCCTGGTACTTGGTGCGTTCCGGGCCCGCGATGCGGGCGGCGTACAGCTTGGTGAGCACGTTGGCGCCGCGGTCGGCGAGGCTGTTCACGGCGGAGTACAGCAGGAGCAGCGTGAAGTCGTCCGTGGTGAGCAGCGCCAACAGGGCGATGGCCTGCTGGAGTTGGGCCCCGATGATGATGCGGGTGACCGGGAAGCGGTCGGCGAGGTGGCCCGCGAGCGGCGCGCCCGCGATGCCGACGGCGCCCGAGACTCCTAAGAGCACGCCGACCTCGGCGACGGACAGCCCGGTGACCAGGGTGAAGTAGAGGGCGGCCGCGCCCATCCAGAGACCGGTCCCCGCCTTGTTGATCAGGGCGATCCACAGCATGCGGCGGCCGTCGGCACCCCCCGGTATGCGTGCGTACAGCGCGGACCGCTTACGACTTAAGCTCACCCGTCCCCCTTGACCGGCTCGCCCCTTGGCGGGGGGCCGACTTGACTCACACTTTGTATCGGTACATAATTCATTACGTGGTGGCACAATATGTGATCAGTGGCTCGACCGCCAAGGGCATTACCGCGTCGGTCGAACGGGCCGTGGCCGACGGCGGGCTCGCGCCGGGCGACGCGCTGCCTCCGGTGCGCAGGCTCGCCGACGAGCTGGGGGTCAGCGCCGGCACGGTGGCGACGGCCTACAAGGAACTGCGGCAGCGCGGGATCGTGGTCACCCGCGGCCGGGGCGGGACGGTCGTGGCGCAGGCCCCGGCGGTCGGCACCCGCAGGCCGCCCAGAGCGCCCCAGGGGGTGCGCGACCTGGCGGGCGGGCATCCGGATCCGGAGCTGCTGCCGGTGCTGATGCCGCCCGCCCGGGTGGCGCCGGTGCCCGGTTCGCATCGCGCGGCGCCGCGCCTCGCGGGGCTGGAGGAGCTGGCCCGGGAGTGGTTCGCGCGCGACGGGGTGCCCGAGGACCGGGTGACCTTCGCGCACGGGGCGCTGGACTGCATGGCCCGGCTGCTCTCGGTGGAGCTGAAGCCGGGCGACACGGTGGCCGTGGAGGACCCCGGATTCCACCATCTCCTCGACCTCGTACCGGCGTTGGGGCTGCGCATGGCGCCGGTCGCGGTGGACGACGAGGGCATCAGGCCGGACGCGCTGCGCGGCGCGCTGCGGGCGGGCGCCAGGGCCGTGGTGTGCAGCCCGCGGGGGCAGAACCCGATGGGCGGCCGCTTCACGGCGGCGCGGCGGGAGGCGCTGCTCGCCGTCCTCGACGGCTTTCCGGATGTGCTCGTCGTCGAGGACGACCACAACGCCGAGATCGCGGGGGCGGCCTCGCACTCACTGACGACCGGCGGACTCGCACGCTGGGCGCAGGTGCGCACCGTCTCCAAGCATCTGAGCGTCGACCTGCGGTGGGCGGCCCTCGCCTGCGACGCCACCACACTGGCCCGCCACGAGGGGCGGATGCTGCTCACCTCGGGGTGGGTCAGTCACGTACTCCAGGAGACAGTCGAGCGGACGCTGACCGACCCCGCGGCGCGCGAGGTGGTGGGCCGGGCCGGACGCGCCTACACGGAGCGGCGCGAAGCCCTGATCCGGGAGCTCGCGGGGCACGGGATCGCCGCGCGCGGGGCGAGCGGGATGAACGTGTGGGTCCCCGTGCGCGACGAGTCCGCGGTCGTCAACGGGCTGCGGTCGCGGGGGTGGTGGGTGGCCGCGGGCGCCCGCTTCCGCATCACCACGCCCACCGCCGTGCGCATCACCACGTCCGCGCTGGAGGCCCCGGACGCGGCCCGACTGGCCGCGGACTTCCGCGCGGTGCTCGACGAGTCGGAGGCTACGTACGGGGGGTGAGGGTGGCGCTATGTACGGGGCGCGGCGCTACGTGCGCGGGGCGAGGAGGGGGCTATGTGTCGGGGAGGGCGAGCACGGCACTATGCACGCAGAGCAAGCCGGGCGCTTGCGCGCGGGGCGAGGACGGCGCTATGCACGCAGAACAAGCCGGGCGCTTGCACGCGGGGCGAGCACGGCACTATGTGCGCAGAACAAGCCGGGCGCTTGCACGCGGGGCGAGCACGGCGCTATGCACGCAGGGCAGGCCGTGCGCTTGCGCGCGGGGCGAGCACGGCACTATGTGCGCAGAGCAAGCCGGGCGCTTGCGCGCAGGCTAAGCCGAGCACCATGCCCGCAGAGCAAGCCGGGCGCCATGCCCGCGCGGGACAAGCCAGGCGCAACACACGCGAGGCAAGCCGGGCCCTACGCACTCGGGGCGAACACAGCCGAATAGCCCGCGTCGTCCGGCGAGGAGCCCGCGTCCGAATCCTCGTCCGGCATCACGAGGAGCACCACCAGCAGCGCCACACTCAGGACGATGCCCACGGCTCCGCAGATGATCCCGGCGAGGGCCTGGCCCCCGTTCGTCGCCTCGCCCCGCCGCGCCTTCCCGCGCCCCAGCGAGCCGAAGATCACCGCGAGGATGCCGAGCACGATCGCCAGCGGCCACAGGCAGAAACCGACGGTGGCGATGATGCCGAGGACGAGCCCGGCCACGCCCATGCCGTTGGCGGGCGCCATCGGCATGGCGGGCCAGCCGTATCCGGGCGCGCCCTGGCCGCCGGGGTAGCCCGGGTAGCCCGCATACCCCGGGTAGCCCTGCTGGCCCGCGTACCCCGAGCCCCCGTAACCCGGATACCCGTACGGCGGCTGCGGCTGCGGCTGCCCCGGTCCGTCCGGTGAGAGCGGAGGCGGCGGCACCGGTTCCCCGGGCGCCGCGAAGGGCTGGGCGCCTCCCGCCGGCGGAGGCGGCGAGGGAGAGGAGAAGGGCGGCGGCGACGGCGGCACCGCTCTTGGCGCCGAAGCGGCGGCCGCCCACTGATCGTGGGCCGATGCCGGCCCCCACCGCTCGGCCGGCGGCACCGCGTCCTCCGGCGGCGGCGCCCACGGATCCCGCTCCTCCGGCGCCGCCCCGGCGCCACCCGCGCCGGACACGGCATCACTCTCGGACTCGGCCGACATGACGGGTCACCTCTTTCATACGTTCCGTCATGCTACGGCCCTCACTTTTTCCGCGCCGACCGCCGCCTACGATGATCCCGACTCACCGATCAGCCGATCAGACCCGTTCCTGGGGAGGAAACCGTGACCGAGCAGCAGACCGCGGCCGCAGCCGCAAGAGCCGAGGACCCGCACGCGTTCCCGCACGCGTTCATCGCCGGGCTCCCCAAGGCGGAACTGCACGTGCACCACGTCGGCTCGGCCTCCCCCCGCATCGTCTCCGAGCTGGCCGCCCGGCACCCCGACTCCGCGGTGCCGACCGACCCCGAGGCGCTGGCCGACTACTTCACGTTCACGGACTTCGCGCACTTCATCAAGGTCTATCTGTCCGTCGTCGACCTGATCCGCACCGCGGACGACGTACGGCTGCTCACCTACGAGGTGGCCCGCGACATGGCGCGGCAGAACGTCCGCTACGCCGAGCTGACCATCACCCCGTACTCCTCCGTCCGCCGCGGCATCGACGACCGCGCCTTCATGGACGCCATCGAGGACGCCCGCAAGGCCGCCGAGAGCGAGTTCGGCACCGTACTGCGCTGGTGCTTCGACATTCCCGGCGAGGCGGGGCTCGAGTCGGCCGAGGAGACGCTCCGGCTCGCCGTCACCGACGGGCTGCGCCCCGAGGGCCTGGTCTCCTTCGGGCTCGGCGGGCCCGAGATCGGCGTGCCGCGCCCGCAGTTCAAGCCGTACTTCGACCGGGCGATCGAGGCGGGCCTGCACTCGGTCCCGCACGCCGGCGAGACCACGGGCCCCGAGACGGTCTGGGACGCGCTCACCCATCTGCGGGCCGAGCGCATCGGCCACGGCACCACCTCCGCGCAGGACCCGAAGCTGCTCGCCCACCTCGCCGAGCACCGCATCCCGCTGGAGGTCTGCCCGACCTCGAACATCGCGACCCGCGCGGTCCGCACCCTCGACGAGCACCCCATCAAGCAGTTCGTGGACGCCGGGGTGATCGTCACGATCAACTCCGACGACCCGCCCATGTTCGGCACCGACCTGAACAGCGAGTACGCCGTCGCCGCCCGCCTCCTCGACCTCGACGAGCGCGGCATCGCGGCGCTGGCGAAGAACGCCGTCGAGGCGTCCTTCCTGGACCCGGCGGGCAAGGCGAGGATCGCCGCCGAGATCGACACGTACACGGAGACGTGGCTCGCCCCATAACGCCCGTCCCGTGATCACAATGGGCTCATGCGCATCGTGACTGCAGTGGCCCACCGAGGCGATCCCTACCGCGTCCGCGAGAACACGATCCCGTCCCTGCGCTCCGCGATCGAACGGGGCGCGGACGCGGTGGAGATCGACGTCCGACTGAGCAGCGACGGCGTACCCGTCCTGCTGCACGACCCGACGCTCAAGCGCCTGTGGGGGTACGAACGTCCGCTCGCCGCCCTCTCCTCGGCCGAGGTCGAGGGCCTCACCGAGGGCGGCGTCCCGACCCTCGAAGCGGCCATCGCGGCCACCGAGGGGCACCGGCTCATGCTCGACCTGCCGGGCGCGACGTACGACGCGGTGCGCACGGTCGTCGGGGTCGTCGCGGAGTGCGGCGCGGCGGACCGCGTGTACTACTGCGCGGGCGGCCGCACGATGCTCGCCGTACGCGAAGCGGATCCGGGCGCCGAGATCGCGCTGACCTGGACCACCCTGGCCCCGCCCCGCCCCGTCCTGCTGACAGCGGTGAAACCGCGCTGGCTCAACTACCGCTTCCCGCTGGTCGACCGCGACCTGGTGTCCCAGGTACACCGCCAGGGCCTGCTCGTCTCGGCCTGGACCCCGGACACCCGCCGCTCGATGCGCCGCCTGCTCGACACGGGCATCGACTCCATCACCACGAACCGCATCGACGTCCTTCAGGCGCTGCGCGCGCCTGCGTGAGGCAGGTCGGCCGGGTGCCCCCGGGGGCCCAGCACCCCCTAGGGGGCAACCCCGGCCAATACCCCACATCCACATAGCCGTTGACCCCGACGACTCCCCGGGACCGCGCCCTCCCCGCCGACGATCCGCCCCGCGCCCCGGCGTCACCAGGATGGGAACAGCACATCGTCCCGACCGCCCCAGGAGTCACCGTGATGCTGTTCCCGGCACGTGCCGCTCTCGCCGCCGCCCTGGTCCTCGGCCTGACCGGCGCCGCGGCCGCCCCCGCGCTCGCCCACTCTCCGCACGCCCCCACCGCTGCCGCCCCCACCGATGTCCCGAGACCCGACGCCAAGGCCCTGCGCGAAGCGATCAAGGGGCTGCCGAACGCCGACGCGACGGCCGCGCTCGTCCGGGTCGGCGGCACGGACGGTGTCTGGCGCGGCAGTTCGGGCGTGCACGACCTGGTCACGCACCGCAAGGCCGACCCGCACGGCAGGTTCCGCGCGGGATCCATCACCAAGATCCTGACGGCGGCCCTGGTGCTGCAGCTGGCCGCCGAAAACCGGATCGACCTCGACAGGCCCGTGCAGCACTACATGCCGGGCCTGTTCACGAAGAAGTTCGACCCCATCCCCGTCCGCAGCCTCCTCAACTACACCAGTGGCCTCGACGCGGGCGACGGCTTCGACGACGAGTTCACCCACCGCTACGACACACTGGACCCGCGGACCGTCCTCGCCTCCGCCATCGCCAAGGGCCCCCTGCACGCCCCGGGCGACGAGCAGCACTACCGCAACATCCATTACACCGTGCTCGGCCTGCTGATCGAGAAGGTCACGGGCGACTCGTACGCCCACCAGGCCGCCCGGCGGATCTTCCGGCCGCTCCACCTCAGGGACACGTACTTCCCGGGCACCGACCTCCGCATCCACGGCCCGCACAACCGCGGCTACCAGAAGAGGATCCAGCCGGACGGCACCACCCGCCTCGTCGACGTCACCGAGTGGAACCAGTACGACCGTTTCGCCGCCGGCGACATGATCTCCTCCATGGCCGACCTGGAGACGTTCACACAGGCGCTGTTCGCGGGAAAGGTCGTGCCGCGACCGCAGCTGAAGGAGATGCTCACACTGCCCCGCCTCGCACCGGGCGCACCCGCACCCACCTTCGGGGCCGGCCCACAGCGCATGGAGGTCGGCGGCAAGGTGATGTGGTTCAAGACCGGCTCGCGCTACGGCTACACGAACATCATCGCCTCCGCCGAGAACGGCTCCCGTACCCTCGTCTACTCGGTCAACGCGACCGACGCGAAGGGCAGGGACATGAACCCGGTGACCGAGCGCATCGTCACGGCGGCACTCCGCTGAGTCCGGCTGCCGGGCGACGAACGGATGGGGCGAAGGGGTCGGACATGGCATCCGAATGGGACTGGGAGAGCGGCAAGGGCCTGCTCGGCATCGACGACCCCGCCGACTGGGACGCGGCGTACGAGCGGGGAGAGCCGCGTCTCGGCACGGCGGCCATCGGCCTGGCCTTCAACTGCACGCTGGCGGAGGCCTCACCGCGCATCCTCAAGGCGATGCGGCTGGCGGACCGCGGTCAGCGGGGCTTCGCGTACACCGCGGCGGGCCACGCGGCCCGGCTCAACGGCGAACTGACGCCGGAGCTGTACGCCGCACTGCGGGCGGAGGGCCACGGCGGCTTCGCCGAGAACGCCGTCGACGACACGCTGACCTTCGTCCCGTTCCGGGAGCTGCCCCCCTGGTTCAAGTGGCGGAAGATCGCGTCGAGAGTGGAGGACAAGCTGGAGGTCTGGCGGCTGCACATCACGTACGCGGCCGAGGACGCCCGGAAGTTCGTACGCCGGCGCCGGTCGTGAGCGGCCCACCGGCACACGGGCGACCGGCCGGGCCGCCTGCCCCTACAACCCCGCCAACGCGTTCCACCGCTTCGCGAACTCCGTCCGCTCCTTCGACGTGATGTCGCGCGCGATGGCGAGGCGTTCGCGCATCGCGTCGTCGGGGAAGATCAGGGGGTCCTCGGCGAGGGCGGCGAGTTCCTTGTCCTTGGCGGAGGCGAGGATGTCGCGGGCGGCGGGGACGGGGCAGACGTAGTTGACCCAGGCGGCGAGTTCCGCAGCGACCTCGGGGTCGTAGTAGTGGTCGATGAGCCGCTCGGCGTTGTGCTTGTGGCGGGCCAGGTTGGGGATCATCAGGGACTCGGCCCACAGCTCCGCGCCCTCCTCGGGGACGACGAACTCGATGTCCGGGTCGTCCGCCTGGAGCTGGATGACGTCGCCGCTGTAGGCCTGGCAGGCCAGGACGTCTCCGCTGGAGAGGTCCTTGATGTAGTCGTTGCCGGTGAAGCGGCGGATGTGGTGGCTGTCCACCATCTTCTCGACCTTGTCGCACATCCGGTGGAAGTCGTCGGCCTGCCACTTGGTGACGTCGACACCGTCGCCCTGGAGCAGCAGCGCGAACGCCTCGTCGAGGCCGGAGAGCAGGGTGACGCGGCCCTTCAAGTCGTCCGCCCACAGGTCGGAGACCTGCTTGATCTCGCGGCCGAGCTTCCGCTTGTTGTACGCGATGCCGGTGATGCCCGACTGCCAGGGCACGGTGTACTTCCGCCCCGGGTCGAAGTGCGGGGAACGCAGGAGCGGGTCCAGGTACTTCGTGACGTTGGGCTGCGCGGCCCGGTCCATCTCCTGCACCCAGCCGAGCCGCACGAAGCGCGCGCACATCCAGTCGCTGATGACGATGAGGTCGCGGCCGGTCTCCTGGTGGTTCATCAGGGAGGGGCTGATCTTGCCGAAGAACTCGTCGTTGTCGTTGATCTCCTCCGTGTAGCGGACGTCTATCCCGGTCCGCTTCTCGAAGGCGTCCAGCGAGGGGCGCTTCGTCTTGTCCTTGTCGTCGGTGTCTATGTAGAGCGGCCAGTTGGCGAAGGCCAGCTTCTTGTCCTGGCGGGAGCGGTCCGCCGCCGACCGCTCCCCCGGTCCGATGTACGCCGCGGGCACGCCGCAGCCCGCGAGCGTACTGACGGCCGCACCGCCGCCCAGGGCGCGCAGCAGGGAACGGCGGGACACGGGGGAAGCTACGGGGTTCGCTCGCACCCCGGCAGCATGCGCCTCCGCGCGCGGGCGCGGCAATGGACGCAGCGTCGAGCCCCGCCGCGTGGAGCCGACACCTTGTCGATCACCCGGCGTACGTCAAGCCGGGTCCAGCCACCCCGCCAGGTCCCCCGCGGTGACCCGGTCAAGTGGCGCGGCGTCGACCGGCCCCGGGTACAGGCGGTACGCCGTGCCGGACGCGGCGCGCTCCGCGCCGGACAGTTCGCCGTGGAGCAGGGCGAGCAGGGCGGCACGGTCCGTCAACTCCGGTTCCGCGCACAGCGCGTCGGGCTCCCAGCCGTCCCGTATGCGCAGCGCGAAGTCGGCGCGCGGCTCGTCCTCGGCGCGGCGGTAGCCCCACAGGACGTGGCCGCGGCCGCGCACGTACACGTCGCCGTCGGTGCGGGCCGCCGCCGTCCAGCAGGCGAGGTCCCACAGGGTGGCCCGGCCGCACGGCTGGAAGGTGTCGAGCAGGTCGTTGCCCATGCGGCCGATCTGCTTGCGGTAGCCCCACACGTCGTGGTGGGTGCCGGTCGTGGCGAGGGTGACATCAGCCCACCAGGCACGCCGCTCCCGGATGTCGACGATCATCGGCACGCGCAGCTTGGCGTCGCCCCCGAGGTCGAAGCGCTGCCGGATCGTGCGCGGGTCGTAGCGGGCCCGCTCCTTGCCCTCGACCGCCATGAACCCGGCGAATGCGTCGGGGAGTTCGTCGAACGGCACGTCGTTGTACGAGAGGACCACGGGCACGACGAACCGCACCCCGGTGTGCGCGAGCCGGGGCAGGTCGAGGTCCAGGTACTCGGTCGCGCCGTGCGGGGCGGGCGCCGAGGTCAGGTCGCCGGAGTGCCGGGCCGCGCCGCCCGCGTGCTCCAGCTGCGTGTAGTCGCAGAGTCCGACGAAGCGCCACAGGCCGTCGTAGAGGGCGACGGACAGGTCGAGGTCGACGCGCACGCCCTTGGGCTGCGTCCAGTGCAGGAAGAGCCGCACGGTCTCGCTGTCGGCGGGCACGGGCAGGGAGCTGCCGCGCGGCACGGCGACCAGCGAGGCGGCCGACGCCCGCTCGGCGAACGGCACGGGCAGGTCGGCGAGGGAGGCGTCCAGGACGGCCACGTCGTACCGCTCGCCCTCGCGCGCGGCAAGGCGCCGGACGGCCTCCGCCGCGATCAGCTCGCCGGCGCGGCCGGTGACGCGGGAGGGCAGCGGCGGGCGGTGGTCCTCGACCGCGTACGCCTTGGTGACACGCCCGCGCGGGAAGAAGACACGGCGGTGCCCCGCCTCGGCGCGGACCTTCATGCGGCCGTACGCGCCGAGCAGCGGACCGGGGCCGGAGTGCGGCAGTGCGGCGGCGAGCGCCTCACCCACCGTGTCGGGGAGCGTCGTGGCGCCCGAGCGGGCGAGCAGCAGGTCGAGGCGGCGCAGGAGTTCGCCGGGGCGCTCGCTCAGGAGCCGCACCGCCGCCTCGACGTCCCAGCGGGCGAGCGCCTCCTCGACGCGGGCCTGCCAGGTGACGACGCGCAGCCGGTCGCCGGTGAGGCGGACGTCGCCGTGCCGGGCGGCCTCGGCGAGCAGCACCTCGCCGAGCGCGCCGTCGCCGACGCGCGTCCCGCGCAGGGTGGCGAAGGCGAGCGCCACGCGCGCGTGCCGGTGGGCCCGCTCGAAGGGGTGCAGTATTTCGCCGGCCCGCTTCCACGCGCGCGGGTGGCGGGCCATGTCCTCGGCGAGGCGCCGGAAGCCGAACCCGTCGAGAAGGGCGAGGAGTTCGCGGCGCACGGGCCGCGGGAGGCCGCGCAGGCGCGGGAGTTCGAGCAGGTCGGGGTCGCCACCGGACCGTACGACGAGCAGGCGCAGCACGTCGGTCGCCGTGTCCGCGTACCGCGCGACGAGCGGGCGCACGTCGGGCAGGTCGAGGAGCGGCGCGAGGGCGAGGGCCTTGCTCTCGCGCAGCGGGATGGCGGCCGGGAGCCAGTCCGCCGCCGCGGCCGGGTCCAGGTGGCCGAGGAGCAGGACGAGGTCGTCGTGGTCCTGCGGGTTCAGGGGCGTACGGCGGGCGAGCAGCGCGGTGAGCTCGGCGGCGGCGTCGCCGGGCGCGCCGAGGCGCAGGGCGCGCAGGACGGGGCCGCCGTCACCGCCGAGGCCGGCGCCGGTGTCGAGCCAGGGGTCGGTGGGCCCGTCGGTCTCGTAGCGCTGCTCGCAGATCGGGCAGGTGTACCACTCGCAGCACTGGTCGCAGCAGTACCAGACGTGCCTCTTCGCGCCGAGGCAGTCGTCGCACAGGATGTGGGCGCAGGGGGCGACCGCGCGGACGCTCGCCTTGGTGCCCGCGCAGTTCATGCAGGGCTGGTGCGGCTGGGCGGCGAGGTACTCGGCGACGACGGTGGTGTAGCGCTCGTACGCGGGCTGGTACGCCGTCTCGGCGGGGAACCGCGCGAACAGCGGGGCGTGGTGCCGGTCGGAGCCCATCAGCGCGTCGACGTCGGCGAGCAGCTTGCGCCCGGTCGTCGCGAGGTCGTCGGCGGACAGCGCGGTCAGCGCGCGGCGCAGCGGGGCGGTCAGCAGGTGCCCGCGGTCGGCGAGTTCGGCTTCGAGGACGACGACGCCGGCATCGGTCACGGCGGACCGTCCGGCACCTTCGGGAACGTACACGCTCTGCCGGCGGCGCAGCAGCAGCCCCGCGAGGTCGTCGGTCACGGTCGTCGTCATCAGGTCCCACCCCCGTGGTGCAGAGAAATGCGGGGGCGGGGAGTGGGTGCGCTACGGATCTTTTGCAGAGAAGAAAAAGAAGGAAGCACACCACGGAGCCGCCCCCGCGTACGCAACGGTACGCGGGGGCGGCGGGGCCCGGCATCTCAATTAGCCCAGGCCAAGGGGGTACTAACCCTCGATCGACGTCATCACGTGCTTGATGCGCGTGTAGTCGTCGAACCCGTACGACGAGAGGTCCTTGCCGTACCCAGACTTCTTGAACCCACCGTGCGGCATCTCCGCGACGAGCGGAATGTGCGTGTTGATCCACACGCACCCGAAGTCGAGCACCTTGGACATCCGCATCGCGCGCGCGTGGTCCTTGGTCCACACGGAAGACGCGAGCGCGTACTCGACGCCGTTCGCGTACTCGACGGCCTGCGCCTCGTCCGTGAAGGACTGGACGGTGATGACGGGGCCGAAGACCTCGTTCTGGATGATCTCGTCGTCCTGCTTGAGGCCGGAGACGACGGTCGGCGCGAAGAAGTAGCCCTTCTCGCCGACCCGCTGGCCACCGGCCTCCACGCGCGCGTGCGCGGGAAGCCGCTCGATGAAGCCGGAGACCTGCTTCAGCTGGTTGGCGTTGTTGAGCGGGCCGTACAGCACGTCCTCGTCGTCCGGCTGGCCGGTCTTCGTGTCGGCGGCGGCCTTGGCGAGCGCCGTCACGAAGTCGTCGTGGATGGACTCGTGGACGAGCACGCGCGTGGCGGCCGTACAGTCCTGGCCCGCGTTGAAGAAGCCCGCCATCGAGATGTCCTCGACGGCCTTGGCGATGTCGGTGTCCTCGAAGACCACGACGGGGGCCTTGCCGCCGAGCTCCAGGTGGACGCGCTTGAGGTCCTTGGACGCGGACTCGGCGACCTGCATGCCGGCGCGCACGGAGCCGGTGATGGAGGCCATCGCCGGGGTCTTGTGCTCGACCATCAGGCGGCCGGTGTCGCGGTCGCCCGTCACCACGTTGAAGACGCCGGGCGGCACGATGGAGCCGATGATCTCGGCCATCAGGACGGTCGACGCGGGGGTGGTGTCGGACGGCTTCAGCACGACCGTGTTACCGGCCGCGAGCGCCGGGGCGAACTTCCATACGCCCATCATCATGGGGTAGTTCCACGGCGCGACCTGCGCGCAGACACCGATCGGCTCGCGGCGGACGATGGAGGTCAGACCCTCCATGTACTCGCCGGCGGCGCGCCCCTCCAGCATCCGGGCCGCGCCCGCGAAGAAGCGGATCTGGTCGACCATGGGCGGGATCTCCTCGGACCGGGTGAGTCCGATGGGCTTGCCCGTGTTCTCGACCTCGGCCGCGATGAGTTCCTCGGCCCGCTCCTCGAACGCGTCGGCGATCTTGAGCAGGGCCCGCTGCCGCTCGGCGGGCGTCTGGTCCCGCCAGGCGGGGAACGCGTCGGCGGCGGCCTTCATGGCGGCGTCCACGTCGGCCTGGCCCGACAGCGGCGCGGTCGCGTACGCCTCGCCGGTCGCCGGGTTGATGACCTCGGTGGTCCGTCCGTCGGCCGCGTCCCGGAATTCTCCGTTGATGTAGTTGCGCAGACGGCGCAGCTCGGTGGTCACTTCCGCGGCCCTCCAAGTCAGATGTCCAATGGATGAGACACCCACCCTAGTCGCTGTACCGACGCTTTCAACATACCCAGCGGCCCAGAACTGCGGAATCCGTGAGTATCGGAGTCGCAGACAACGAATTACATCGATCTGGCCTTGCGGAAGTGACGAGACGTCGTGCACAGTGAGGTCGTGGCAAGTCGCAGCGCAGACCCCAGCAGCCCTCGCGGCTCACGCACCGGGAATCCGGGCGGGAGCGGCAATGGGAACGGCACCCCGCCCGTGGACGCCGTCTCTCTGGCGATCATCGAGCAGCTCCAGGAGGACGGACGCCGTCCGTACGCCGCCATCGGCAAGGCCGTGGGCCTCTCCGAGGCGGCCGTGCGCCAGCGCGTGCAGAAGCTGCTCGACCAGGGCGTGATGCAGATCGTCGCGGTCACGGACCCGCTCACCGTGGGATTCCGCAGGCAGGCGATGGTCGGTATCGACGTCGAGGGCGATGTGGATCCGGTCGCGGACGCCGTGGCCGCCATGCCGGAGGCGGAGTACGTGGTGATGACCGCGGGCTCGCACGACCTCCTCGTGGAGATCGTCTGCGAAGACGACGACCACCTGCTCGAAGTCATCAACAAGCGCATCCGCGCCCTCCCCGGCGTGCGCTCCACCGAGAGCTTCGTCTACCTCAAGCTCAAGAAGCAGACCTATATGTGGGGAACCCGATAGCCGTGAGCAAGGACCTCAGCCAGACCGCCTACGACCACCTGTGGATGCACTTCACCCGCATGTCGTCGTACGAGAACGCGCCCGTTCCCACCATCGTGCGTGGCGAGGGCACCTACATCTACGACGACAAGGGCAAGAAGTACCTGGACGGCCTCTCCGGCCTCTTCGTCGTCAACGCGGGCCACGGCCGTCACGAGCTCGCCGAGACCGCCTACAAGCAGGCGCAGGAGCTGGCCTTCTTCCCGGTGTGGTCCTACGCCCACCCGAAGGCCGTCGAGCTCGCCGAGCGCCTCGCGAACTACGCGCCGGGCGACCTCAACAAGGTCTTCTTCACCACCGGTGGCGGCGAGGCCGTCGAGACCGCCTGGAAGCTGGCGAAGCAGTACCACAAGCTCACCGGCAACCACACGAAGTACAAGGTCATATCCCGCGCGGTCGCCTACCACGGCACCCCGCAGGGCGCCCTGTCCATCACCGGCCTGCCGGCCCTGAAGGCCCCCTTCGAGCCGCTCGTCCCGGGCGCGCACAAGGTGCCGAACACGAACATCTACCGCGCCCCGATCCACGGCGACGACCCCGAGGCCTTCGGGCGCTGGGCCGCCGACCAGATCGAGCAGGAGATCCTCTTCGAGGGCCCGGAGACGGTCGCCGCCGTCTTCCTGGAACCGGTGCAGAACGCGGGCGGCTGCTTCCCGCCCCCGCCCGGCTACTTCCAGCGCGTGCGCGAGATCTGCGACAAGTACGACGTGCTGCTCGTCTCCGACGAGGTCATCTGCGCCTTCGGCCGCCTCGGCACGATGTTCGCCTGTGACAAGTTCGGCTACGTCCCGGACATGATCACCTGCGCCAAGGGCATGACCTCGGGCTACTCCCCGATCGGCGCGTGCATCATCTCGGACAAGCTCGCCGAGCCGTTCTACAAGGGCGACAACACCTTCCTGCACGGCTACACCTTCGGCGGTCACCCCGTGTCCGCCGCGGTCGGCATCGCCAACCTCGACATCTTCGAGAAGGAGGGTCTCAACCAGCACGTCCTCGACAACGAGGACGCGTTCTACCAGACCCTCCGCAAGCTTCTCGACCTGCCGATCGTCGGCGACGTCCGCGGCAACGGCTTCTTCTACGGCATCGAGCTGGTGAAGGACAAGGACACCAAGGAGTCGTTCAACGACGAGGAGACCGAGCGCGTCCTGTACGGGTTCCTCTCCAAGGCGCTCTACGACAACGGCCTGTACTGCCGTGCCGACGACCGCGGCGACCCGGTCGTCCAGCTCGCCCCGCCGCTGATCTCCACGCAGGAGACCTTCGACGAGATCGAGGGCATCCTGCGGCAGGTCCTCACGGAGGCGTGGACGAAGCTCTGATCCCTCGGTCGGGCTTTCGTATGATCGAGTGATGAACACCGGCCCCGGGAGCGCCCGTTCGAGTGAGAACGGGCGCCCCCGGGCCGCGTCTTTTCCGGGCAGGTACGCCCGAATCCCTAGCGTGCCCAGTGACCGATCGGCCCCGCCTTCGTTCCCCCGTACGGGGGAGGCAAACTGATCTGAACCGAGGTGTACGCCATGGTGGCCCCGCCGGACAACGACGTGCTGTGGGCACGCGCACTGCACGTCACACACAACGGCTCCCCCGCCCTCACCGGCGTCTCGCTCGGTGTCGGCGAGGGCGAGATCCTCGCCGTCAACGGCCCGCGCGGCTGTGGCAAAACGACACTGCTGCAGTGCCTGTCCGGGCAGCTGCTCCCCCAGCGGGGTGAAGTGTGGTTCAACAGCACCCCCGTCCACACGATGCGCCCGCTCGTACGGGAACGGCTGCGCCGCGACCGCTTCGGCTGGATCGACCCCGAACCGCGCCTCGTCCCCGAGCTCACCGCCTGGGAGAACGTCGCCCTGCCGCTGATGCTGCGCGGCGCCCCCCACCGGGTCGCCAAGCCCGCCGCCAAGGAGTGGCTGGACCGCCTCGACATCGGCCCGTGCGCCCGCAAGCGCCCGCACGCGCTCCTCCAGTCCGAGCGGCAGCGCGTCGCCATCGCCCGCGCCCTGGTCACCACGCCGTCCGTGCTCTTCGCCGACGAGCCGACCGCCCCCCTCCACCGCGCCGACCGCGCACACGCGCTCCGCACCCTGACGACGGCGGCCCGCTCCCACGGCATCACCGTCGTCCTCGCCACGCACGACCCGGAGGTCGCCGCCCTGGCCGACCGAACCGTCACGCTCATGGACGGCCGCCGCGTGCACACGGTGCACCTGCCGGGGACGGACGCGGCGGACGCGGCGGACGACGGTCCGGTATCAGCCGCACCAGTCACGCCAGCCGCACCAACAGCATCAACAGCACCAGAGGCATCGGAAAAACCGGAACCGTCAGAAGAACCGGTCGGCGCCCCCAGCACCGTGAGCACCGTCAGCACCACGGGCACCCTCGGGGCCACCGGCGCGATCACCACCACAGTCGCCACCCCCGGCCCCACCGGCGCCATCACCGCCCCCTCCGTCGTCAACACGGAAGGCCGGGCCGCGTGCTCGCTCTCCGTCTAGCCCGCGGGGCGCACCCGCTCGTCCAGCTGCGGCGCCTCCTCGTCGCCGCCGCGTCCGCCGGGACCGGGTTCCTGTTGCTGTGCACCCTCGCGTACGCGCTGGAGCACCCGGGTGCCGGGGCCGTGCTGCGCCTCACGTGGTGTCTCGCGCCGATCGCCGCCACCGTGTACTTCGCCGTCGCCGTGGCCCGTACCGACCCCGGCACCCGGCCGCGCAGCGGGCTCTCCGCGGTGGGCCTCGGCCCCACCCGCCTGATGGTGCTCGCGACGGTCTCCACGGCCGTGGCCTGCGCCCTCGGCTCCATGGTGGCGCTGCTGTTCTTCCTGCACCTGCGCGGCGACGTCTCGGGGCTCCCGTTCGACGGGGCCGCCGCCGACATGCTGGCCGCCGAGCGGCCGTTGCCGCTCGCCGGGGCGCTCACCCTGCTCGCCGTGGTCCCTCTCACCGCGTCGGCGGCGAGCGCCTTCGCGCTGCGGCCCCGGCCCGCCAAGGCCAACACCAAGACCACTGCCAAGACCAAGACCACTGCCGAGACCACCACCGAGGCCACCGGAGCCGAGCCCGGCTCCGAGTCCGGCTCCGAGTCCGGCTCCGAGTCCGGCTCCGCGCCCGCCGACGGCGCGGAACCGGACGCCCCGGCCCCGCCGCCGAGCGGCCTCCCCTGGGGTGTCGCGCTGCTCGCGGCCGGCCTCGCCGTGGAGACGTACGCGAGCGGCTCCGACGGCGGGCCGCGCTCCGGCGTCCCCATGCCGGGCGGCGCCGACGGCAGCTCCGGGGGCGTCCTCGCGGGCTGGGCGCTGACCGCGCTCGGCCTGATGCTCGCGGGCCCGGGCCTCACCTACCTCTGCGGGCGGCTCCTCCAGGCGGTACGGCCGGGCGCGCTGCGCCTGCTGGCCGGGCGCGTCCTCCAGGAGGAGGCGCGGCGCGTGGGGCGGCCGCTCGGCGTGCTGTGCGCGGTGGCGTCGGCCGCGTACGCCTCGATCGCGCTGTACGCGGGGCCGCGCCCGCAGGCAGGCCCGCTCACCGCGCTCGGCGGGCTGCTCGTCGCGGGGTGCGTCGTGCTGACCCTGGCCATGGCCGCCGTCGAGGCACGGCAGTCCCGTGAGGAGACGACGGCCGCGCTGCTGCGGCTCGGGGCGCCCGCGACGGTGCTGCGTGGTTCGGCGGCGCTCCGCGCGGGCGCGCTGGCCGCCGTGTTCGGGCCGCTCACGTGGCTCGTCGCGGAGTTGGCGGCGCTGCCGCTGGCCCGCTGAGGACCCCGTCGGCTCGGAGAACGGGCTCGGCAAACGGGGCTCGGAAAACCCGTGGGAAAAAGTTCGCGGTGGCCGATGAGTTCCGTGTCGAACGGATGTCTACCCCTCCGTAAGGCACACGCACTCACAAGGCACACGCACCCACCGGGAGAGACACTCATGTACCAGCAGATGATCTTCGTGAACCTGGCCGTGTCCGACGTCGCCGCGTCGAAGAAGTTCTTCACGGAGCTCGGCTACACGCTGAACCCGCAGTTCTCCAGCGACGAGTGCGCGTGCGTGGTCATCAGCGACACCATCGTCGCGATGATGCTGAGCAAGGAGCACTACGCGAACTTCACGCAGAAGGAGATCGCGGACTCCACGAAGACCAGCGAGACGCTGATCTGTCTGAGCGCCGAGAGCCGCGAGAAGGTCGACGAGCTCGTCGACAGGGCGGTCGCCGCCGGCGCCACGTCCGGCAAGGTCCAGGACTACGGCACGATGTACGGCCGCGCCTTCGACGACCTGGACGGCCACACCTGGGAGATCATGTGGATGGACGCCTCGGAGGTCCAGGGCTGAGCGAGCCCCCCGGTGGGCGCCCTGCTTAGCATGGGCGGATGCAGCCGATCCCCGAACGCGCGTCCGCCCCGCAACTCCCCGGCGGGGGCCGAGAGATCGAGTCCCTCGCCGAGTTCGACGACGTCCTCGGACGCGGCGCCCTCGCGGGCTGCCGCGTCCAGGCCATAGACCTGACGGAGCGCACCTCCGCACTCCTCGCGGCCGACGTGGCGGGCGCCGTCTTCCTCGGCTGCCCGATGCGCGAGGACGCGGCGGCGAAGGTGCGGGCCGGTGGCGCGCTGGTCTTCCCGCCGGTCCCGGGGCTGCCGTTCAATCCGTACCGCGGCCTGCTGTACTCCCCCGACGACCTGTTCGCCGGCCTCGCCGACGGCGGGTACGAGGCGACACCCGACGCCCACGCGTACCACTGGTTCCAGCAGACCAAGTCGGACGGCGACGTCCTCTCGTCGATGCTGCGCGCCATCCACGACGACTCCATCTCCGACGCCCTCGACGAACACTGCGCAGGGGCGCGGGTGGTGGGCGTCATGGGCGGCCACGCGATGGCCCGCGGCACGGAGTCCTACGCGGGGGCGGCGCGGCTCGGCCGGGCGCTGGCCCGCACGGGCTTCACGGTCGCGACGGGTGGCGGCCCGGGCGCGATGGAGGCGGCGAACCTCGGCGCGTACGCGGCGCCCTTCGACGACGCGATGCTGGACGAGGCCCTCGAACTCCTCGGCAAGGCCCCGTCGTTCACGCCATCGGTCACGGAGTGGGCGCGCGCGGCCTTCGCGGTCCGCGAGCGCTGGCCGGCCGGCGGCTCCTCGGTGGGCATCCCGACCTGGTTCTACGGCCACGAGCCGCCGAACGCGTTCGCCTCCCACCTGGCCAAGTACTTCGCCAACGCCACCCGCGAGGACGGCCTCCTCGCCCGCTCGAACGCGGGCGTCGTCTTCCTCCCGGGCGCCGCGGGCACCGTCCAGGAGGTCTTCGACAACGCCACCCCCAACTACTACGAGTCCCGCGGCGAGCCCACGCCGATGGTCCTCGTCGACCGCACGCACTGGACGGAGCACCTGCCGGTGTGGCCGCTGCTCCGGTCACTGGCGCGGGGCAGGCCGATGGAGTCGCGGATCGCGCTGGTGGACCGGGTGGCGGAGGCGCCGGCCGCACTGCGGGACCTGGGGGCGGCGATCACGCCGGCCGCCCGGCCCTGACCGCCGTCACACGAACGAAGCCCGCTCCAGCCAGAAGTCCAGCAGCGCCCGCTCGCCCTGGACCTCCACGTGCCCGCCGTCCAGCGGCCGCCGGCGGTAGAAGGCGAGCAGCACCTCCGTGAGCGGGCCGCGCAGCGCGGCCGTCGCCTTCGCGTGGCCGCGCCGCCAGGTGAAGCCGTCGTCGCCGAACTCGATGAGCCACTCGGCGTCGAGGCCGTCCGGGGCGTCGGTCGCGTGCAGGTGGATGCTGCGTCCCGCGCCCTTGAGCTCCGACGCGCTGTCGTCCGGGTCGGTGCGCTGCGCGAGCGCGACGAGGTCCAGCCACTCGTCGATCGCGTCGGCGGCGACGTCCGGCTCGACCTCGTACGCGACACCGACGGCGAGGGCCGCGTCCGCGCGGTGGATCGCCAGCTCGTGCGTCATGCGGCGGGCCCAGAACCCGGCGCGGTGGTCGCCGGACCACGACCAGACGGCGGCGTCGGCGCCCGCGGCGCGGAAGGTGTCCGCGCCGAGCTCGGCGGTACGGGCCAGCCAGGCGTCGAGGGCGGCCGGGTCGCCCCCGCGGGGCCCTCCGGCCTCCGGACCACCGAGCTCCGGAATGTCCTGCTCCGGGATGTCCTTCTCGGCCCGTGTCGCGACCAGGCGCTCGCTCCAGCGCACCGCGCCGCCCGTGTGCCGCAGGAGCTCGGCCAGGGTCCAGTCGGGGCAGGTCGGCACGGTGGCCGAGAGGTCCGCGCCGGTCACCGTGGTTCTCAAGAGGTCGATCTGCCGGGCGACTTCGTCGCAGTAGCGCTCGTGGCTGAGTGTCGTCATGGCCGAACAGTAGATCGACTTCCCGGGTACGGCACGCGCGTTTCCGCCGACGCTCTCAGCCGAGCACCACCACGTCCTCCGCGTCGAACGCGACGCCCACGGTCTCCCCCACCCCCGGCGCCCGGCGCAGCGCGCACGCCGCCTCCAGGCGCGGCCCCTCCTTCGGCTGGAGGTGCACGGCGACATGGGTGCCGCGGAAGGTGCGCGCCGTCACCAGGCACGGCAGACCCTCGTCGGCGGCGACGAGCCGCACTCCGGCGGGTCGCACGAGGACGTTCCGCTGCCCGGCCGGGGCACCCTCGGGGACGGGGATCTTGCCCCACACCGTGTCGGCAGCGTCGCCCGCGACGGCCGCCCGGACGATGTTGTCGAAGCCGAGGAAGCGCGCCACGAACTCGTCCGCCGGGTGCTGCCACACCTCAAGAGGCGTGCCGGACTGGGCGATCCGACCGTCCCGCATGACGACGACGCGGTCGGCGAGCGCGAACGCCTCGCCCTGGTCGTGCGTGACGGCGAGCACGGTGGTGCCCAACTCGTCGAAGAGTTCCCGGAGTTCGACGACAAGACGCTCCCGCAGTGACCGGTCGAGCTGTCCGAGCGGCTCGTCCAGCATCAGCAGCCGCGGCCGCGGGGCGAGCGCACGCGCGAGCGCGACCCGCTGCTGCTCGCCGCCCGACAGCGAGGCCACCGCGCGCCGCTGCGCCTTCGGCAGGCCGACGAGCTCCAGCAACTCGGCGACCCGGTCGGCCTGTTCACCGCGCGAGGCGCCGTGCATACGGAGACCGAAGGCCACGTTGCCCGCCACGTCGCGCTGCGGGAAGAGCTGGTGGTCCTGGAACATCAGGCCGACGCCCCGCTTGTGCGCGGGCACCCCGCGCTGGTCGCGCCCGCCGAGCAGCACCTGCCCCGCGTCGAGACCCTGCAGCCCGGCCACCGCCCGCAGCAGCGTCGACTTGCCGCTGCCGCTCGGCCCGAGCACGCACACGATCTCGTGCTCGCCGACATCGAGGTCGACCGCGTCGAGCACCGCCCGCGCCCCGAACCGGACCGTCGCGCCCCGCAGACTCAGCAAGGTGTCCGTCATCAGAAGTCCCCCGTGGTCCGCTCGGTCCGGACGCGTTCCAGGAGCAGCAGAGACACCGCGCACACCACCATGAGGATCGTCGAGAGGGCCATCGCCTGCCCGTAGTTGAGGTCGCCGGCCCGGCCGAGCAGCCGCGCCACGGCGACCGGCAGCGTCGGGTTGTCGGGCCGCGCGATGAAGACGGTCGCCCCGAACTCGCCGAGCGACACGGCGAAGGCGAACCCGGCGGCGATCAGCAGCGCCCGCCGCACCATCGGCAGGTCGACCTCCCGCCAGGCCCGCAGCGGCGACGCGCCGAGCACGGCCGCCGCCTCGCGCAGCCGTCCGTCCACCGCGCGCAGGACGGGCAGCATGGTGCGTACGACGAAGGGCACACCGACCAGCGCCTGGGCCAGCGGCACCAGGATCCAGGACGACCGCAGATCCAGCGGCGGCTCGTCCAGCGTGATCAGGAAGCCGAAGCCGACGGTCACCGCGGAGACCCCGAGCGGCAGCATGAGCAGCGCGTCGAAGCCGCGGACGAGACGTCCCGCCCGGCGCGTCAGCGCCGCCGCCGCAAGCCCGCCGACGACGACTGCGATGGCCGTGGCCGCGACCGCGTACCGCAGCGAGTTCCAGACCGCCTCGATCGGCGGCACGAGGAAGGCGCCGCCGTCCGCCGAGGTCAGCTCCTTGTAGTACGTGATGCCGAAGCCGCCGGGGCCGTCGAACGACCGCTGGACGAGCACGCCGAGCGGCAGCAGTATCAGCAGCGCGACCGTCGCCATGACCAGACCGAGCAGCGCCCACTGCCCGGCGCCGCGCGGCCTGCGCGCCACCGCCGAGGCGTCGACGAGCCGCAGCGCGCTCTCGCGCCGCCGGACCGTCCAGGCGTGGACGGCGAGGACCAGACCCACCGCGACGAACTGGACGAGGGTCAGGACCGCGGCCGTCGGCAGGTCGAGCAGTTGCGCGGTCTGCCGGTAGATCTCCACTTCGAGCGTGGAGTACGCGGGTCCGCCCAGGATCTGCACGACGCCGAAGGAGGTGAAGGTGAAGAGGAAGACCATGAGGGCGGCGGCGGCCACCGCCGGGCCGAGCGCCGGGAGCGTCACGGTCCGCCAGGCCGTCCAGCGGGAGGCGCCGAGCATCCGCGCGGCCTCCTCCTGGCGCGGGTCGAGCTGCGACCAGAGTCCGCCGACGGTCCGTACGACGACCGCGTAGTTGAAGAAGACGTGCGCGAGCAGGATCGCCCACACGGTGGTGTCCAGGCGTACGCCCCACAGCTCGTCGAAGAGCCCGCCCCGCCCGATCAGCGCGAGGAAGGCCGTCCCGACGACGACCGTCGGCAGCACGAACGGCACGGTGACGACGGCCCGCAGCACCCGCTTGCCCGGGAACTCGAAGCGCGCGAAGACGTACGCGCCGGGGAGCGCGATCAGCAGCGTGAGCGCGGTCGACGCGAGCGCCTGCCAGGTGGTGAACCACAGCACGTGCCGGATGTCGGACTGCCCGAGCACGTCCGTGATCCGCCCGAACCGCCAGCCGCCGTCGACGTGCAGCCCGCGCGCGACGATCGCCGAGACCGGATAGGCGAAGAAGAGCGCGAAGAACGCGACGGGCACGGCCATGAGACCGAGCCGCGTCGCGCTCCCGCGACCGGCTCCCGCGCGGAAGCGGGACTTGGTGCCGTCGGCTGCTTCGGTTACTTCAGTACGAGCGAGGTCCACGACTTGATCCACGGCTCGCGGTTGTCGGCGATCTTCTTCGGGTCCATGGTCTGCGGCGCGTCGACCGTCACGCCGTGCTCGGTGAACAGCTTCGGCAGCTTGGTGCCCTCACGCACCGGGTTCACGAACATGTTCAGCGGCATGTCCTCCTGGAACTCCTTGCCCGCGAGGAAGTCGAGGAGCGCCTTGCCGCCCTTCTCGTTCTTCGCGCCGCTCAGCAGGCCCGCGTACTCGACCTGGCGGAAGCAGGTGCCGGTCGCGACGCCGGTCGGCGCCTGCTTCGGCTGCGGCTCTCCGTAGAGCACCTCTACGGGCGGCGAGGAGGCGTAGGAGACGACGAGCGGCCGGTCGCCCTTGGCCTTCTTGCCGCCGGCGGACCCGGAGAACTCCTCGTTGTAGGCCTGCTCCCAGCCGTCGACGACCTTCACGCCGTTGGCCTTGAGCTTCTTCCAGTAGCTCTCCCAGCCGTCGTCGCCGTACTTCGCGGCGGTGCCGAGCAGGAAGCCGAGCCCGGGAGAGGAGGTCGAGGCGTTCTCGGTGACGAGCAGGTTCTTGTACGCGGGCTTGGCCAGGTCGTCGAAGGACTTCGGCGGCGCCAGCTTCTTGTCGGCGAAGTACTTCTTGTCGTAGTTCACGCAGATGTCGCCGCTGTCGACGGGCGTGACCCGGTGCTTGCCCTGGTCGGCCCGGAACTCCGGCTTGATCTTCTCCGCGCCCTTGACCTCGTACGACTGGAAGAGCCCGTGGTCGAGCGCCCGCGACAGGAGGGTGTTGTCGACGCCGAAGAAGACGTCGCCCTGCGGGTTGTCCTTGGAGAGGATCGCCTTGTTCACGGCGGCGCCCGCGTCACCGTCCTTGAGGACCTTGACCCGGTAGCCGGACCGCTTCTCGAAGTCCTTCAGTACGTCCTTGGAGACGTTGAAGGAGTCGTGGCTGACGAGCGTCACGCTCTTGGAGTCGGACGCGCCGGAACCGCTGCCGGAGCCGCCGCACGCGGAGACCGCGACGAGCCCGACGCCCACCGCGAGCGCGGTGAACGAGACCTTCTTGGTGGTGCCGATGGTGCTCACTGGAACTTCCTCCTGGGTGACCAGGAGAAGACGCGGCCCCGCCCGCGGGCCGACGGCACGGGGCCGGTGGCACGCGGGCAGGGCGCTACAGCTTGAGTGATGCCCGAACTTCCTACCCAGAATGACCTGGGCGAGGTTCAGAGGGTCTGCGGCCCACCTGTCCAAGGTGCCGCACTCTCAGCGCTGTGGCGCTCCCCTGTCGGAATATGCAGATGTATGTACGAGGCGTACGCCCGCCAGAGTACCCCTCGGCCTGCCTCGCCTACCTCTCGGCCGCGGCGAGCTGGCCGCACGCCCCGTCGATCTCCTGACCCCGGGTGTCCCGAATCGTGACCGGCACACCATGGGCGGCGATGGCCTCCACGAACGCCTTCTCGTCCTCGGGCCGCGAGGCCGTCCACTTCGAGCCCGGTGTCGGGTTCAGCGGAATGAGATTGACGTGCACCGGCTTGCCCTTGAGCAGCCGGCCGAGCCGGTCGCCTCGCCACGCCTGGTCGTTGATGTCGCGGATCAGCGCGTACTCGATGGAGAGGCGACGGCCCGACTTCGCGGCGTACTCCCAGCCCGCGTCCAGCACCTCCCGCACCTTCCACCGCGTGTTGACCGGGACGAGGGTGTCGCGCAGCTCGTCGTCCGGCGCGTGCAGCGAGATGGCGAGGCGGCACTTGAAGCCCTCGTCGGAGAACCGGTGGATCGCCGGGACGAGCCCGACCGTCGACACGGTGATCCCGCGCTGCGAGAGCCCGAGGCCGTCCGGCTCCGGGTCGGTGAGGCGCCGGATGGCACCGGTCACGCGGTTGTAGTTGGCGAGCGGCTCGCCCATCCCCATGAAGACGATGTTGGAGAGCCGGGCGGGCCCACCCGGGATCTCCCCGTCCCGCAGCGCGCGCATGCCGTCGACGATCTGGTGCACGATCTCGCCCGTCGACAGGTTCCGGTCGAGACCGGCCTGCCCGGTGGCGCAGAACGGGCAGTTCATGCCGCACCCGGCCTGCGAACTGATGCACATGGTGACCCGGTCCGGGTACCGCATCAGGACCGACTCGACGAGCGTCCCGTCGAAGAGCCGCCACAGCGTCTTGCGGGTCGTGTCGTCGTCACAGCTGATGTGCCGCACCACGGACATCAGATCGGGCAGCAGCGCCTCGCGGAGCTTGTCGCGCGCACCGGCGGGGATGTCGGTCCACTCGGCCGGATCGTGCGCGTACCGCGCGAAGTAGTGCTGCGACAGCTGCTTGGCACGGAACGGCTTCTCGCCGATGGCGGCGACGGCTTCCTTGCGCTCGGCGGGCGTGAGGTCGGCGAGATGCCGCGGGGGCTTCTTGGCACCGCGGGGCGCGACAAAGGTGAGTTCTCCGGGTACAGGCATGGTCCTTCCAGTGTCGCAGACATACGACAAGGGGCTCGCCGCCCTGTGGACAACGAGCCCCTCACGCACGTTTACGCAGGTCAGCCTTGCTATCACCCAGAGCCGACGAAGATCACGAGCAGCAACCACACCACCGGCGCCGTCGGCAGCAAGGAATCCAGCCGGTCCATGATGCCGCCGTGCCCCGGCAGCAGCGTGCCCATGTCCTTGATGCCGAGGTCCCGCTTGATCATCGACTCGCCGAGGTCCCCCAGCGTGGCGCTCGCCGCGACCGCGAGGCCCATCAGGAGCCCCTGCCACCACTCGCCGTCGTCGATCAGGAAGTGCATGCACAGCGCGCCGGCGGCCATCGCGAAGGTGACCGCGCCGAGCAGGCCCTCGCGGGTCTTGCCGGGGCTGATGCGCGGCGCCAGCTTGTGCTTGCCGAAGCGCCAGCCGATCGCGTACGCACCCGTGTCGCTGACCACCGTCAGGAGCAGGAAGGTGAGCACCCGCTGCGGACCGTCGTCCGCGGCGAGCATCAGTGCCACGAACGTCGCGAGGAACGGCACATAGAAGGCGGCGAAGACCCCCGCCGTGACGTCCTTCAGATAGCCCTCGGGCGGCTCGGTCATCCGCCAGACAAGGACGGCGAGCGCGGTGAGCGCCATCGCGACCCACGCGCCCTCGGTCCCGCGCACGTACCCGGCGACGACCATCGCCGCGCCGCCCACCGCGAGCGGCACGAGCGGCGCCTTGATCTCCTTGCGCTCCGCCAGACGGGAAGTGAGCTCCCAGAGGCCGACCACGACGGCGACCGCTATGACGCCGATGAAGACGGCCTTGACGACGAACAGCGACGCGACGATCACCGCACCGAGGCCCACGCCCACCCCTATGGCCGCCCCCAGATCCCGGCCCGCGCTCTTCTTCTGCGGTGCCGCCGGAGCGGGCTTCGGCTGTGGTGCGCTGGGCATGGGCTCCTGCGGAGGCTCGTCACGGAACAGGGGGCCGCCCATCCGAGTGGCCCCCCGGTCGTCGTCCTGGTCTCCGCCGTTCACGGGTACGTCGGGCACGATGGGCATGGGCTGCGTCTCAGACGGAAACAGCGCGTCCTGCGCATCGTACGCGGGACCTGGCGGGGTCGCCCCCTGACCAGGCCCCTGGTCGGGCGGTCCCCAATACCCGGTTCTGGGCGGCGCCCCCCAGGAAGAGTCGTTCACGGATCGGTTCCCTGATTCCTCGGACTGGAGCCTCGGCTCAGACTTCGAGAAGCTCGGCTTCCTTGTGCTTGAGCAGCTCGTCCACCTGGGCGACGTACTTCGAGGTGGTGTCGTCGAGCTCCTTCTCGCCGCGACGGCCCTCGTCCTCGCCGATGTCGCCGTCCTTGATCGCCTTGTCGAGGGCTTCCTTGGCCTTGCGACGGATCGACCGGATCGAGATCTTGGAGTCCTCGGCCTTGGTCTTGGCGACCTTGATGAACTCCTTGCGACGGTCCTGGGTGAGCTCCGGGAAGGTCACCCGGATGATGTTGCCGTCGTTGCTCGGGTTGACGCCGAGGTCGGAGTCCCGGATCGCCTGCTCGATGTTGCGCAGCGCGGTCTTGTCGAACGGGGTCACCACGGCCATCCGCGGCTCGGGCACCGAGAACGAGGCCAGCTGGTTGATCGGCGTCAGCGCGCCGTAGTAGTCAGCCACGATCTTGTTGAACATCGCCGGGTGCGCACGGCCGGTGCGGATCGCGGCGAAGTCCTCCTTGGCGACCACGACGGCCTTCTCCATCTTCTCCTCGGCCTCGAGGAGGGTCTCTTCGATCACCACTTGCTCCTGCGTGTCTTTGAGTGGCCCGGCTAGCACGGGGCGGCCGGCTGCGTCGCGTCTCTTTCCTGCACGGTGTCCGACCGGCAGGGCTTTGTCCATCCCTCTCAAGTGACGTCTCGCGTCCGTCTCTTGAGACTGGCCCAGGTCGTTCGGGTCAGGCCCGGTTTCCCTGGTCGCCCACGAGTGTGCCGATCTTCTCACCCTTGACGGCCCGGGCGATATTGCCCTCGGAGAGCAGCTCGAAGACCAGGATGGGCAGCTTGTTGTCCCGGCACAGCGTGATCGCCGTCATGTCGGCGACCTTGAGGTCGGCCGTGATGACCTCGCCGTAGCCGAGGGAGTCGAACTTCACCGCGTCGGGGTTGGTCTTCGGGTCGGAGTCGTAGACCCCGTCCACGCCGTTCTTCCCCATGAGCAGCGCCTCGGCGTCGATCTCCAGGGCGCGCTGCGCGGCGGTGGTGTCGGTGGAGAAGTACGGCATGCCCATGCCGGCGCCGAAGATGACCACACGGCCCTTCTCCAGGTGGCGCACGGCCCGCAGCGGGATGTACGGCTCCGCGACCTGCCCCATGGTGATGGCGGTCTGGACGCGGCAGTCGATGCCTTCCTTCTCCAGGAAGTCCTGCAGCGCGAGACAGTTCATGACGGTTCCGAGCATGCCCATGTAGTCCGAGCGGGCCCGGTCCATGCCGCGCTGCTGAAGCTCCGCGCCGCGGAAGAAGTTGCCGCCGCCGATGACGATGGCGATCTGGGCACCGTCACGCACGACGGCCGCGATCTCGCGGGCGATGGCGTGCACCACGTCAGGGTCGACCCCGAGGCCGCCCCCACCGGCGAACGCCTCGCCGGAGAGCTTCAGCAGGAAGCGTCCGGCAACTTTGCCGTCGTCACTCTTCGAGTCGGCCTTGGTGGTCATGTGGTTCTCGCTTCTCTTACTAGGCACACATACGAAGAAGGCCACTGCCGGTGGGGTGTCGTTCGCATCCCATGCTCGGCAGTGGCCTCCTCGTCAGATCCTGCGGTCGTACGTCGCGCACGAGGACCGTGCGCGGGCGACCGCTGTCGACCCTAGCGGGGTCTACCGTCGATCGCGGTACGGACTCAGATGCCGACCTTGATGCGCGAGAAGCGCTTCAGGGTGACACCGGCCTCGGCGAGAACCTTCTCGACCGACTTCTTGTTGTCCAGCGCGTACGGCTGGCCGAGGAGGGTGGCCTCCTTGAAGAAGCCGTTGACGCGACCCTCGACGATCTTCGGCAGTGCGGCCTCGGGCTTGCCCTCGGCGCGGGTGGTCTCCTCGGCGACGCGGCGCTCGGTCTCGACGACCTCGGCCGGGACGTCCTCGCGGGAGAGGTACTTCGGCGCGAAGGCGGCGATGTGCTGGGCGATGCCCTTGGCGACGTCGGCGTCGGCCTTGTCCAGCTCGACGAGGACACCGATCTGCGGGGGCAGGTCGGGCATCGTGCGGTGCATGTACGCGGAGACGTAGGCGCCGGAGAACTGCGCGAAGCGGTCCAGGACGATCTTCTCGCCGAGGTTGGCGTTGGCCTCGTCGACGTACGCCTGGACGGTCTTGCCGGCCTCGATCTCGGACGCGAGCAGCGCCTCGAGGTCGGCCGGGGAGGTCTTGGCGATGTGGGCGGCGAGGTTGTTCGCCACGGCCTGGAACTTGTCACCCTTGGCGACGAAGTCCGTCTCGCACTTCAGCTCGACGATGACACCCGAGGTGTTGTCGTCGGCGATGAGGGAGACCACGGCGCCGTTCTCGGCGGAGCGGCCCTCGCGCTTGGCGACGCCCTTCTGGCCCTTGATGCGGAGCGCCTCGACGGCCTTGTCGACGTCGCCCTCGGCCTCGTCGAGCGCCTTCTTGCAGTCCATCATGCCGGCGCCCGTGAGCTCACGGAGCTTCTTGACGTCGGCGGCGGTGTAGTTCGCCATGATCGAAAATTCTCTCTCGAAGTCTGAAAGATCTACGGAGGTCTACGGGTGAACGGCGGGGGCCGATCGGGCCCCCGCCGTCAACTACCGAACCTGTGAGGTCAGGCCTGCTCGGCGTCCGCGGCGGGCGCCTCGGCGGCCGGGGCGTCGGCGGCCGGAGCCTCGGCGGCGGCCTCAGCCGGCTTCTCCTCGGCCTTGGGGGCCTCGGCGGCCTCCTCGGAGTCAGCCTTCTTCTCGCCCTCGAGCAGGTCGCGCTCCCACTCGGCGAGCGGCTCGCCGGCGGCCTTCTCGCCCGGCTTCTGGTCGCCCGTGGCGACGCCGGAACGGGCGATGAGGCCCTCGGCGACGGCGTCGGCGATCACGCGGGTGAGCAGGGTGACGGAGCGGATCGCGTCGTCGTTGCCCGGGATCTTGTAGTCGACCTCGTCGGGGTCACAGTTGGTGTCGAGGATGGCGACGACCGGGATGTTGAGCTTCCGGGCCTCGCCGACCGCGATGTGCTCCTTCTTGGTGTCCACGATCCAGACGGCGCTGGGCACCTTCTGCATCTCGCGGATACCACCGAGGGTCTTCTCCAGCTTGGCCTTCTCGCGCGAGAGCACGAGAAGCTCCTTCTTGGTGAGGCCCGAAGCGGCGACGTCCTCGAAGTCGATCTGCTCGAGCTCCTTGAGGCGCTGCAGACGCTTGTAGACGGTCGAGAAGTTGGTGAGCATGCCGCCCAGCCAGCGCTGGTTCACGTAGGGCATGCCGACGCGGGTGGCCTGCTCCGCGATGGCCTCCTGCGCCTGCTTCTTCGTGCCGACGAACATGACCGTGCCGCCGTGGGCGACGGTCTCCTTGACGAACTCGTAGGCGCGGTCGATGTACGACAGCGACTGGAGCAGGTCGATGATGTAGATGCCGTTGCGCTCGGTGAAGATGAAGCGCTTCATCTTCGGGTTCCAGCGACGGGTCTGGTGACCGAAGTGGACGCCGCTTTCCAGCAGCTCCCGCATCGTGACGACGGCCATGGCCGTTCTCCTTGAGATTCTCGGTTGTGCCGCGTGTGCCGGACGGCACTCGCGCCTGACGCCCGCTGTGCGCCTTGCCACTGGTTGTCACCAGGGACCGAGGGGCGCTGACACCGGCTTTTTCAAGACCTGATGTCGGGGCGTGCGAAGTCGACCCGGTGACCCGGATCGCCAAAAGAAGTGTACGGGACCCGCGGGGCGGCGGGTGACGCCACTGCCTCTGACCGGCGACGCCGCTGACCTCGACCGGGTGATGCCCCCGAGCTCGACCGGGTGACGGTGTTTTCCACAACCGTCCGGTCGTCCACAGATCCGGTCCATGATCCCCGCGGATCCGTCCGGCCGGGGACGGTTCTCGCATGTCTCACATGCGTCTGGAACTGCTGCTGCCGACACTGGCGGCCCTGCTCGCGACCGTCCTGACCACGCCTCCCGGTCCGGCCCCGGCTCCCGGTCCGGCGCCGGCTCCCGGCCCCGCGGTGGCCTCGACCTGGCCCGTGGGCGCCCGCCCTCCGGTCGTACGCGGCTGGGAACCCCCGGCCACCGACTACGGCGCCGGCCACCGGGGCGTGGATCTCGCCGCCCCCGTGGGCTCTCCGGTGCGCGCGGTGGCCAAGGGCCGTGTCTCGTTCGCGGGGCGGGTGGCGGGGCGCGGTGTGGTCTCGGTGGAGCTGGCCGGCACCGGGGAGCCGCCCCTGCGCACGACGTACGAACCGGTGAGGACGAGGCTGAAGAAGGGCGACAAGATCGCGGCGGGCGCCCCGCTCGGCTTCCTGGAACTCCCGACGGGGCACTGCCCGACGAGCTGCCTCCACTGGGGCCTGCGCAGGGCCGAGACCTACCTGAACCCCATGACCCTGCTCCCGCCGTGGCTGCTGGGCCGCGGCCCCTCACGCCTGCTGCCCGTGCACGGACCGCTCACGCTGCGGCCGCCACCGACGGGGCTGCATGGAGGGGGCGTCAGCCCCGGACGACCCCGCGCAGCGCCATGGCCACGGCTGCCTCCGTGATGGCGTCGGGCTGTTCGGCCACCCCGAGCTCGATGCGCCGCACCGCGGCGTCCACGATGCCCTGCAGCAGCATCGCCGCCATCCGGGGCTGCTCGTGGCCCAGGTCCTGGAGCGCCTGGACGATCATCGCGATGAGGCCACCGTGCGCGGCCCGGATCTTCTCCCGCGCCCCGGCGTCGAGCTCGCTCGCGGAGATGGCGACGACGGCCCGGTGCCGCCGGTCCCCCACCAGCGCCAGCTGTCGCCGCACATACGCCTCGACCTTGCCCTCGGCCGAGTCCGCGCCCTCCATCGCCGCCGCGACCTCGGCCGCCCAGACGGGGAAGTCGACCTCGCACAGCTCTTCGACCACGGCCGCCCGCGACCGGAAGTACTCGTACACGGAGGACCGGGCGAGCCCGGTGCGCTCGGCGAGGGCGGGGAAGGTCAACGCCTCCGTACCGCCTTCGGACAGCAGGGACCGCGCTGCGTCCAGCAGGGCGCCGCGCTGCATCGACCGGTGCTCGGCCACTGAGGCCGCTCGAATCCTTGGCACGGCTCCCACTTTACGGACGGGACGCCGCACACGGGAGCTGCTGCCGCGCCGACGCCGCCAGGCAGGGACGATTCAGCGCTCTCAGCGTCCAAAACTCGCCAGCTTCGCCCGCAGCTGCAGGACGGACTTCGTGTGGATCTGGCTCACCCGGCTCTCGGTGACACCGAGCACGTTGCCGATCTCGGCGAGCGTGAGGCCCTCGTAGTAGTAGAGCGTCACGACGGTCTTCTCACGCTCCGGCAGCGTGTTGATCGCCCGCGCGAGCAGCCTGCGCAGCTCGCGGTCCTCCGCGACCTCCACGGGGTTGTCGGCCGCGTGGTCCTCGAGCGTGTCCATCAGGCTGAGCCGGTCGCCGCCGTCGCCCCCGACGTGCAGCAGCTCCTCGAGCGCCACCACGTTCGCCAGCGACAACTGGCTGAAAACCGCGTGCAGTTCTTCCAGCGCGATTCCCATCTCGGCGGCGACCTCGCCCTCCGAGGGGGTACGCCGGAGCTGCGCCTCCAGCGTGGCGTAGGCCCGCTCGACGTTGCGCGCCTTCTGCCGCACGGAGCGGGGGATCCAGTCGAGCGCCCGCAGTTCGTCGATCATCGCCCCGCGGATGCGCGTGATGGCGTAGGTCTCGAACTTGATGGACCGCTCGATGTCGAACTTCTCGATCGCGTCGATGAGCCCGAAGACCCCGGACGAGACGAAGTCGGCCTGCTCGACATTGGGCGGCAGCCCCACGCTCACCCGGCCCGCGACGTACTTCACCAGCGGCGAGTAGTGCAGGATCAGCTGCTCCCGCAGCCGTCCGTCGCCCGTCTCCTTGTACGACCGCCACAACTCGTCCAGCGACGAGGGCGCGGGGGGCCGCTCCCGCTCGCCGCTACGAGCGGCGGGGGGAACCGCTGCCCGGTCGGACCCTGAGGTGTGCTGGGGCATTCGTCGCCTTGAGCCGTTCTGCCGTGAACTGGTGAGGTCGCGCGGACCGCGGAGGTCGCGTACGTCGGGGAGGTCGCGCGAGCCGGTGGAGTGACCGGTGTCGCTCGCGCCGGAGCGATGGGGAGCGTGCGTGGAATGAATGAGTTCGTCCGTCTGGTTGCCTGTCCGTGTCGGAATCCTTGTGAGCGTAGCGTGACTGAAGTGTCGCAGTGAGCGAAGAGTATGGGATCGCGCGTGCGCAGATACGTTCCGCTGGACCCCTTCAGGAGTCGGCGCCGTCGCACTGCGTAACGGCGCCGACGTATCAACTGCGCGATTTCCCAAGGCCTTCGGGGCTCATCCGTCCGGCGGAACACGCTCGGTCACGATTCACCTCCATCGGGCGAGACGGACAGAAACGCCTGGCGTGTCAACTGCCAGCCATCGCCGTGTCGTTCGACGAACCCCAACGACTGAAGCTCGTACAGTCGCCCGATCGCGTCGTCCTCGGTGGTCCCGGCACCGATCGCCACGTCCCGTGCCCTCGCACACCCCCGCGCGGGCAGCGCGGCCAGGACGCGCCGCACCCCGGGAGCGAGCAGGTCACGCGGCACGACGGGCCCCCGCCGTACCGGAGCGAGCTCCCCCATGTCGCCGACCAGCTCGACGACTTCGGCGGCATCGGTCACGAGGACACCGCCACCCCGTAGCAGTTCGTGCACTCCGGCGGAGAGGCCGCTGGTCGCGGGCCCCGGCACCCCCATGGTGAAGCGCCCCAACTCCTGGGCGCCGCGTGCCGTGGCGAGCGCACCGCTGCGGTAGGCGGCCTCGACCACCACCGTCCCCCGGGTCAGCGCCGCGATCACCCTGTTCCGCAGAATGAACCGGCTCGGCGTCGGGTGATCACCCGGTGGCAACTCTCCTACGACGAGCCCCTGTTCCGCGATCCGCCCGATCAGCCCGGCATGTCCGCGCGGATAGGGCCGGTCGACCCCGCAGGCGAGCACGGCCACGGTCGCGCCGCCGGCCCCGAGCGCCCCTCGGTGCGCGGCGCCGTCCACGCCGTACGCCCCTCCGGAGATCACGACCCACCCGCGCTCCGCGAGCCCCGCGGCGAGTCCGGCCGCCATATGCGCGCCGTACTCCGTACAGGCCCGCGCCCCGACCACCGCCACCGACCGCAGCGCCCATATGCGCAGCGACGGCCGTCCCCGCACCCAGAGCCCGAGCGGGCGCGCGTCCCCCAGGTCGTCCAGAGTCACCGGCCACTCCGCGTCCCCCGGACACACGAACCTGCCGCCGGCCTCCCGCACCACCTCCAGATCCCGCTCCGGCCGCACCTTCGCCGCCCGCGCCCGCAGCCCGTCCCACCGCCGCGCGGTCACCCCCGGCAACCGCTCCTGCTCCTCCCCTCCGCCGAGCCGCCGCAGCACCTCACCGGCCCCGACCTCGCGCATCCACCGCCCCCCGACGACGTCACCCGGCTCAAGGACTCGTGTCAGGGCGACCCGGGCGAGCCGTTCCCCGTCGGGCGGCGGATCGGCCGTCACGTCGGCGCCCCGATCGTCACCGGCACGCCGCGTGAGACTCCCGTGCGCAGTTGCAGCGCCAGGGCGACGTCCTGCGCGGAGGGCCGGTCGTGGCCCGCCAGGTCCGCGACGGTCCAGGCCACGCGCAGGACGCGGTCCAGGCCACGGGCGGTCAGGAAGCCGCGCTCCAGATCCAGTTCGGCCGCGTCCAGGGCGCCAATGGCCGCGGGCCAGCGGGTGCGCAACGCGTGCCCGGGGACCTCGCTGTTGGTCCGCCAGCCGGTGCCGGCGAGCCTGGCGGCCGCTCTCTCGCGCGCCGCACGTACGCGGTCGGCGACGGTCTGCGTGGACTCTCCCCGCGTGCCGTACCCGGCCAGCTCGGAACGGGTGACTGCTTCGACCACGACCTTCAGGTCGACCCGGTCGAGCAGCGGGCCCGAGAGGCGGCCCTGATAGCGGCGGATGACGGACGCCGGACACTCGCAGCCGTCGCCCAGCAGCGTGTGCCGCCCGCACGGACAGGGATTGGCCGCGAGCACCATCAGGAACCGCGCGGGCAGCCGCACCACCCCCGCACTCCGCGCGATCACCACGTGCCCCGATTCGAGGGGCTGGCGCAGGGAGTCCAGGGACTGGCTGCTGAACTCCGGCGCCTCGTCGAGAAAAAGCACCCCGCGGTGAGCGAGCGACACCGCGCCCGGCCGTGCGATTCCCTTGCCGCCGCCCACGAGCGACTGCATGGTCGCGGAGTGGTGCGGCGCGCAGTACGGCGCGATGTCCACCAGGGGCCGGCCCGGTGGCAGCATGCCCGCCACCGAGTGGACGGCCGTCACCTCCAGGGACTCCTCCCGGGTCAGCCGGGGCAGGATGGCGGGCAGCCGCTCCGCGAGCATGGTCTTCCCGGCGCCCGGTGGCCCCTGGAGGAAAAGGTGGTGCGCTCCTGCCGCGGCCACCTCGACGGCGGTCCTGGCCGCCGCCTGTCCGACGACGTCGGCCAGGTCCAGCCCACGGGCGTCGTCCAGTGCGCCGGTGAGCCCCGTGCCCACACCGGTGCCGGGCACGCAGAGCCCCGCGAGCATCGGGTCGGGCCGCCCCGGCTCGTCCGGCTCCTCCTCCGGCACCGGCTCGTCGGTCAGCACCGCGATGAGCTGCCGCAGACTGCGCACCCCGAGGACCGAGATGCCCGGTACCAGGGAGGCCTCGGCCGCCGTGCACTCCGGGACGACCACCTGCTCGTACCCCGCGTCGGCCGCCGCGAGGACCGCGGGCAGCACCCCGAGGACCGGTCGCACCCGGCCGTCGAGTCCGAGTTCCCCGATCATCACGATGTCGGCGAGGACCCGTGGGTCGATCCGCTCGGCCGCCCCGAGGACGGCACAGGCGACGGCCAGGTCGAAGCCGCTGCCGCCCTTCGGCACCGACGCCGGGCTCAGTCCGACCGTGAGCTTCTTCTGGGGCCACTCCCCGCCCGAGTTGACCACGGCGGCCCTGACCCGGTCGCGGCTCTCGGTGAGGCTCTTGTCCGGCAGCCCCACCAGCGTGAACGCCGCGACCCCCGGCTCCAGATCGGCCTGCACCTCGACGACCACGCCCTCGACGCCGACCAGCGCCACCGAACACGTACGCGCGAAGCCCATCAGGCCACCCCCCGCGCGTGCTCGACCACGGGAACGCCGCGCTGCGGAATCAGCACACCGACGAGGTCGATGCGGACTCCGCCGGGTGGCGGGCCCCCGCGCTCCTCGATCCAGCGCTCGGCCAGTCTCCGCAGCCGCTCCGCCTTGATCCGGCTCACGGCCGCCATCGGATGCTCGAACGGCACGGACCCGGCGCGGCCCGCCCTGCGCGTCTTGACCTCGCAGACGACGAGGGCCTCGCCGTCCATCGCCACGATGTCGATCTCACCGGTCCTGCCCGCGCGCCAATTGCGCTCCAGGACCGTCATCCCCGACTCGACCAGCCGCCGCGCGGCCACGTCCTCGCCGTACCTGCCGAGTGCTCCCCGTGCGTTCATGTCGGCACCACCTCCGGCACCCACAGTCACGGATCAGCCCGCACCTATTGGATCTTGGTGCACAACTCGGCGGTTGTGGAAAACTCCGCCACCCCGGCGGGTGAACCCTCGCGGGCCTCGCCGCGGTTCAGCTGCCCGGCAGCTCGAGATCGCTCTTGTTGAGCTCCTCGATGTTCACGTCCTTGAACGTGAGCACCCGCACCTGCTTGACGAACCGAGCCGGTCGGTACATGTCCCACACCCAGGCGTCCGCCATCGACACCTCGAAGAAAACCTCGCCCTGGACCGAGTGCACCTGCATCTCGTAGTCGTTGGTGAGGTAGAAACGCCGCTCGGTCTCGATCACGTATTTGAACAGACCGACGACATCGCGGTACTCCCGGTAGAGCTTCAGCTCCATCTCGGTCTCGTACTTCTCGAGGTCCTCGGCGCTCATGGCATGTTCCCCTTCAGCCGTGCGTCCCCCTATTGTGCGTCAGCCCCGCGGGCCCCTACACGATTTCCGTGTCGAGGACCTCGGGCCTTTCCGGGGGCCCTTCGTCGAGCAGTCTGCGAAACAGCCCGGCGAGTCTGGTCGGGTACACCGTCTCATGCGCCTCGGTCAGTTCCCGGCACGTCCACCAACGTGCTCCGGCGACACTGCGTCTTTCCAGCTCCGTGAGGCCTTCGGCGACGGTCGCGGTCTGCGACGTACGCGCCAGGTAGTACCACTCGTCCTGCTCCCAGCGCCGCCCCGCGAACGGGAACGAACAGAGGCGCCGCCACAGGACAGGACCGAGCTCGACCTCTGTGATGCCGGTCTCCTCGCGCAGCTCGCGCAGAGCCGTCTGCTCCCGTGTCTCGTCGCCCTCGACACCGCCGCCCGGTGTGAACCACCAGTCGTCCGCCGGGTCTCCCGGCTCATGGCCGTGCAGCAGCAGGATGCGGTCGCCCGGGTCGAGCAGGACCACCCGCGCCACCCGGCGCAGCGGCCGCCCCGACAGGGACGCCGGCTCAGCCTGCACTCGCGGTCTCCCTCGTGCGGCTGCCGCGTCGGCCGCCCAGGCGCTTGGCCACCGGCCCGTACGCCCCGCCGCCGAGCACGAGGACCATGCCCACCACCACCGCGATCACCTGCACGCGCAGCGGCCCGGGCTGCGAGATGCCGCCCGGCAGGCCGGCGAAGCCATCGGCCCGTTCCAGCATGCCGAATCTGTCCATCGGCCAGGCCACCGCGTCGACCCGCCCCTGCACGGCGTCGCGCGGCACCGATCCGTTCTGCCCGTCGTCCAGGTGCACGGTGGAGTCCAGGGAGCCGCTGCGCTCGTCGCCGAGCAGGAACAGGCGGCCCTCGGGGACCGTCGTCGGGGGGATGGCGGACGCGGCGAACTTGTCATCGGGGAGATACGGTTCGGCGATCTCCTTGCCGTTGACGGTCAGCTTGCCGTCCTCGCAGCAGGCGATCCGGTCGCCGCCGACGCCGACGACGCGCTTGACCATCGGCAGGTCGCCCCAGGTCTTCTGCTTGAAGACGACGACGTCACCACGGCGCACCTCGTCGCCGTCGATCCGCTGCGCGAGCACGCGGTCGCCCGAGCCGATCGTCGGCGCCATGGACCCGGTGGGGACGGTGTACGGCTGGTACAGGACAGCGCCCCAGACGAACCCGCCGAGGAAGAGCACACAGCCGAGGGCCACGGCAATGCCCGACAGCGTGCTGCCGAGCCGTCCGTGGCCCTCGTCCGTACGTTGCGTCCTGCTCATCCCAGTGCTCCCCCGTCTCGGAGACGACCCCGCCGCCCGTACGGAACGGACGGCGGATGATCAGCGATCTGGGACGGCACCCTACCCGGCGGTACTGCCGCCAGAAACCCTCGCGGCCCTGGCGGCGGACACCGTGAGACGGCGTCGGCGCCACAGCACGAGCGGCACCGCGCCCGCGAGTCCGAGGACGCCCGGCGCCGCGCTGGAGAGCGCGTTGAGGCCCGGCTGGTCGAAGGTGTCGGGCTTGGGCAGCGTCGCCCAGCGGGTGGGCGGCCAGGCGATCACGATGGCGCGGCCCACGACGTTGTCCACGGGGACGGCGCCGCCGCCGGGCTGGTTCTGGTGGTAGCGGGAGTCCAGCGAGTTCTGCCGGTGGTCACCCATGACCCAGATTTTGCCCTTGGGCACGGTCTTCTTGAACTGGCCGCCCTGGTCGTCGACGCTGCACGGGGTGTTCCCCGCGAAGACGTACGGCTCGTTCAGCGCCTTGCCGTTGACCTTCACCGGTCCTGTGCCCTTGCACTCCACGGTGTCGCCGGCGACCGCGATGACGCGCTTGATCAGGTCCTTCTCGTCGGCGGACGGCATCAGGCCGACCCAGCCGAGGACCCGCTGGATCGCGTTCGGATCGGGGGTGGGCTCGCCGTCCAGCCAGTGGCCGGGGTCCCTGAAGACGACGACCTCGCCGCGCTCCGGCTCGGAGCCGAACCACGGCGTCAGCTTGTCGACGAGGACGCGGTCGCCCTGCTGCAGCGTGTTCTGCATCGAGTCCGACGGGATCGAGAACGCCTGGACCAGGAAGGTCTTGATGAGCAGCGCAAGGACCAGTGCGATGCCGATGAGGAGCGGGAGCTCCTTCCAGAAGGAGCGGGGCTTCTTCGGCTGCTTGGGGTCCTGCTCGCGCGTCGCCCCGGCACCGCCGTCACTGCCGCCTTCGCCGTCCACGGCGTCACTCCCGGGGGCCGTACCGTCCTCGACGGCATCGACGCCCGGCTCGTCGGATCGTCCCGGCCGCTCCTCGGGCCCCTCGTGTCCGGATCGTGCGCCGACCGCCAAATCCCCCACATCCACTCCTCAGTCCGTGCCGCCGCCTGCCCCAGATGCGATGCAGGCCCACCACTCCCATAACGAGCGGGAGTTCCGCAGGGGTCGGGAGCCGGATCAATCCGTATCGATCGCCGGGGGCCACCCTATGCGACGCTCCTGTGGCGGTGTCCGATCCCGCACGCGCGTCGGTTATCGACGCATATGTGTCGGGTTTCTCCAGTTTGCGCCAGTGTCCGAAGGGCCAGGCGATGACGATGGCGCGGCCCACCACCTCGTCTTCGGAGATGGTGCCGTTGTACTTCTCGGTGCGGTGGAAACGGGAGTCGGCCGAGTCGCTGCGGTGGTCGCCCATCATGAAGAGGCGTCCTTCGGGGACCTTCACCTCGAACTCGAAAGCCGACGGCTTGTCCCCGGGGTGGATGTAGGGCTCGTCCAACGGCACTCCGTTGACGGTGACCTTGCCGTTCTTGTCACAGCACTTCACGGTGTCGCCGCCGACGCCGATCACCCGCTTGATCAGGTCACGTTCGCTGTCGGAGGGCAGCAGGCCGATCTGGGTCAGCCCTTCCTTGACCTGCTTGACGACGACCGGGTCGTCCTTCTTCTTGCCCTGCTCCTCTTCCAGCCAGTTGCCGGGGTCCTTGAAGACGACGACCTCGCCGCGCTCCGGCTTCGACCCGAACCAGGGGGTGAGCTTGTCGACCAGGACCCGGTCGCCGATCCGGATCGTCTGCTCCATGGAGCCCGACGGGATCACGAAGGCCTGCACGAGGAACGTCTTCAGGACGAGGGCTATCAGCAGCGCCACGCCTATGAGGAGGGGTATCTCCTTGATCGCCGAACGCCGCCTGCGCCGCTTGACCTTCTTCGCGAGCTTGCGCCGCTCCGCCCGGCCCGGCAGTACGGGCCCGTCGGTCGGCCGGGACCCGGTGGGGAGCCTGGTGTCGGCCTGGTGGGCGGCGGCGCGGGTCCGCCCGCGGTTACCCATGCGCGCCGCCCGGTGCGGGCACGCGCGCGTAGCTGTCGGGGCGCTTCAGGGAGGTCCAGCGGCCGACCGGCCAGGCGATCCAGTCGGCCCTGCCGATGACCTCGCCGACGGGGATCATGCCGCCGCCGGGCTGCCCCAGGTGGTCGCGGGAGTCCCGGGAGTCGCTGCGGTGATCGCCGAGGAGGAACAGGCTGTCCTCGGGGACGACGACGTCGAAGGGCACCTTGGAGGCCGCGTCCCCGGGGTAGAGGTACGGCTCGTCGACGGGCTCGCCGTTCACCTTGATCCTCCCCCGCTTGTCGCAGCAGACCACCCGGTCTCCCCCTGTGCCCACGACCCGCTTGATGTAGTCGGCATCTCCGAAGTAGCCGCTGCCGTCGAAGACGACCGCGTCACCCCGCTGCGGCTCGGAACCGAAACGGTACGCCAACTTGTTGACGAGCACCCGGTCCCCGGAGCGGAACGCGGGCTGCATGGAGCCGCTCGGGATCTGGAAGGGCTGCATCACGAAGGTGCTGACCAGGAGCAGCACCCCCACGCACAGCAGGAACGTCAGGGTGAGCCTGCCGCCCGGCAGCCACTCGGCGAACGACGCAAAAACGGAGCGCGACCGTTCCTCCGTCTCCCCGGATGCTTCGGCGACGTGCGGGACGTCTCCGGAATCGGAGGGTGAGGAGGAGCGGTCGCGCTCCGTGTGCTGTGCTTCGGTGTCCATCGGGGCCAGATGCTATCCGGCCCCGCCGCGGACCCGCGCGGGAGCTCAGCTCTCGCGCTTCTCCTTGATCTTCGCGGCCTTGCCGCGCAGGTCACGGAGGTAGTACAGCTTCGCGCGACGCACGTCACCGCGGGTGACGAGCTCGATCTTCTCGACGATCGGGGTGTGCACCGGGAAGGTGCGCTCGACGCCCACGGAGAAGGAGACCTTGCGGACCGTGAAGGTCTCGCGCACGCCGGCACCCTGGCGACGGATGACTACGCCCTTGAACTGCTGCACACGGGAGCGGTTGCCCTCGATGACGCGGACGTGGACGTTGACGGTGTCACCCGGGCGGAAGGCCGGGATGTCGCTGCGCAGCGACGCGCTGTCGACGGAGTCGAGCAGGTTAGCCATGATCGTCTGCTTTCTTCACTGATGCCACAGGTCATCAGCGGAACGTGGTGATGAGGATTCGGTAGCTGATCGCGTCGGGCGGGCGTCATTCCCCCTGTGGCAGGGGCGCGCGCTGGACGTACAGCAGCGGCCTATTCTTCCACGGCCTCGGGGTCTCGCCCAAATCGGCCGTCGGGCCCCGGCCGCCACCCCAGGATCGAGAGCATCTCGCGGTCCTTCTTGTCGAAGGCCTTGGGGTCGCAGCGCTCGATGAGATCGGGCCTGTTGCGGGTGGTGCGCCGGAGCGCCTCGTCCCGCCGCCAGCGCGCGATCTTGCCGTGGTGGCCGCTGAGCAGGACGTCGGGGATGCCGTGTCCGCGCCACTGGGGGGGCTTGGTGTACACCGGGCCCTCCAGGAGGTTGGCCATGGCTCCGGGGGCGAAGGAGTCGTCCTGGTGGGACTCGGCGTTACCGAGGACGCCGGGCAGGAGCCGGGCCACCGCCTCGGTGACGACCAGGACGGCGGCCTCCCCGCCCGCGAGGACGTAGTCGCCGATGGAGACCTCGTAGACCGGCATGCGGGTCGCGTACTCGTCGGTGACGCGGCGGTCGATGCCTTCGTAGCGCGCGGGCGTGAAGACCAGCCAGGGGCGCTCGGAGAGCTCCACGGCGAGTTCCTGCGTGAAGGGGCGGCCGCTGGGCGTGGGGACGACCAGGACGGGCCCGTGGGCCCCCGCCTCGTACCCGTCGGCGAGCACGTCGTCGAGGGCCGCGCCCCAGGGGTCGGTCTTCATGACCATGCCGGGGCCGCCGCCGTAGGGGGTGTCGTCGACCGTGTTGTGCCGGTCGTACGTCCACTCCCTGAGGTCGTGCACCTGGACGTCGAGCTGCCCACGCGCGCGTGCCTTGCCGACGAGGGAGACGTTCAGCGGTTCCAGGTACTCGGGAAAGATCGTGACGACGTCGAGCCGCATTACGCCGTGCCCTCCGAAGCCGTGCCCTTCGAAGCCGCCTCGTCCTCCGCGTCCCGCGCGGAGGCGATCTCGGCGCGGTCGTCGATGAGGCCGGGGGGCGGATCGATGACCGCCCGCTGCTCCTCCAGGTCGATCTCGACGACGATCTCCTCCACGAAGGGGATCATCACCTCGCTGCCGTCGGGCCGCTCCACGATGAAGAGGTCCTGCGAGGGCAGGTGCGAGATCTCGGTAATCCGACCGACCTCCGTGCCGTCCTTCAGGACGACGTCGAGGTCCATGAGCTGGTGGTCGTAGAACTCGTCCTCTTCCTCGGGGAGCTCTTCGGGGTCCACCTCGGCGATCAGGAGGGTGTTGCGCAGGGCCTCGGCGCCCGTGCGGTCGCGTACGCCCTCGAAGCGCAGCAGGAGACGGCCGCTGTGCACCCGGCCGGTCTCGATGGTCAGCGGACCGACGGAGGCGGGGTCCGTGGCGAGGACGGCGCCGGGGCCGAGCCGCAGCTCCGGCTCGTCGGTGCGGACCTCGACGGTGACTTCACCCTTGATGCCGTGCGCACGGCCGATGCGGGCGACTACCAACTGCACTGCGTTCTCTCCTCATGTACGACTACGGGCCGGGGAAGGCCCTGGAGCCCTCCCCGGCCCGAGCCGGTGCTGCTGTGGTTCTGAGAACCCGGTTCAGCGAACCTGGTCCACGTCGACGAGGTCGACGCGGACACCGCGGCCGCCGATGGCGCCCACGACCGTGCGCAAAGCGCGTGCGGTGCGGCCGTTGCGGCCGATCACCTTGCCGAGGTCATCGGGGTGGACCCGAACCTCGAGAACGCGTCCGCGGCGCAGGTTGCGCGAGGCGACCTGCACGTCGTCGGGGTTGTCGACGATGCCCTTCACGAGGTGCTCGAGAGCCTCCTCGAGCATGCTCAGGCCTCGGTGGTCTCGGTGGACGCGGCCTCGGCCTCGTCCGCCTTCTTGTCCGACTTCTTGGCCTTCTGGGTGATGGCCTCACCCTTGGCGTCGTCGCCCTCGAGACCCTTGGTGAAGGCCTCGAACGCAGCGCGCTTGTCCTTGGGCTCGGCGACCTTCAGCGGCGCCGGGGCGGGCAGACCCTTGTGCTTCTGCCAGTCACCGGTGAGCTTCAGGATGGCCATGACCGGCTCGGTCGGCTGGGCGCCGACGGACAGCCAGTACTGGGCGCGCTCCGAGTCGACCTCGATGCGCGACGGGTTCTGCACCGGGTGGTACAGGCCGATCTCCTCGATGGCCCGGCCGTCACGGCGGGTACGGGAGTCGGCGACGACGATGCGGTAGTGAGGCGAACGGATCTTGCCCAGACGCTTCAGCTTGATCTTGACTGCCACGGAAGTGGTGTCTCCTGGTCTTGACGTGGGTGGGCACAACGGTGATGCCGCGTGGGGTTGCGGTACTCGAGTGCCCGATGGACGCGTCAGCCGGAGGAGAGAGGGGTCCTGTGCGACTGTCGAGTACAGCTAGCCATTGTGCCATACGCCGCCGGGGCGCCCGAACCGGGACCGGGCGCCCCGCACCGGCTCAGCCCACGCCCGCGCCGACCACTTCCGGGATCCGGAAGGGCTTTCCGCAGCCGCCGCACATGATCGGTGCCTGGGCGAGCACGGAGGGCACGACGCGGACATTGCGCCCGCAGTCGCAGACGGCCTTCACGCGCACGCCGCCTCCGGAGGAGCCGTGCCGGGCGGCCGGCCCCCGGAAACTACGTGCGGTGTCCGCCGTCGTCGCCGCGCTGTGCGCCTTCAGGGCGCGGTGCAGGCGGTCGATCGTCGGGCGGTAGCGCTTCTTCGCGTCGGGGTTGAGTGTGACCAGGGAGAAGCCGCTGCTGGGATGTGGCTCCTCGGGGTGGTCCAGGCCCAGCTCCTCGGCGATCGAGAGGAATCTGCGGTTGTGATAGCGGCCGGCGCGTGAGGTGTCGCGTACGCCGCGCGAGGCGGCGATGCCATGGACTGCCTCGTGAAGCAGTCGCTCGAAGGAGAGCTCGGCGCCGCAGGCGGACGACGACTCTCCGATCAGGGATTCGGGCGCGGCAAGGTCGGGCAGCTCGGGGTGGTGCCGCTGAATGTCGGCCCACGCCTGTGCCAGCTCTGCGGCGAGAACAGGTGGTGTCGTGCTCACGTCGTGACAACGAGCCGGGTGCCCCGGGGGTTCCATTCCGGGGCATCCCAAATAATTTGCACGTACCCGTCAGTTGCCATTGATGCGTCCGGACGAGGGCGGGTGCGCTGATCTGCGGAGAAGCCTCGCAGCTCGCATCAAGCCGGTACGTAGCGGCGCGTACGCCCCAGCGCGTAGGACAACTCCGCGCGCCGGGGCTCGTGTTGCCCGGAGGCGCGTGCGAGCCGGGAACGGGTGCGCCGGTACCGGAGCCGCGCTCCTCAGTAGGCGCGGGCCACAAGAGCGACGTTACCCGGGGTCTCGTCGGCGTCCGGCACCGCCCCGTCCTCGGCGACCAGACACCGTACGGTCACGCCGTGCTCGGCCAGCCCGGCCTCGCCTTCTTCGCCGAGCGCGGCCCACGGGAGGCGCGCCCAGCCGCCGGCGGCGGTGGCCTCCACGGCCTCGTCGACCGTGCGGACGTCCGAGGTGCGGGCCTCCCTGCGCTCGCGGGCCCGGGTCAGGAGCAGCGTCTGGTCCTCTTCGAGGAGCGTGGGCAGCAGTGCGGCGAGGGCGCCGATCGCGACCGGCTCCTTGCCTCCCCTGATGCGGCGGACCAGCATCGCGGTGCCGTTCGCCAGGTCGCGCGGCCCGACCTCGACGCGCACGGGCACGCCCTTGAGCTCCCAGTCCACGGCGCGCCGCCCGAAGGGGATGTCCGTGCGGTCGTCGACCTGGACGCGTACGCCCGCGGCCTTCAGGGTCTCGCCGATCTCGCGGACCTCGGCCAGCACGGCGTCGTCTCCCTTGATGGCGAGGACGACGGCCTGCACGGGGGCGAGGCGGGGCGGTACGCGCAGACCGTTGTCGTCGCCGTGCATCATCACCAGGGCCCCGATCAGCCGTGTCGTGCTGCCCCAGGAGGTCTGCCAGACCAGCTCCTGGTGGCCGTCCTTGGACAGGTACCGGGTGTGGAAGGCCTTGGCGAAGTTCTGTCCGAGCTCGTGGCTGGTGCCGAGCTGGAGGGCTTTGCCGTCGCCCATCATGCCTTCGAGGGTGAGGGTGTTGATGGCGCCGGCGAAGCGCTCCTTGGCGGTCTTGCGGCCGAGCACGAAGTCCATGGCGAGGACGTCGCGCATGAAGTCTCCGTAGACATGGCGGTGGATGTGGGCGGCGAAGTCGCGGGCCTCTTCGTAGGTGGCGTGGGCCGTGTGGCCCTCCTGCCAGAGGAACTCCGACGTACGCAGGAACAGCCTCGGGCGCATCTCCCAGCGGACGACGTTCGCCCACTGGTTGATCAGCAGCGGCAGGTCGCGGTAGCTCTGCACCCACTTGGAGAAGTACTCGTTGACGATCGTCTCCGAAGTGGGGCGGACGACGGCCGGCTCCTCCAGCTCCTTGCCGCCGCCGTGCGTGACGACGGCGAGCTCCGGAGCGAAGCCTTCTACGTGCTCCGCCTCCCTGGTCAGGTACGACTGCGGGATGAGGAGGGGGAAGTAGGCGTTCTGGGTGCCCGTCGCCTTGATGCGGGCGTCCATGTCGTGCTGCATCCGCTCCCACAGGGCGTAGCCGTACGGCCGGATCACCATGGTGCCGCGCACCGGGCCGTTGTCGGCCAGCTCGGCCTTGTTGATCAGGTCCTGGTACCAGCGCGGAAAGTCGTCCGCCTGGGGCGTGAGCACAGGTGTCTTGGCCATGGCGCGCATGGTAGGGGCGGGCCTGCGGAGAGTGCGCGTTTTTAAGGTCCAGGGGGCGCACGACGGTGGAACGCAAGCATTGGCCCACAACCTCTGGACTCCACGACGGATGCGGAGTTCTCTGGCATACGGGGGGAGTGCGAGCGCACTGCACGGGGGCGGACGAACCGTTGGATTACGGCACGGCACTAACTCTCGGCTGATTGGGGCGCATTCGATGACACCAACACTCGTGCAGTCACACCGCTCCCCCGCGGGCGCCACGCCCCGTGTGGACCGGTGTGCACGCGCGCGTGACTGGGCGGAGATCCAGGAACGGATGCTGGTTCCGCTCTACGAAGCGGTGTACGAACGGCTCGAAGTGGGTGGCGCCACCCGGCTCCTGGGCCTCGGTTGCGGTTCCGGACTCGCTCTGCTGATGGCGGCCTCACGGGGTGCCGTGGTCACCGGCGTCGACCCGTCGCAGCCCGAGCGCCTCGCTCTCGCGCGAGAGCGCCTGCTGCCGGACGCCGCGAAAGAGGCACGCGCGCGTACCGGCGCACGTCTCGTCGACGGCGGTCTCGCGGACGCGGCGGATCCCGAGCAGCCCGCGTACAACCTCGTCACCGCCTTTCAGCCGATCGGCTGTACGGCGGGTGACTCCGAAGGGCTGTCCGGGCTTCTGGAGGCAGCGGCTCCGCTCGCGGGGCGCGGCACTCCGGTGGTGCTCGTCGGCTGGGGTCCTCCGGAGCGCTGTGCGACCTCTTCCGTGCTGCGGGTGGCGACGAAGCTCGCCGACCCGCTCCGCTCCAGGGGCAGTTGGCGTCCAGCACTCCGGGACGACCTGGAGGAGGTCGCCCACCGGGCGGGTCTCAAGCCGGACGGGTCGGGCCGGGTCGCGTGCCCCTTCGGGTACGCGGACGTGGAGAGCGCGGCGCGTGGGCTGCTCTCGACGGGGCTGTTCGACGCGGCGGCACGGGCGACGGACCAGGTGCAGGTGGACAAGGAGCTGACGGAGGCACTGCATCAGCATCGGCGTGAGGACGGGACGGTGTGGATGCCGAACGTCTTCCGGTACTTGATCGCACGTACTCCGTAGGAGGTGTTTCGCCTCTCCGTAGGAGGTGTTTCACCTCTCCGCAAGAGGTGTCAGCTCTCCTTGGCCATCCGCGTGATGCCCGCGATCCGGTACGCCGTCGCCTCCTCCAGCGTCTCGTTCTCCAGCAGCGCTGCGGCGAGCGCGTCGAGTTGGCCGCGGTGCTCGCGCAGTTGCCGGCAGGCGCTCTCGTAGCACTCGTCCACGATCCGCCGCATCTCGCCGTCGATCGCGTCGAGGGTCTCCGGGGCGGCCGCGAGCCCGTACGCCTGCTGGGCGTCGTTGGGCAGGGCCGAGAGGCGGCCCACCCGCGCGCTCATGCCCCAGCGGCCGACCATGCCGCGGGCGATGTTGGTGACCTGCTCCAGGTCGTTCTCGGCGCCGGTGGTGACCACTCCGTAGACGACGTGTTCGGCGGCCATGCCTCCCAGGGCACCGATGATGCGGCCCCGGAGGTACTCCTCCGTGTAGGCGTACTTGTCGGAGTCCGGGGTCGAGAGCGTGACGCCCAGCGCGCGCCCGCGCGGCACGATCGTGATCTTGCGGACCGGGTCGGCGCCGGGCTGGAGCATGCCGAGGAGGGCGTGTCCGCTCTCGTGGTAGGCCGTGCGCCGGCGCTCCTCCTCCGGCATCACCAACGGCCGTTCGGCGCCGAGCTGCACCTTCTCCATGGCTTCGGAGAGGTCGGACTGGGTGACCGTCTCCTGCTTGCGCTTGACGGCGATGAGGGCGGCTTCGTTGGCGAGGTTGGCGAGTTCGGCGCCGGTCATGCCCGGTGTCGTACGGGCGACCTGGGCGAGGTCGACGTCGTCGGCCAGCGGGATGGGCCGCGTGTGGATCTTGAGGATGGCCTCGCGCCCGCCCCGGTCGGGCGGTGAGACATTGACGACCCGGTCGAACCGTCCCGGCCGGGTGAGGGCGGGGTCGAGAATGTCGGCGCGGTTGGTGGCGGCGAGCACGATCACGCCCTCCGCGCCGGAGAAACCGTCCATCTCGGTGAGGATCTGGTTCAGCGTCTGCTCGCGTTCGTCGTGCCCGCCCATCCCGCCGCCGCCACCGCGGGCGCGTCCGATGGTGTCGATCTCGTCAATGAAGATGATCGACGGCGCGACCTTGCGGGCCTCGGCGAAGAGTTCCCGTACGCGCGAGGCGCCCACGCCCACGATCATCTCGATGAACCCCGAGGCGGAGGCCGAGAAGAAGGGCACGCCCGCCTCGCCGGCGACGGCCCGCGCGAGCAGCGTCTTGCCGGTGCCGGGCGGTCCGGCGAGCAGTACGCCGCGCGGCATCTTGGCGCCCATCGCCCGATAGGCGTCCGGGTTCTTGAGGAAGTCGACGACGTCGTTGAGCTCGCCCTCGACCTCGTCGATGCCCGCCACGTCCTCGAACGTGGTGCGCTTCGCCCCGGGCTCCAGCTCGACCGGCTTGGGCGGCGTCTTGCGCCCGAGCATGCCGCCACCGCCGCCCATGCCCGCGCTCATGCGCCGGGCGATGAAGATCCACAGCACGACGAGCAGCAGCATCGGGGCGAGCGAGATGAGCAGGTTCGAGAGGAAACTGCGCTCCTGCACGACGGGCTCGGCGGTGACGGTGACGTCGTGCTTGGTCAGGTCGTCCCAGAGCTTGTCGTCGGCGAAGGCGGGCCGCTGCGTCGTGAACTTGGTGTAGTCGCCCTTGTCCTTGCCGGGCTTGGGCTGCTCCTTCTTGAGCTGGCCCTGGATCGCGTCGCCCTTGGAGTAGATCTTCGTGACGTTGCCGGAGTCGACCTGCTTGCTGAACTCCGTGTACGAGATCGTCGGCTCGTCGCCGTCGCTGAAGAAGGACAGCACGAGGTTGGCGATGACGAAGACGATCAGTGCCGTCACGATCAGGCCGCCCCAGCCGCCGGGCATCTTCTTCTTCGGCGACGGTGTAGGGTCGGGCGGCGGCGCGCCCTCGGAGCGCCAGGGCGGCGGATCGGGTGCCTGGCGCGGCGGCACAGGGTTGCTCATATGCGGACGTTACGTCAGAAACAGGGCTCCGGCACTCGCTCCGGACGCCCGGAAACGACGAGGGCGCCCCTCCGTAGAGGGGCGCCCTTCAGCGTGTACGAGACAGAACCGGCCCGCTGCGTGCCGGATGCCGGACCGCCCGGCCAGGTCAGCCCATGAACTTCTTGAACTCGTCCGGCAGCTCGAAGTCCTGCGGGGCCTTGCCGCCCGGAAGGCCGAGGGCTCCCCCGGCCTGCGCGGCGGCCTCGCGGCGTGCGGCCTCCTCCTGCTCCTCCTGCTTGCGCTTCATCGGGTTGCCGGAGCGCCGCTTGCCCTTGGCCTGCTTCTGCTTCTTCTTCTGCTTGCCGGGGCCGCCACCCATGCCCGGCATCCCGGGCATACCCGGCATGCCGCCGCCCTGGGCCATGCGGGACATCATCTTCCGCGCCTCGAAGAACCGCTCGACGAGGTTCTTCACGGCACTGACGTCGACACCGGAACCCTTGGCGATACGGGCACGCCGCGAGCCGTTGATGATCGTCGGCTCCTGACGCTCCATGGGCGTCATCGACTTGATGATGGCGGCGGTGCGGTCGACGTCCCGCTCGTCCAGATTGTTGATCTGGTCCTTGATCTGCCCCATGCCGGGCATCATCCCGAGCAGCTTGCTGATGCTGCCCATCTTCCTGACCTGCTCCATCTGGGCCAGGAAGTCGTCGAGCGTGAAGTCCTGGCCCTTCTTGGAGGCCAGCTTGGAGGCCATCTTCTCGGCCTCTTGCTGCGAGAAGGTCTGCTCGGCCTTCTCGATGAGCGTGAGCATGTCGCCCATGCCGAGGATGCGCGACGCCATGCGGTCCGGGTGGAACGCGTCGAAGTCGTCCAGCTTCTCGCCGTTCGACGCGAACATGATCTGGCGTCCGGTGACCTGCGCGATGGAGAGCGCGGCACCACCGCGGGCGTCGCCGTCGAGCTTCGAGAGCACGACGCCGTCGAAGCCGACGCCGTCGCGGAAGGACTCGGCCGTGACGACGGCGTCCTGACCGATCATGGCGTCGACGACGAAGAGGACCTCGTCCGGGCTGACCGCGTCCCGGATGTCGGCGGCCTGCTGCATGAGCTCCTGGTCGATGCCCAGGCGGCCGGCGGTGTCGACGATGACGACGTCGTACTGCTTGGTCCTGGCGAACTCGATGGAGTCCTTGGCGACCTGCACGGGGTCGCCCACGCCGTTGCCCGGCTCCGGGGCGTAGACACCGACGCCGGCGCGCTCGGCGACCACGCTCAGCTGGTTGACGGCGTTGGGACGCTGCAGGTCGCACGCCACGAGGAGCGGCGAGTGGCCCTGCCCCTTCAGCCAGAGACCCAGCTTTCCGGCGAGGGTCGTCTTACCGGCACCCTGCAGACCCGCGAGCATGATGACGGTCGGCGCGGTCTTCGCGAAGCGCAGGCGGCGCGTCTCGCCGCCGAGGATGCCGATGAGCTCCTCGTTGACGATCTTGATGACCTGCTGGGCGGGGTTGAGGGCCTGGGAGACCTCGGCACCGGCCGCGCGCTCCTTGACCTGCTTGATGAAGGCGCGGACGACAGGCAGGGCCACGTCCGCCTCGAGCAGGGCGATGCGGATCTCGCGCGCCGTGGCGTCGATGTCCGCCTCGGACAGGCGGCCCTTGCCCCGGAGGTTCTTGAATGTCGCTGCGAGGCGGTCGGAGAGAGTATCGAACACGGCGGTCGCGAATCCTCGGGTCGGGGGAAGGGGGACAGGTCGCCTTCCAGAGTATCTGGCGGACGGCGCTGCCCGGGGCGCCGGTCGGGACTTCCCCGCCCCGCTCCGCCCACGCCCCCCCGCCCGCGCCGCCCGCGCCTCACCTGTGCCGGGCCACGCCCCCTGCCCCGCACCGGGTTTCCCGGCGACTAACTCCGCAGCGCCCCCTCCACCCCCCGAGCCACCCCCGCGGCCCGCTCCCCCGCCAAGGGGGACCCCGCCACGTCCGTCACATAGAACGCGTCCACCGCGTTCGCCCCCAGGGTCGACACATGGGCGCTCCGTACCGCCACGCCCGCCTCCTCCAGGGCGCGGCCGATGCGGTGGAGGAGGCCCGGGGCGTCCTGTGCGCGTACCTCGATCACCGTCGCGAGCCGTGAGCCCGCCGGGGCCACCGTCACGCGGGGCGGCGGTGCGACGGTGCCGCGGCGGCGCGGGTAGGCCGCCTCCCGTTCCGCGAGCCGCGCCTCGATGTCCAGGGATCCGTCGAGCGCCCGCACGAGGTCGGCGCGGAGCCGGGCCGCCTGCGGCAGGGACCCGTACTCCGCGGCGACCCGCCAGCTGAGCAGCTGCACGGAGGATGCCGTGCCGGGCCCCATGTCCGCCGGCAGCGGCATCTCCCGCAGCTCCGCCGTCCGTACCGCGAGCCGGTGCAGTGCCAGCACCCCGGCCACCGCGGACAGCACCCCCGGCTGGTCCGGCACGGCGACCACCAGTTCCACCCCGAGCGGCTCGGCCTCCCCCTCGCCCTCGGTCCGCGCCCGCAGGGAGAGCACCGGGCCGCCCGTCCGGAACGCCTCCACGGCGAGCCGCTCCTGCTCGGCCGTCGGCGCCGCGTCGTTCTCCGCGGTCTCCTCGGGCGCGTCACCGGACAGGACGGCCGCCACCCGCTTCACCAGGTCGGTGACGAGCGCGCCACGCCACGCCGACCAGGCCGCGGGTCCTGTGGCCAGCGCGTCGGCCTCGGTCAGCGCGTGGAGCAGCTCCAGCGTCCCGACCGATCTCACCGCCTCGGCGACGCCCCGTACCGTCGCCGGATCGTCGAGGTCACGGCGCGTGGCCGTCTCCACGAGCAGCAGGTGGTGACGGACCAGGCACGCGACGACCGCCACGTCCGCGGCGTCGAAGCCGATGCGTGCCGCGACGTCCCGGGCGATGGTCTCGCCGGCCGCGGAGTGGTCGCCGGGCCAGCCCTTGCCGATGTCGTGCAGCAGCGCGGCCACGAGCAGCAGGTCGGGCCGCCCCACCCGGCGCGTGAGCTCGGACGCCCGTACCGCCGTCTCGACGAGGTGCCGGTCGACCGTCCACGTGTGGACGGCGTTGCGCTGCGGCCGGCACCGTACCCGCTCCCAGTCCGGCAGGAGCCGGGTGATGATCCCCTCCGCCTCCAGCGCCTCCCAGACCGGGACCGTCGGCCGGCCCGCGCCGAGCAGCGTCACGAGCTGTTCGCGCGCCTCGGCGGGCCACGGTGTGGGCAGGGCGCCCGCCGTGGCGGCCAGTCGCCGCACGGCGTGCAGGGACAGCGGGAGCCCGGCCTGCGCGGCGGCCGCGGCGGCCCGCAGCGGCAGCACGGGGTCCCGTTCGGGCCGGGCGGCGCGGGCCAGCACGGCCTCCCCGTCCTGTTCCACGACCCCCTCGGCCAGCGGCGACCGCTCGGCCACGGCTCCCCTGCCGCCCCCCAGCATGGCGCGCAGCCGGGGCCTCGCGCCCCTCGCCCGCAGCACGCGCCCCACCTCGCGCCAGGTGACATCGCTGGCGTACGAGACGACGCGCGCCGCCTCGTACACCTGCCGCAGCAGGGTGTCGGCGTCCAGCAGGCCCAGTTCGGCGGCGACCTGGTCCTGCTCCTGGAGGGCGAGCCGGTCGGTGGCGCGGCCCGTCGCGAGGTGCAGCGCGTCGCGTACGTCGAGGAGGCGGCGCCGGGCGTCGGCGAGCCCTTCGCGGGGCGCGTCCGCCAGCCACGACGCGGCGACGGCCCGCAGCGCGGTCACGTCGCGCAGGCCGCCCCTCGCCTCCTTCAGGTCGGGCTCCAGCAGGTGGCCCAACTCGCCCTGCCGCTCGGCCCGTTCCTCGCACAGCTCGCGCAGCTCGGGCAGCCGTTTCGGGGCTTGGTTGCGCCAGTCGGCGAGCACGGCCGTGCGGAGCGCGGAGGTCAGCCCGAGGTCTCCGGCGACGTGGCGCGCGTCGAGGAGCCCGAGGTGCACCTTGAGATCTTCGCCGGCGGTCTTCCTGGCCTCCGCGGGCGTGCGTACGGAGTGGTCGAGGGCGAGCCCGAGATCCCAGACGGGGTACCAGAGGCGGTCGGCGAGCGCCGCCACCTCGGCCGGGTCCCCGCTCCCGTCGTGCAGCAGCAGGAGGTCCAGATCGCTGCGGGGGGAGAGCTCACCGCGTCCGTAGCCGCCCACCGCGACGAGCGCGGCGCCCCGCGGCACCCCGGAGGAGCCGCCACCGGCCCGGAAGAGCCCGGCCAGCCAGTCGTCCGTCAGCTCCGCGAGCGCGGAACGGCGCGGCGGCCCGGACCGCGACTCCTCCTGGAGGAGCCGCAGCCGGGCCGCCGCGTAGCCGCTGGGTCCGGAGTCTTCCTGTTCTGAAGCGGTATCCACGTCCACACTCGTCACCCAGCAGCTCCTGTTCAGTCCCGCATGCTTCCGTTCAGTCCCGCCCAGTCGGTCCCCCGGTCCCGCACGCGTGCCTCACAGCGCGTCGGGCCCGCGCTCCCCCGTACGCACCCGGACCGCCGTGTCGACCGGGACGCTCCAGACCTTGCCGTCCCCGATCTTGCCGGTGCGGGCGGCCTTCACCACGACCTCGATGAGCTGGTCGGCGTCCTCGTCCTCGACGAGGACCTCGATGCGGATCTTCGGTACGAGGTCCACCGTGTACTCGGCGCCCCGGTAGACCTCGGTGTGGCCGCGCTGCCTGCCGTAGCCGCTGGCCTCGGTGACGGTCAGGCCCTGGACGCCGAAAGCCTGCAGCGCCTCCTTGATCTCGTCGAGCCGGTGCGGCTTGACGACCGCGGTGATGAGCTTCATGCGTCCACCTTCTTGTTCTTCTGAGCCTGCGCTGCCGCGGTGCCCGGGGCCTGCCCGGGGGCGGGGGTACGCGGCACCGTGCCGCCGCCCGCGCCGCTGAAGTCGTACGCGGTCTCGGCGTGTTCGACCTGGTCGATGCCGCCGACCTCATCGTCCTCGCTGACCCGCATGCCGATCGTCTTGTCGATGAGGAGGGCGAGGACCGCCGATGCCACGAAGGAGTACGCGAGGACGGCGCCGACGCCCGCGAGCTGCTTCCACAGCTGTTCGAGGCCGCCTCCGTAGAACAGGCCCTGCGCCTTCGACTGGCCGCCGCCGGTGGCGAAGAAGCCGACGAGGACGGAGCCCGCGATGCCACCGACCAGGTGGACGCCGACGACGTCGAGGGAGTCGTCGTATCCGAACCGGAACTTGAGTCCGACGGCCATGGCGCACAGCAGACCGGCGATGGCGCCGATGGCGATGGCGCCGAGCGGCGAGCAGGAGCCGCCGGACGGGGTGATCGCGACGAGTCCTGCGACGGCACCCGAAGCGGCGCCCAGCGTGGTGCACGCGCCGTGCCGGATCTTCTCGTAGATGAGCCAGGCGAGCATCGCGGCGGCGGTGGCGACCTGGGTGTTGACGAACATGAGCGCGCCGACGCCGTCGTCGTTGCCGAGCCACGATCCGGCGTTGAAGCCGAACCAGCCGAACCACAGCAGGGCCGCGCCGAGCATCACGAGGGGCAGCGAGTGGGGCCGCATCGGGTCCTTCTTGAAGCCGACGCGCTTGCCGATGACGAGGATCACGCCGAGCGCCGCGGCTCCGGCGTTGATGTGCACGGCCGTGCCGCCCGCGAAGTCGATGACGCCGAGCTCGAAGGCCCAGCCGCCGGTGCCCCACACCCAGTGCGCGACGGGGAAGTACACGATGGTGGCCCACAGGGCGACGAACAGCGCCCAGGCGGTGAACTTCACGCGGTCCGCGAGGGCGCCGCTGATCAGCGCGGGCGTGATGATCGCGAACATCAGCTGGAAGACGGCGAAGACGTAGACCGGGATGGTGTAGCCGTCCCAGAGCTGGTTGACGCCGAGTCCGCTGAGGCCTACGTAGTCACCCTCCCAGCCGAAGAGGCCGCCGTGGTCGGTGCCGAACGCCACGGAGAAGCCGTACAGCACCCAGAGGATGGTGACGATCCCCAGGCTGATGAAGCTCATCATCAGCATGTTCAGGGTGCTCTTGACGCGGACCATGCCTCCGTAGAAGAAGGCCAGGCCCGGCGTCATGAGCATCACCAGGGCGGAACAGATGAGCATGAACCCGGTATTGGCGGCAGACAGCTCGGGGGCTTCTGCGGCGATCGTGATGCCTGGGGGCATCGGCGTCTCCTCGTCGTCGTATGCGGCCGTGCGGCGAAACCTGTGGGGAGGGGTGGGGGCCTGTTATGCGCCAGAACACTGGCGCAGCGCGGTTTCGGCGGGGGCCCCTCGGTGTTTCGCCGCAGTGACGAAGAGGTCGTACGTGTTACACGGCCATGAACTGGCGGCTCGGGCGGGGCGGGATTTCCTGCCCTGCCCGGGGCATGAGAACCGGCCGCGGCGGCCATCCGGCTGACCTGGCATGGGGGAGCCGAGTCGGGCTGTAAGGGATGGTCCGGCCGCGGCCGGGGCCGGTCGTGCCGGGCTTCAGACCGCCTCCGCGGTCTCCGGCATCTCGATGGCGAGCCGCTCGGTCAGCTGGACGACTTCGGCGACGTCTCCGAAGTCCCGGACGGCGGTGTCGACGGTCTTGCGCAGGCGGGTGTTGACCCGCTCTGAGCGGACCTTCTTGGCGATGTCGAGGGCTTGTCCGGCAAGGACCGTGCTCTGCTCCGGCTCGCGTTGGAGCAGGTGGACGGTGGCTTTGCCGATGAGGTTCAGCGCGTACGAACGCTGGTGCTCGGCGTCCGACTCGAAGAGCTCGACCGCGCGGTCCATGATGGGCTCGGCGAGCGAGGCGTAGGTGGGGCTGCGGCCCGCGACGTAGGCCAGGTCGCGGTACGAGTGGGCGTTCTCCCCGTTGAGCTCGGCCTCGGAGAAGAAGCGGATCCAGTCCGGCTCGGGCTCGGGGAAGTCCTCGGCGTCGGCGAAGGTGTCCTCGGCCATGCGCACGGCCCGCCGGCACTTGCCGGGCTGTCCCATGCTGGCGTAGGCCCGGGCCTCCATCGCATACAGCATGGCCTGGGTGCGCGGTCCCGCGCAGTCGCGGCTGCCGTACTGCGCGAGGTGGATGAGTTCGAGCGCGTCGTCCGGCCGGCCGAGGTGGATCATCTGGCGGCTCATGCTGGAGAGGATGTACGACCCGAGGGGCTTCTCGCCCGCTTCCTTGGCGGCGTGCAGGGCGAGGACGAAGTACTTCTGGGCGGTGGGCTGGAGTCCTACGTCGTAGCTCATCCAGCCCGCCAGCTCGGCCAGCTCACCCGCGACCTTGAAGAGGCGCTTGGAGGTGGCTGCGGGCTGGGGCTCCTGCAGCAGGTCCGTCACTTCGTGCAGCTGCCCGACGACGGCCTTCCGCCGGAGCCCTCCCCCGCATTGGGCGTCCCACTGGCGGAACATCACCGTCGTGGACTCCAGGAGGTCCAGCTCCGGCTTGGAGAGCCGCGCCGGGCGGCGCGACACGGCGGGCTCGGGGTCCTCCGGCGGCGACGCGGGCGAGGGCACCAGCCAGCGCTGCATCGGCTCGATGAGGGCCGGGCCCGCGGAGAGCGCGAGCGAGGTGCCGAGGAAGCCGCGCCGGGCGAGCATCAGGTCGCTGCGCGAGAACTCACTGATCAGGGCGACCGTCTGGGGCCCGGTCCAGGGCAGGTCGACGCCGGAGGAGGCGGGCGTGCGGTGCGCCGCGCGCAGGCCCAGGTCCTCGACGGCGACGACGCAGCCGAACCGCTCGGAGAACAGCTCGGAAAGGATGCGGGGAATCGGCTCGCGCGGATTCTCGCCGTCCAGCCAGCGGCGCACCCGTGAGGTGTCCGTGGAAATGTGATGAGCACCCAACTGCCGCGCCCTGCGGTTCACTTGGCGGGCCAGCTCGCCCTTCGACCAGCCGCTGCGCACGAACCAGGACGTGAGCATCTCGTTGGGGCGCTTCTCGGCGCTCGTGGCGTTCGCGCCGCCTCCACCGTTGCCGCTCACTGGAACGCCCCCATCCCTCATGACACTTGCCCGCTGTCCACGCCAAGCCCTAACAGAATGCCGCGCCTCGCGGCTGCCCGTCCCCGGAATGTCACCCGTCGAACAGGAAACCGACTTGCCTCCGGCATACCCACGAGTGCTCGAACTCCCAGGGTCATGTACCGAAAGTAATCCCACGATCACGCGCCCGGCGAGGGCGATTGCGGAAACGCCACCATTCGCCACCCCTTCGAATGAACTCCCTTGCGGCCACAAGCGATTCACTTGACATAGGTCGACGGAAAGTGGGCGGAGCGGAGTGCACCGGGGCGCACAGCGACCGGCGCACCACCGCGAATGCGTCGAGCGCCGCCTCAAGGACAGACGGTCACGATCCGATTCCGTCACGTAACCGCTGCACGCTCGACCCGTTGGAGGGGGCATGGGCTTCACGATCGGCGGCATCCGGGGAACCGACAGGCCCCGGACCGGATCACGGCGGCGCGGCCGCGCCTCGGAGTGCACCACGGTGGCGGAGTACACCGGCCTGTGGGGCTGGGCCGCGGTGCCCGGCGCCCGGGCCCTGGACGGCACCTGCTCGTGCGGAGCCACCGCCTGCCGGGCCCCCGGCGCCCACCCGCTGGGCTTCGCGCCCGAGGTCCCGGCCGGGGCCACGCTCGACGAAGTGGCGGAGGCCTGGGCGGAGTTCCCCGGCGCAGCCGTGCTGCTGCCGGTGGGCCGCGCCTTCGACGTGATCGAGGTGGCGGAGGCGGCGGGGCGGCGCGCCCTGGTCCGGCTGGAGCGGATGGGCATCCCGCTCGGTCCCGTGGCGGTCACCCCGGACGGCCGGGCGCAGTTCTTCGTCGCCCCCGGCGCCGCGGCCGGGCTCCCCCAGCTGCTCTACCGCATGGGCTGGGACGACGCCGACCTGGACCTGCACGGGCTCGGCCGCGGCGACCACATCACCGCGCCCCCGTCCGACCGCGGCGGCCTCGGCCCGGTCCGCTGGCTCCGCTCCCCCGCCCTCGACACGGCGACGAACCCGCCCGAGGCGCGGCTGCTGCTCGGGACCCTGGCGTACGTGGCACACCGCTCACCCGCGTAGCACCACAGAAAGACAGCACAGCGGGGCACGGCGGAACAGAGACCGAAGGGCCCCCTCGCATCTGCACCGTGCGAGGGGGCCCTTCTCCTGCGTACGAGAGTCCGCGTACGAAGGTGTGAGTATTCGGGACCTCAGTCCCCGATGAGCGCGTCCACGAACGCCTCCGGCTCGAACGGGGCCAGGTCGTCCGCGCCCTCGCCGAGTCCGATCAGCTTGACCGGCACGCCCAGTTCGCGCTGCACGGCGACGACGATGCCGCCCTTGGCGGTGCCGTCCAGCTTCGTGAGGACGATGCCCGTGATGTCGACGACCTCGGCGAAGACCCGCGCCTGCACCAGGCCGTTCTGCCCGGTCGTGGCGTCGAGGACGAGCAGCACCTCGTCGAGCGGGGCGTGCTTCTCGACGACGCGCTTGACCTTGCCGAGCTCGTCCATGAGGCCCGTCTTGGTGTGCAGCCGGCCCGCGGTGTCGATGAGGACGACGTCCGCCCCCTCGGCGATACCCTCCTTGACCGCGTCGAAGGCGATCGACGCGGGGTCACCGCCCTCGGGGCCGCGGACCGTGCGGGCGCCGACGCGCTCGCCCCAGGTCTGCAGCTGGTCGGCGGCGGCGGCGCGGAAGGTGTCGGCGGCGCCGAGGACGACCGAGCGGCCGTCGGCGACGAGGACGCGCGCGAGCTTGCCGGTGGTGGTGGTCTTGCCGGTGCCGTTGACCCCGACGACCATCACGATGCCCGGCGTCTCCAGGCCGGACTCGGTCTTCACGGTGCGGTCGAAGTCCGTGCCTGCGCCCGTGCCGAGGAGCGCGATGAGCTCCTCGCGGAGCAGCGTGCGCAGCTCGTCCGGGGTGCGGGTGCCGAGCACGCGGACGCGCTCGCGCAGCCGCTCCACGAGCTCCTGGGTGGGCGCGACGCCGACGTCCGCGGTGAGCAGCGTGTCCTCGATCTCCTCCCAGGTGTCCTCGTCGAGGTGCTCGCGGGACAGCAGCGTGAGCAGTCCCTTGCCGAGCGCGTTCTGCGAGCGGGAGAGCCGGGCGCGGAGCCGGACCAGGCGGCCGGCGGTGGGCTCGGGGGTCTCGATCTCCGGTGCGGCAGGCTCCTGGACGGCCGGTTCCTCGACGACGACCGGGGCCGGAGCCGTCGGTTCGACGAGGGGAAGATCCACCTCCTCGATCGTGCGGCGCGGTTCGTCGCGCGGCGTCTCGGCCTCGTCGCCGACCTTCGGTTCGGCGGGAGGGGCGGTGATGGTGGGCGTGCTGGACGGGGCCTGCGGGGGCAGCTGCTTCTTCTTGCGGCTGCCGATCACGAGCCCGCCGAGCGCGCCGATCACGACCACGGCGATGACTACAGCAAGGATGACGATTTCCATAACCCGTCCAGTATCGGCCATGGCCCCCTCAGGGGCCCAGATTGTGTTTTCCTCCAAAGAACATAAGCCTTGAGAAGGCACTACTCGGACTAAAGTACGATGGAGCTCGCCGCATCAACGCGCGTAGAGTCCATCGCGATCACCCCCACCGACGGATCGCGACGTTGCGAGCCGAGCGAGAGGCACGGACCATCCCCCATGAGCAGCACCACCGCCGAATCCGAAGGCGCCCTCGAGACGCGCGGCCTTGAGCCCGTCCCGGACGCCGAGCGCACGGGCAAGACCCGCGAACTGTTCCCCACCTGGGTGGCGGCCAACATCAGCGTCCTGCTGCTCACCATGGGCGCCGGCCTGATCGTCTCCAACGGCCTGAACTTCTGGCAGGTTCTGGTCGTCGCGCTCGTCTCGCCCCTGCTGAGCTACGGCATGGTCGGCCTGATCTCCGTCGCCGGCAAGCGCGGCGGCTCGCCGGGCATGACGCTCTCGCGCGCGGTCTTCGGCCAGCGCGGCAACCTCTTCCCCGGCGCGCTGATCTGGGTCGCCCGCTGGGGCTGGGAGACGATCAACGCGGTCACGGGCGCGTACGCGATCATCACGGTCCTGGACATCTGCTTCGGCGTGAAGTCGAGCACCTGGCTGACCGTCGTGACGCTCGTCGCCTTCGTCACCTGCACGTTCCTGATCAGCGGCCTCGGCCGGAAGATCCTGCACATCTGCAGCACCTGGTCGACGTACGCCTTCGGCGCGTTCAGCGTGCTCGTGCTCGTCTACCTCCTCGCCGAGACCGACTGGTCCGCCGTCTTCGACAAGCCCGCGGGCTCCACCGCGATGATGGTCGCGGGCGTCGGCACCATCGCGGCGGGCGGCATCAGCTGGGTCCCCACGGGCCCGGACTTCACCCGCTACCTGCCGCGCAACGCCTCCAACAAGCCGCTGGTCGGCCACGCCATCGGCGGCGCCGGAATCGTCGTCGTGCCGATGGTCCTGATGGGCGCCGTCATGGCGGTCTCCGACCCCAAGCTCTCCTCGGCGCAGGACCCGGTCTCCTTCCTCGGCGAGCTGCTGCCGATGTGGATCGCGGTGCCGTACCTGCTGATGGCCCTCATCGGCATGCTGCTGATCAACTCGATGTCGATGTACTCCGCGGGCTTCACCGCCATGACGCTCGGCATCAAGGTCCCGCGCGCGTGGGCGGTCAGCGTGAACGCGGTCATCAGCCTGATCTTCGGCTACATCCTGATGAACGTGGCGACGAGCTTCATGGGCTCGTTCATCTCCTTCCTGACTCTCCTCGCGGTCGCGTTCTCCGCCTGGATCGGCGTCTTCGGCATCGACATGCTGCGCCGCAAGACGTACGACGGCGAGGCCCTGATGGACACCAAGCGCACCAGCGCCTACTGGTACAAGGCCGGCTTCGCCTGGCAGGCCATGACGGCGTGGGCGATCGCCCTGGTGGTGGGCCTGCTCTTCACCAAGGTCGACTGGTTCAGCGGCCCGCTCGCCACCTCCTGGCTCGGCCGGCACGGCCTGGGCTGGCTGATCACGATCGCCGTCGCCGCCGCACTGTACGCGGTCCTGCCGAAGACCCCGCTGGTGGAGAAGGACGCGGCGGCCGGCAAGGGCGACGACACCGAGCTGGTCTCCGCCTGATCCGCGCCAACTTCCGTACGGGACCACTCAACTCTCGTACGAGGGTATCCATCTGATATCGCGTCAGCTAACGTCCCCCTTCGCCGCCCACGCACGGTGAAGGGGGACGTTTCCATGCCCGCCACAGTCGTACGTTTCAACCTCGTCGATCCCGCGGCGACGCCCGCCTCGCTGAGTGAGCGCTACCGGACCGCCCTGGAGATGGCCGCATACGCGGACGACCGCGGCATCTCCACGATCCAGACCGAGGAACACCACGGCGCCGAGAACAACTGGATCTCCTCGCCGTTCACGTTCGCGGGCGCCGTCTTCGGCGCCACCCGGCGCATCACGGTGACGGTCTCCGCGGTCATCGGGCCGCTGCACGACCCGCTGCGGCTCGCCGAGGACATCGCCGTACTGGACCTGCTGAGCGCGGGACGCCTGGTCACGGTGGCGGGGATCGGCTACCGGCCCGAGGAGTACGAGCAGTCGGGCGTCGACTGGAAGAGCCGCGGGAAGCTCCAGGACGAGCTCCTGGAGACGCTGCTCAAGGCGTGGACCGGCGAGCCCTTCGACTTCCGCGGCCGCACGGTGCGCATCACGCCGCGCCCCTTCACCCGGCCCCACCCGCTGCTCCTTGTCGGCGGCTCGTCGAAGGCGGCGGCCCGGCGGGCGGCCCGGCTCGGCCTGCCGTTCTTCCCGAGCGCCCATCTGCCGGAGCTGGAGGCGTACTACAACGAACAGCTCGCGGCGCACGGCACCGAGGGCTGGACGATGATGCCCGCCACCGAGACCCACCTGCTGCACATCGCCGACGACCCGGACCACGCCTGGGCCAAGCACGGCGAACACTTCCTGCACGAGGCCCGCACGTACGCCTCCTGGCAGAGCAAGGACATCCGCTCGGCGGTGAAGTCGGCGGCCACCACGGTGGAGGAGCTGCGCGCCGAGGGCGTCTACCGGATCCTGACGCCCGACGAGTGCGTGACGTACGCGAAGAGCGGCGCGGGCAGCCTCATCCTGCATCCGCTCTCCGGCGGCATGCCCGTCGACGAGGGGTGGCGCAGCCTGCACCACTTCTGCGAAAACGTACTGCCCCGGCTCAAGGACAAGTGAGCACGAGTCCTTCAGCCGGGGCAGCTTCCTGAAGAGGAGGGGGCAGCGGGGGTTTAGCCCATCTCCTCCAGGGCCTTGCCCTTCGTCTCCTTGACGAACTTCATGACGAAGGGGATCGAGATCGCGGCGAAGGCGCCGTAGATGATGTACGAGCCGGTCAGGGACCACTCGGACATGCTCGGGAAGGTCTTGGTGATCGCGAAGTTGGCGAGCCACTGGGCGGACGCGGCCACACCGAGCGCGGCGGCGCGGATCCGGTTCGGGAAGATCTCGCCGAGCAGCACCCAGACGACCACGCCCCAGGACAGGGCGAAGAAGAGCACGAAGGCGTTGGCGGCGATGATCGCGGTCAGGCCCTGCGCGTTCGGCAGCGAGACGTTGTCACCGGAGCCGGTCTTGTACGAGAACGCCCACGCCATGGTGAACAGGGCCGCGGCCATGCCCGCGGAGCCGATGATGGCGAGGGGCTTGCGGCCGATGCGGTCGACGAAGATCATCGCGATGACCGTGCCGATGATGTTCACGATCGACGTCTCGAACGAGTACAGGAACGAGCTGGACGGGTCCTTGCCGATCGACTGCCACAGCTGGTTCGAGTAGTAGAAGATCACGTTGATGCCGACGAGCTGCTGGAAGACCGAGAGGCCGATGCCGATCCAGACGATCGGCAGGAAGCCGACCTTGCCGAGCAGGTCCTTGAAGGACGGCTTGTGCTCGCGGTGCAGGCCCTTCTCGATCTCGTCGACGCGCGCGTCCAGGTCGATGGAGGTGCCCTCGACCTCGCCGAGCACCTTCTTGGCCTCGGTGTGCCGCCCGGCCGAGATCAGGAAGCGGGGCGACTCCGGGATGATGAAGGACAGCAGCCCGTAGAGCAGCGCCGGGACGACCATGACGCCGAGCATCCACTGCCAGGCCTCCAGGCCCGCCAGCTTGCCGCGCTGGTCGCCGTCGGCCATGTTCAGGATGCCCCAGTTGACCAGCTGGGAGACGGCGATGCCGATGACGATGGCCGCCTGCTGGAAGGAGGCGAGCCGGCCGCGGTAGGCGGGCGGTGCGACCTCGGCGATGTACGCCGGGCCGATCACCGAGGCCATGCCGATGCCGATGCCGCCGATCAGGCGCCACATCGTGAGGTCCCAGGCCGCGAAGGGCAGGGCCGAGCCGACGGCGCTGGCCGCGAAGAGGACGGCGGCGATCTGCATGCAGCGGATGCGGCCGATGCGGTCGGCGATGCGTCCGGCGACCGCGGCACCGACGGCACAGCCCAACAGCGCGGTGGCGATGATCCAGCCGAGCATGTTGGCGTCGACGTCGAAGCGGTGCTGGATGGCGACGGTGGCGCCATTGATCACCGAACTGTCGTAGCCGAAGAGGAAGCCACCCATCGCGGCTGCCGCCGTAATGAAGATGACATGGCCGAGATGGTCCGGGTGAGCCTCTCTGGCTCCGGACTGGGGCGCCTGCGATGTGCTGGTCACGTGTACTCCTCGGGCCACCGGCAGCGCTGCCGGGGGTGGGGGCGAGCTCTTCAAGTGGCGCACAACTTCGCGCCGCCCACCACCTGAAGGTAAAAGCAACGTTGCAGAGACTATGCCTTCAAGTTTCGAAGTCAATAGGTGGGCTGCTGTGAAATTGAGGGCACTCTGAGGCCGCTTGTGTTCAAGCCTTGAAGTCGTGGAGGGGGGCTAGCGGAGGCGCTGGCTGATGACCTTGGAGACGCCGTCACCCTGCATCGAGACGCCGTACAGCGCGTCGGCGACCTCCATCGTGCGCTTCTGGTGCGTGATCACGATGAGCTGCGAGGCCTCCTGCAGCTCCTGCATGATGCGGATGAGCCGCTGCAGGTTGGTGTCGTCGAGCGCCGCCTCGACCTCGTCCATCACGTAGAACGGGCTGGGCCGCGCCTTGAAGATCGAGACGAGCAGCGCCACGGCCGTCAGCGAACGCTCACCGCCGGACAGCAGCGAGAGCCGCTTCACCTTCTTGCCGGGCGGCCGGGCCTCCACGTCGATCCCTGTGGTGAGCATGTTGCCGGGATCGGTCAGGACGAGCCGCCCCTCACCGCCGGGGAAGAGCCGCGAGAAGACGCCCTCGAACTCCCGCGCGGTGTCGTAGTACGCCTCGGTGAAAACCTGTTCGACTCGTTCGTCGACTTCCTTCACCACCTGGAGAAGGTCGGTCCGCGTCTTCTTCAGGTCTTCGAGCTGCTCGCTCAGGAACTTGTGGCGCTCCTCCAGGGCCGCGAACTCCTCAAGGGCCAGCGGATTCACTTTTCCGAGCTGCTGATACGCCCGTTCGGCTGACCGGAGCCGCTTCTCCTGCTCCGCGCGGACGAACGGCACCGGAAGGTTGCGCGGGTGCTGCGGGTCGTCGGGCAGCTCCTCCCCGTCGGCGGGGGGCGAGGGCGGCACGGGCTGACCGGGGCCGTAGTCGGCGACGAGCCCCGCCGGTTCCACACCGAGTTCCTCCAGCGCCTTGGTCTCCAGCTGCTCGATCCGCAGCCTCTTCTCGGCACCGAGTACCTCGCCGCGGTGAACGTAATCCGTCAGTTTGTCGAGTTCGGCCTTGAGGTCGCGGCCCCGCCCGCGCTCGGCGACCAGATCCCGCTCCCGCACCTCCTTGGCGCGCTCGGCGGCGGCCCGCTCCTCCTGCGCGCGTACGAGGGAGACCTCGACGTGGGCGAGCAGCTGGCGCCCGCCGGACGCGACGGCGCCGGCGACCGCGGCCTCGTGGCGCAGCCGCGCCCTGCGCTGCTCGGCACGCGCGCGTGCCTCACGTTCGGCACGGGCGGCCCGGTCCAGGGAGTCGGCGCGGCCGGCGAGGGCCTTCACCCGCTCCTCGTGCGTACGGGCCTGGAGCCTGGCCTCCATCTCGGTCTGCCGGGCGTTGGCCCCGTCGGCGGCGAGCCGGTCTCGCACGGAGGTGTCGGGCTCTTCCTCTGTACCGGAAGGGGACGCCTCCTCGGCGACGGCGAGCCGCTCGGCGAGCTCCTCCGCCTCCTCGACCGCCTTGTCCAGCGCGTCCTGCGCCTTGGCCGCGGCGGCGGCGGACCGCTCGGCCTCACCCGCGGCGCCCCGCGCCTGCCCGGCGAGCCGCCCCAACTGCTGTGCCACGGAGGACTTCTCCCGGTCGGCGGCCCTGCGCCGCTCCCCCAACTCCTCGACGAGCGCGGCACATTCCTTGCGCCGCTCCCCCGCACTGCGCTGCGCCTCGGCCAACTCTTCGCACTGCGCGGCGAGTTGCTCCAGCTCGGCGGCGGCCTCGTCGACGGATGCCTGCACCTCCAGCAGGCTGGGTGCCCCGGCGGACCCGCCCTGCGCGAAGTGCGCCCCGAGCAGGTCCCCTTCGGCGGTGACGGCGGTCAGCTCCGGGTGGGCGTAGACCAGGTCCTCGGCGTCCTCCAGGGTTCCGACGGCGACGATGCCGCGCAGCAGCCGCCGCACCGCGGGCATCAGCTCGTCGGGTCCCCGCACGAGATCGGCGACGTACGGCGGCCCGTCCGGACGCTTCGCCTGTACGTCCTCGGGTGCGCCGCCGAGCAGCAGCGCCGCACGCCCCGCGTCCTGCTTGCGGAGCAGCCGGATGGCGTCGGCGGCCGTACCCGGACCGTGCACGGCGATGGCGTCCGCCCCGGCGCCGAGCGCGGCCGCGACGGGCACCTCGTAGCCGGGGGCTACGGTGAGCAGGCTCGCCGCGGGGCCGAGCAGGCCGGTGAGCTGGTCCTTCGCCGCGAGCAGCGCGCCCGTGCCGTCCTTGCGGCGCAGGCCGAGCGCGAGCGCCTCGTGCCGGGCGGCGACCGCGGCCCGCTTGCGCTCGGCGCCGGTCGCCGCCTCCCGCGCCGCGGTCAGCGCGGCCTCGGCCTCGGCGAGCTCCCGCTTCGCCGCGTCGTGCCGCTCACCGAGCTCCACGTCGTCCGCGTCGAGCCCGTCGACCTCGGCCTTGAGCTGCTCGTACTCCTCCTGGGCCGCGACCGCGCGCTCCGCGGCCTCGTCCCGCGCCACGGCGAGCCGGTCGATCTCGGCCTGGGCGGACGCGGCACGCGAACGGGCCGCGTTGACCTGTCCGGTCAGCCGTGCGAGCCCCTCACGCCGGTCGGCGATGGCCCGCGCCACGTCCTTGAGGCGGCGCTCCTCGGCGGCCAGCTGCCGTTCCAGTTCGGCCCGGTGGGCGACCGTGTCCTCCAGAGCGTGCTCGGCGGCCTCCAGGGCGGCTTCGAGCTCGGCCTCCTGTTCGCGGATGCGGGCGGCCTCGCGCTCCATGTCCTCGGGGTCGCGGCCGCGCCGCTCCTCGGGGGGCGCGGCGGTGGCGCTCTTGACCCGGGCCTCGGCCAGCGAGACGGTGCCGCGCACCCGCTCGGCCAGCTGGGACAGCTCGTACCAGGTCTGCTGGGCCCGCTGCAGCCGCGGTGTGAGGCGCCGCACCTCTTCTTCCAGCTGGGCCTCGCGCTGCACGGCGGCCTTCAGCTCGGCCTCCGCGCTCTCCTTGCGCTCCTTGAGCGCGGCCTCGTCGGCGACCTCGGCGTTCAGCGCCTCGCGCAGCCGTACGAGGTCGTCGGCGAGCAGCCGCAGCCGGGCGTCGCGCAGGTCGGCCTGGATGACGGCGGCCCTGCGCGCGACCGCGGCCTGCCTGCCGAGCGGTTTGAGCTGGCGCCGCAGTTCGTCGGTGAGGTCCTGCACACGCGCGAGGTTGGCCTGCATCGCGTCGAGCTTGCGCAGCGCCTTCTCCTTGCGCTTGCGGTGCTTCAGGACGCCCGCGGCCTCCTCGATGAACGCGCGGCGCCCCATCGGGTCGGCGTGCAGCACCCCGTCGAGCTGCCCCTGGCCGACGATGACGTGCATCTCCCGGCCGATGCCGGAGTCGGAGAGCAGTTCCTGGATGTCGAGGAGTCGGCAGGTGTCGCCGTTGATCTGGTACTCGCTGCCACCGTTGCGGAACATGATCCGCGTGATGGTGACCTCGGCGTACTCGATGGGCAGGGCGCCGTCGGAGTTGTCGATGGTGAGGGAGACCTCGGCGCGGCCGAGCGGGGGCCGCCCGGTGGTGCCGGCGAAGATGACGTCCTCCATCTTGCCGCCGCGCAGGGATTTGGCGCCCTGCTCGCCCATGACCCAGCTGAGCGCGTCCACGACGTTGGACTTGCCGGAACCATTGGGTCCGACGACACAGGTGATGCCCGGCTCGAACTTCAGCGTCGTCGCCGACGCGAAGGACTTGAAGCCGCGCAGGGTCAGGGCCTTGAGATGCACGCCGTCGGACTCTACCTGTCGTTGTCCGTTTCACCGATGAAGGTGCAGGGCACATCAGACGGTAAAGAGAGCAGCGTAAACCGGGCCGCCGATAAAGCGGCGCACCGGCGCAAGAAAGAAGGGACGCCGAAGCGTCCCTTGCAGATCTGGTCATGCGGCCGACAGGCCGCCTGGCCATTTGCTTACTACGGGCCCTTAGGGAAGGCCCATGTGCTCGTCAGCGGACAGGGGTCAGGTGAGCGCAGGCTCCGCCTGGGGTACGTCGATGCTCTCCAGGAGCGATTCGTGAGAAGCGGCAGCCGCCAGCGCGTCGTTCTCCGCCTGGATCCGAACGAGCTCGGATTCCAGGTCCTGGACGCGCTGCTGGAGCCGTCGCATCTCGGCGAGGAGTCGCGGGTCGCTGCCGCCGACGTAACCGAGAAGCGCCTTTGCCATGATGGATGGTCCTCCACACTGAGTGACCGACCGAAGCGGTGTGGGTCGTGAGGGAATCGCACCCGCGGTGCTTGGCACTCATTGTTTCGCTGGGTCTTGCTGGCCGTTCTCACATGCCAAACAGCTAAGGTGCGCGGGGCTTCCAGAGTCTCACCAAAAAGTTTGACGGTCAACACGATCACGCCCCGTATTGGCGGGCGACCCGGGGGCGCGCGGCCTCGGAACGGGCGGCGCTGCAACTCCTTCGGGGCCCTGGGGGCGTGGAGATCATCCTTACCCCGGGAGCCTGCCACGGCAAGCCCTTCTTGGCAACCACCAGGTCTTTTCTGCCTCAGACAGTTGCCCGGGACACTCGTCCGGCGCCGTGGCACTTCCCTCTCGTCGCCTTCGCGCGGGTCACGTCAGCGGATGGCGAAGGTGTCGTATATGCCGCGCGGTGTGTCCCAGATCTCGGTGACGCCGTCGACCCGCCCGGGTGTGTCGCCCTCACGAAGCCAGTCGAGCAGTTTCTGGCAGCCGGCCAGGGGCCCTTCGGCGACGACCTGCACGCGGCCGTCCTCCAGATTGAGAGCAAAACCACTCAGGCCGCCGATCTCCAGCGCCTTGGCCCGCGTGAACCAGCGGAATCCCACGGCCTGCACCCGTCCGCGCACCCAGGCGGTGAGTCGCACCTCTTCGTTCATGGGTGCACGCTAACCGGCCAATTGCTCTGGGAGCACTTCGTCCCCATGCGTCATCGCGTACAGTCGCGGATCGATGAGCCTCACTCATACGGGTGAGTCACGTTGACCGCAGGACGAAAGGCCAGGAGATGGGACGCCACCGACGCTCCGGCGCCGGCCTGCCCGCCGCCACCCCTGAGGACCACCCGGGGGCGGTGTCGCACCGCCGCAGAGGCCGGGCCGCCACCCCCGTGCGCACGGGTCTGCTCGGGGTCTCCGCCGCCGTCGCGATGGGGGCCGTGGCGGTCGCCGCTGGCGTGCTCCCGGGCAGTGACAACTACCGGCTGGGCGGCGGGGACGACCCGGGCAAGGTACGCTCTGCGGCCGCTCCCACCGAGGTGGACACCCAGGGCGGTGCGGGCGCCGACGCCGACCGCGACCGCGGTGAGCCGTCGCCGAGCCGCGGCACGGACCGCTCGGAGGCGCCGAAGCCGACGCCCTCCAAGGCCGACCCGAAGCCCTCGAAGACGCCGTCCGAGAAACCGTCGGCGCGGGCACCGAAGCCGGAGCGCCACAAGAAGCCGACGCCGACGCCCCCGTCCCGTACGCCCGAGGAGAAGCCCAAGGCTCCCCCGGCGAGCTCGCAGCCGTCGTCCGACGAGAGCAGCGCCGAGGCCGCGGTGCTCACGCTGGTCAACCAGGAGCGGGCCAAGGCCGGCTGCCGGCCGGTGCGGGCCGACGACCGGCTCGCGGCGCTGGCCGGCGACTTCAGCGCGGACATGGCGGAGCGCGGCTTCTTCGACCACACGGACCCGGACGGCGCGACGCCGTGGGACCGCGCGGAGAAGGCCGGCATAACGGACCTGGGCGGCGAGAACATAGCCCGCGGCCAGGCCGACGCGCGGTCCGTGATGGACGCCTGGATGAACAGCTCCGGCCACCGGGCCAACATTCTCAACTGCGACTACAAGACCCTCGGCGTCGGCGCGCACTTCGCGCCGGGCGGCCCGTGGTGGACGCAGGACTTCGGCTTCTGAGTCTCGGCCCACCCCCTCCGGCGCTAACTATTCGAAAGCGCTGCGCGGACGTACAGTGTCCGCATGGAGTCCATGGAGTCCTCTGACCTGGCGTACGACGTGTTCTCCCGGCAGTGTCCGTCCCGGAGCACGCTGGAGCACGTCACCGGGCGCTGGGGCGCGCTCACTCTCGGAGCGCTGCACGACGGCACGTTCCGCTTCAACGAACTGCGCCGCCGTGTCGACGGCGTGAGCGAGAAGATGCTCTCCCAGACGTTGCAGGCGCTGGAGCGCGACGGCCTGGTGCACCGCGACGCGCAGCCGACCAACCCGCCGCGCGTGGACTACCGGCTCACCCCGCTGGGCCGGGAGGTCGCCGAGCGCCTGCTGGCCCTGATCCACTGCGTGGAGGGCCGGCAGGACGACGTGCTGCGGGCGCGGGAGCGCTACGACGCGACGCGCGGCGCCCGCTGACAGCGCGGGCAGAAGTAGCTGGACCGGTTCATCCATGGGTGCCGGCGGATCGCGGCGCCGCAGCGGCGGCACGGCTCGTTCTCCCGGCCGTAGGCGTCCAACGACCGGTCGAAGTAGCCCGACTCACCGTTCACGTTGACGTAGAGGCTGTCGAAGCTGGTGCCGCCGACGGCGAGGGCCGCGTTCATCACGTCCCGTACGTGGCCCAGGAGTTCGGCGGTGCGCGGGCGCGTGAAGGTGCCGGTGGGCCGCTCGTAGTGCAGCCTCGCGCGCCACAGCGCCTCGTCCGCGTAGATGTTGCCGACGCCGCTGATCAGCGACTGGTCGAGCAGCGCCCGCTTGATCGTCGTACGACGGCGGCGCAGCGCGAGATGGAACGCGTCGTCGTCGAACGCGCCGTCCAGCGGATCCCGCGCGATGTGCGCGATGACGTCCGGGAGCCCGTCGGGGGTGTTGTCGTGGAGCGAGAGCCCGCCGAAGGTGCGCTGGTCGACGAAGCGGAGCTCGGTGCCCTGCACATCGTCGAAGCGGACGCGGATCCGCAGGTGCTTCTCGTCCTCGGCGTCGTGCGGCTGCACCAGCAGCTGACCGCTCATGCCCAGGTGGGCGAGGACCGACTGCGCGGAGTCGGCGAGCGGCAGCCACAGATACTTGCCGCGCCGCCGCGCGAGCCCGATCCGGTGCCCCTTCAGCCGGTCCCCGAAGTCCGCACCGCCCGCCACGTGCCGCCGCACCGCACGCGGATGCAGCACCTGCACGTCGGAGACGACCCGCCCGCTGACCCAGCGCTCAAGGCCGCGCCGGACGACTTCGACTTCGGGCAGCTCGGGCACGGGGCTCCTCTACTGGTACGCGGGGGGGGGGCGGGAATCGGCAGCGTATCGCGTGCCTCCCGCCACGCGTGAACCCCCGCAGGACCGAGGTCCCACGGGGGTTCACAAGGAAAGAAGGTCAGGCCGGAGCGGCGTCCGAAGCCGAGGGGGTGTCGGCGATCCCCTCCGCCTCCGCCGCGGCCTCAGCTGCCTTGGCGCGCTCGTCCGCATCCGCGCGAATGGCGCGCCACGCGGACTCGGCGGCCTGCTGCTCCGCTTCCTTTTTGCTGCGGCCGGTGCCGGTGCCGTACGAGACGCCTCCGACGCGGGCGGCAGCAGTGAAGGTCTTCTCGTGGTCGGGGCCGCTCTCCGTGACGAGGTACTCGGGCACGCCGAGGCTCTCCGTCGCGGTGAGCTCCTGGAGGCTGGTCTTCCAGTCCAGGCCCGCACCCAGGTTCGAGGACTTCTCGATCAGCGGGTCGAAGAGCCGGTGCACCAGCTCACCCGCAGCGTCCAGACCCTGGTCCAGATAGACCGCGCCGATCACCGCTTCAAGGGTGTCGGCGAGGATGGATGCCTTGTCCCGGCCTCCCGTGCCCTCTTCGCCCCGGCCGAGCCGGATGAAGGAGCCGAGTTCGAGGCCGCGGCTGACCTCCGCCAGCGCACGCGAATTGACCACCGCGGCCCGCAACTTGGCCAGCTGGCCTTCGGGCAGGTCGGGGTGGGTGCGGTACAGCGTGTCCGTGACGACGAGGCCGAGGACGGAGTCACCGAGGAACTCCAGACGCTCGTTCGTCGGCAGGCCGCCGTTTTCGTACGCGTACGAACGGTGGGTCAGCGCGCGCACCAGAAGGGCGGACTCGAGCTTGTACCCGAGCCGCCCTTCCAGAAGCGTGTGGGACGAGGCCGTTGTCTCCGCCAATTTCTTGGCGTCTTCCGCCTTCTTGGGGCTAGACACGGTGCCTCTCACCAGCCGCTCAGACCTCGAGGACCTGGCGCTTGTTGTAGGTGCCGCAGCTCGGGCACGCGATGTGCTGCTGCTTGGGCTCCTGGCAACGCTCACACGAAACCAGGGTGGGGACCGCAGCCTTCCACTGCGACCGGCGGTGGCGCGTGTTGCTGCGCGACATCTTCCGCTTCGGAACAGCCACGGCTACTTCTCCTGCTTCTCGTCGACGCCCGCTTCCGCTTCGGCGCCGCTCATCTCGTCCTTCTCGCCGTCCTGGATGGTGCCAGCGAGTCCCTGCAATGCCGCCCAACGGATGTCGACGGCGTCATGGTGGTGGTCCGGGTCGTCCGCGAGCCGTACTCCGCACTGGGAGCACAGGCCCGGACAGTCTTCCTGGCACACCGGCTGCATCGGCAGTGCGAGCACCACCGCATCACGCAGCACAGGCTCGAGGTCGAACATGCCGTCCTCGAGAAAGAGCCTGCCCTCGTCTTCCTCGGCGTCGTCGGCCGGTTCCGCGGTGCGGCCCCGGTCGTCGGCGTCAGGGTACGAGAACATCTCCTGGAAGTCCGCGTCGAGCTCCAGCTCGAGCGGCTCCAGACACCTTACGCACTCCCCCTCGGCCGATGCACGGGCGGTGCCTGTGACAAGCACCCCTTCCATGACCGACTCGAGACGGACCTCCAGCTGGACCGGGGCGCCCTGCGGCACTCCGATGACCCCTTCGATGCCGAAGGCGCTCGGCGGGCCGGGCGCCTCGATCTCGCGGGTCACCCGCAGCATGGCACCAGGACGCCGACCCAGCTCGTGTGTGTCGAACACGAGGGGGTTTCGGTGGTCGAGGCGCGTGCTCAGGGCTTCTCCTGCTTTCGAATCCGGGAGGTCAAGGAGGGCCGCCGCGCCGATGCCTCACAGATGAGGCCCTGGTGGGCAGCCTGGATCGCGGACGTATGCGCGACCGAAGAGCCAGGATACTTGACCTTTCGCTCTCGGCCCAATCCGGCCCGATGCCCGTTAGCGCCCCTGTTCGTACTGGCGCAGCTGCTCGGCGCTGATCATGGTCGTGTCGAAGAGGCTGGCCTCCTCGAGCACCGCCGGCGCCTGCGCCGCCGGTGTCTCGTACCGGGGCTGCTCGTAGGGCTGCTGCTCCTGCTGCGGGTAGCCGTACTGGTCGTGCTGCTGGTACGCGTACGGGTCCTGCTGGCCGTACGGCTGCTGGTACGCGTACGGGTCCTGCTGCTGGTACCCGTACGGGTCGGGCTGCTGCTGCGGGGGCGCGTACGGCTGCTGGGCCGGGATCGGCGGGGCCTGGACCGGTGGGGCCTGCGCGGGCTGCGGAGGCACGGCCTCCGGCGCGGCCGCGGGGCCGGCGAGGTCCGCCAGGTACTCGGCGTCGGTGGTGTGACCTTGCGTGCCGGTGCTCTCGCCCAGGGTGCCCAGCTCGTCGGCGGGGGCCCGGCCGTGCAGGGTCTGGCGGCCGCGGCCGACCGCCTCCAGCGTCTTGGCGAGGACCGCCTCGAAGGCGCCGAGCTTGGCGTCGACGTACGCGTCGGCGTTGCGGCGCAGGGTCTCGGGGTCGTGGCTGCGCTCGGGGGCGTCCTCGTCCTCGTACCCGTTCTCGTCGAGGCCGGGTCCGGTGCCGAGGAGCTTCTCGCGGCCGCGGCCGACCGAGCCGAGGGTCTTGGTGAGGACGACCTCGAAGTTGGCGAGCTTGCTGTCCACGTAGTCGTCGGCCTCCACGCGGACCTCCTCGGCGGCCTGGCGGGCCTCGGCGAGGATGCGGTCGGCCTCGCCCTGCGAGCGGCGGGCGACCTCGGTGTCGGAGATCAGCGAGCCACGCTCGGCGTGCGCGCTCTCGATGATCCGCTCCGCCTCCTGGCGGGCCTGCTCGACCAGCTGCTCGCGGCCGCCGATGAGCTCCTGCGCCTGGGCGAGGGAGCCCGGCAGCGCCTGGCGCACCTCTTCGAGCATCGAGAGCAGATCGGCGCGGTTGACCACGCACGAGGCCGACATCGGCATGGACCGGGCGCTGCCGACCGCCTGGACGATCTCGTCGATCTTCTTCTGCACGTCCACCGTGTGCTCGCCACTCTCTACAGCTGGTTGGGAGACGGACGGGACGACTGTAAGGCCAGTGGCCGCCCGTCCGACACCGACTGACGCGCTGTCAGCTCACGTGCGGGTGGGTCACTTCTTGCCCAGGCGTTCGACCAGGGCCTCGTGGACGACCGGCGGCAGCAGGTGCGCCACGTCGCCGCCCCAGGCCGCGACCTCCTTGACCAGCGAGGAGGAGAGGAAGCTGTAGGTGGGGTTGGTCGGGACGAACAGGGTCTCGACGCCCGAGAGGCCGTTGTTCATCTGGGCCATCTGGAGCTCGTAGTCGAAGTCGCTGACCGCGCGGAGGCCCTTGACGATGGCGGGGATGTCGCGCTGCTTGCAGAAGTCGACGAGGAGGCCGTGGAAGGACTCCACCTCGACGTTGCCGAAGTCGGCGGTGACCTGGCGGATCAGCTCGATCCGCTCCTCGATCTCGAAGAGGCCCTTCTTCGACTGGTTGATCATCACCGCGACGTGCACCACGTCGTACAGCTTGGAGGCGCGGGCGATGATGTCGAGGTGTCCATTGGTGATGGGGTCGAACGACCCCGGACAGACGGCGCGGCGCATCGTGAGTCCCTCGCTCTCCGGTCCGGTCATGGCGCGATCACTGAGTCGTCGCACGTAGAGGCGGCGCGACCGTACCAAAACGTCCCTTCGCCGTAGCGACGGGACCTGAGGGCCTCGAAACCCTCCGGCCAGCCGAAGACACCGCCTCTTGTACTGCGTTCAACGGTGACGAGCGCGTCGTCCGTGAGCCAGCGTTCCGAGCGGAGTGTGAGGAGGATCTCCCGAAGATCGTCATCGGTGACGGCGTACGGAGGGTCGAGGAACACCAGGTCGTACGGGGTCGCGGGGGCACCCCCCTGGACGATCTGGGCGGCTTTGCCCGCCCGCACCTCGGCGCCGGGCAGGCCCACCGCCTTCACGTTCTCCCGGATGGTGCGCGCCGCGCGGGCGTCGGCCTCGACGAGCAGGGTGTGCGCGGCGCCGCGGGACAGTGCCTCCAGGCCGACGGCTCCGGAGCCCGCGTACAGGTCGAGGACGCGGGCCCCGTCGAGCGTGCCCTGGAGGGCCTGCCAGGTGGAGAAGAGGCCCTCGCGCGCGCGGTCGGACGTGGGGCGGGTGCCGTTGCCCGGCGGGACGGCCAGGCGGCGTCCGCCGGCCGTGCCGGCGATCACGCGGGTCATCTGATTCCTTCTGGCTGGACGGTGGTCATCCCACGATATGGCGTACGGCGGTGTCACCCCTTGTCGAGGTACTGCTCGCGCTCCGCGTCGAGCAGGGCGTCCAGTGCGGTGCGCAGCGCGGGCAGCCGCGCCAGCTCGGGGTCGTCGGCGACCACGGTGACCGCCTCCTCGCGGGCGGCGGCGATGATCTCCTCGTCCTCGATGACGGCGAGCATGCGCAGGCTGGAGCGGACGCCGGACTGGGCCTGGCCGAGGACGTCGCCCTCGCGGCGCTGCTCCAGGTCGATGCGGGAGAGCTCGAAGCCGTCGAGCGTGGAGGCGACGGCGCCGAGGCGGCCGCGGGCGGGGCTGGCCTCGGGCATGTCGGTGACCAGGAGGCAGAGGCCGGGGGCCGAGCCGCGGCCGACGCGGCCGCGGAGCTGGTGCAGCTGGGAGACGCCGAAGCGGTCGGCGTCCATGATCACCATGGCGGTGGCGTTCGGGACGTTCACCCCGACCTCGATGACCGTCGTCGCGACCAGGACCTGCGTCTCGCCGGCGGCGAAGCGGCGCATCACCGCGTCCTTGTCGTCCGGCTGCATGCGGCCGTGCAGGACCTCGACCTTCAGCCCCTGGAGGGGGCCGTGGGTGAGCTGCTCGGCGACATCGAGGACGGCCAGCGGGGGCCGCTTCTCGGCGGTGGCCTCCTCCTCGGCCTTCTTCTTGGCCTTCTTGGGATCTTCCTCCTCGTCCCCGATGCGCGGACACACCACGTACGCCTGATGGCCGTTCTCCACCTCCTCACGCACGCGCTCCCACGCGCGGGCGAGGAAGTGGGGCTTGTCCTGGGCGGGGACGACATGACTGGCGATCGGCGAGCGCCCGGCCGGCAGCTGGTCGAGAACCGAGGTCTCCAGGTCGCCGAAGACCGTCATCGCGACCGTGCGCGGAATGGGTGTGGCGGTCATGACCAGGAGGTGCGGGGGCTGCTTGCCCTTGCCGCGCAGGGCGTCTCGCTGCTCCACCCCGAAGCGGTGCTGTTCGTCGACGACGACGAGGCCCAGGTCGTGGAACTGGACCTTGTCCTCGATCAGCGCGTGCGTACCGATGACGATGCCGGCCTCGCCGGTGACGAGGTCGAGCAGGGCCTGCCGCCGGCCGGCCGCGCCCATGGAACCGGTGAGCAGCGTGACCTTGGTGGCCTGCTCGGCACCGCCCAGCATGCCGCCCTCGGCCAGCTCGCCCATCATCTCCACGATGGAGCGGTGGTGCTGCTGGGCGAGAACCTCGGTGGGCGCGAGCATGGCGGCCTGACCGCCCGCGTCCACGACGGCGAGCATGGCGCGCAGGGCGACCATCGTGTTGTGCGTCACCGTGAAGTTGTCCGTGATGTACGCCCTGCTCGGGTGAGCGACGCTGATGCACTGGACCGGCTTCCGCCCGACGAACTCGACGCTGCGGATCCCCCGCCGGAACGTGTTGTACTTCGGCCTCGTGCACACGCGCTCCGCCTTGCGCGTCAGCCTGAACGGCATGTACTCCTCGGGCAACGCGATCGACACGTTGAATGCCGCCTTCTTCGGCAGCACCCTGGCCCTGCCTCCCAGTGAGCGCACGAGCCAGGCGACATCATCGGCGAGCCGGAGCGACGCCGAGCACAGCGAGATGCTCAGCCCGTCCGACTGAATCGTGCCGTCCGTGTCCAGCAGTCCCTGCAACAGGGCAAGTCGATTTTTGATCGACGTGTTCTTGTAGATCTCGGGGACGAACTTCCCGTGCGAGGTCACACCCCACAGCTCCAAGTCGCGCAGCACTTGGATGACGGGGTTGCGCGTGCCGCCCGTACGGTGTGTCAGCTGAACCGTGTAGTCGCACGCGGAACCGGCCACGCGGACCAGGCGGCATTCCGGTGCCACGGCGTCGGCCGCCGCGGCGTGAATCTCCTCGTCGACCGTGGACAACCGCAGGTTGTGGCGGAACGACCCGTCGCCCAGCAGAAGACCGAAGAGGTAGGGATCGAGCGGTAGCAACTCATCGTGGCCCAGGTCGACCGGGGCCGCGGCGGGGAGGTACCACTTCGACGAGCCGTTCGCTTTGTGGAGGTCGAGGCGGATCTCTCTGGTCGTCAGGACCTTCGGCGGCTGGCCTCGGTGCCAACCGCAGCTGGTACCGACGATCCAGAGATGTTCGTCGTCACACTCGACAGAGCTGCCGTCGGAGAGTGTCAGGCGCCACACGTCACGCTCCCCCTGGGGAAAGACGCCGCTGACAACGGCGGTCTCCCCGGTAGGCACGACGACGACATCACCGCTTCTCATGTCACCCATCGGCCGGAAGCCCTCGGGAGTCAGCACCAACGAGTCGAGCGGCTGTGCCTTGCCCGATCCGACCTCTCCCTGGAGGAGGCGGTGCATCGGGTGTTCGGTCGCGAGGTCGTCGAAGATCTCCTTGGAGACCTTCTCCTGGCCCTCGGTGAGCGTGAAGGGCAGCTTGGCGTCGAAGGCGTCGAGGAGGCCGCCCGGCTTGGGCCTGCGGGCGACGGCGGGCAGCTGCGCGTCCGCGTACCGCCGCCGGGCCAGGGCGACTTGGAGGACGAAGGCCTCGTCCCACTTCAGGCGGTCGCGGGCGGCGGCGATGTCCGCCTTGGAGTGCGGCCGGTGGATCTTCAGGAGGGCTTCGGGGAGCGGGATGAGGCCCCGGCCGTCGCGGAGGGCGGGCGGCAGCGGGTCCTCGGCCTCCTGGGCGCTGGGCAGGACCATGTCGACCGACTTGGCGATCTTCCAGGACTCCAGCTTGGCGGTGGCCGGATAGATCGGCAGGAGGGCTCCGGCCCAGGAGCCGACGGCCTCACCCGCCTCGTCGCCCTCGCCGCGCAGCAGTTCGTACGCCGGGTGGGCCAGCTGCATCTTGCGGTTGAAGACCGACACCTTGCCCGCGAACATCGCGCGGGTGCCGGGGAGCAGGTCCTTGTGCGGCTTGTGGATCCCGCGGCCGAAGAAGACGAGCTGAACCTGGCCGCTGCCGTCGGTGATGGTGACCTCGAGGCGCTGGCCCCGGCCGCCGTTGAACTTCAGGATGCGTGCGCTCGCGACCTGGGCGACCACCGTGACGTGCTCGTCCAGCGGCAGCTCGGCGAGACGGGTGAGCTCGCCGCGCTCGGCATAGCGCCGGGGATAGTGGTGCAGGAGATCGCCGACCGTGTGCAGGTCGAGGTGCTCGGCCATCACCTTCGCGGTGGCGGGGCCGACCACTTTCTTCAGGGGTTCTTCAAGCGCAGGCACGAGATCCATTGCACACCACGCCACTGACATTGCGGTGCAGGTGCCTCGGATCCGCTGGTCAGCGGTGGGCGGCGGACGGCCTGGCGGCCGGGCGGCGGGCGGTCGGGTGTCAGGCGGCGGACGATCGGACCGGGCGGCACGCCACACGCCGCAGGCGGTCGGGCGGTCGGGCGGCAAGGCAACGAGTTGCAGATGACGGACGATCGGGCTGCGGGCGGTATCCCGCAGACCTCACGCCACTTGGCGGTCGGGCTGCAAGGCAGTAGTGGCAGGCGACGGACGATCGGGCCGCAGGCCACACGTGGCAGACGGAGGGGTGGCAGGCGCCGGAGAACAGGCCGCACGCCCGCACGCCGCAGGCCGCGGACCCACCTCCTCAGGCCGTCGGCCGGCGAGCGGCGAGGCGGCAGGCCGCAGGCCCGCACACCACAGATCCACCCCATCGGGCCGCAGGCCGTCAGGCGGCGGGCGGCGGGCGGCAGGCGGCGAGGTTACTCGACGCCGATCAGTAGCAGTGCCGACTGGCGGCCGCCGCGGTAGACCACCGTGTCGACGGCCAGGTACGCCTCGCGCACGTGCTTCTCCAGTTGTTCCGCGACGGTGTCGGGGACGGATTCGCCGAGTACGAGTGTGACCATCTCGCCGCCCGCGGACAGCATGCGGTCGAGGACCGAGGCGGCGGTGTGGGCCACTTCGGAGCCGATCACCGCGACGTCGCCGTCGATGAGGCCGAGTACGTCGCCGGCCTGGCAGATGCCCGCCATGGTCCAGGACTGCCGCTCGGCGACGGCCAGTTCGCCGTACCGGGTCGCGCCGGCCGCCGAGGTCATGGCGACGACGTCCTCGTCGAAGCGGCGGTCCGGCTCGTGGACGGCGAGGGCCGCGATGCCCTGGACCGCGGAGCGGGTGGGGATCAGCGCGACCCGCACGCCTTCCGTGCGGGCCTGTTCCGCCGCGGCGGCCGCGGTGTGCCGCAGCTCGGCGTCGTTGGGCAGGAGCACCACTTCGCGGGCGTGGGCGCGCCGGATCGCGTCGACGAGTTCGCCGCTCGCCGGCGGCTCCCCCACGCGCGTGGGCACGGTCGTCGCCCCGGCCTCGGCGTAGAGCCCGGCGAGGCCCTCGCCGGGCACGACGGCGACGATGGCCCGCTGGGCGCGCTCCCGGGGCGGCTGCGCGGTGGTGTGCGCGTCGCCCACTCCGAAGTGGGTGATCCGGATGCGGTGGGGGCGGCCCGCCTCCACGCCCGCCTCGACGGCCGCTCCGGCGTCGTCGACATGGACGTGGACGTTCCAGAGCCCGTCGCCGCCGACCACGACGAGCGAGTCGCCGAGCCGGTCGAGCCGGGCCCGGAGCCGGGTGACGGCGGCGTCGTCCGCCTCCAGGAGGTAGATCACCTCGAAGGCGGGGCCGCCCTCCTCGTCCCTCTCCTCGCCGGGCGGGTCCGCACACTCGACGGCCTCCACGCGCGCGTGGGCGGGTGCCGCGCTCCTGGAGGTGACGGTCCGGCCCGACAGGGCGGCCACCAGCGCCTCCAGAACCGCCACGAGCCCCCGGCCGCCGGCATCCACCACCCCGGCCCGTCCGAGCACCGCGAGCTGGCGAGGCGTCGCGTCCAGGGCCGCGCAGGCTCCGTCGTACGCCGCCCTGGCCACCGCCCCGCAGTCGCCGCCGGTACCGGTGGCCGCCTCGGCCGCCGCGGTGGCCACCGTCAGGACGGTGCCCTCGACCGGGTGGGCGACCGCCTGGTAGGCGGCCTCGGCGGCCTGCCGCAGTGCTCGCTCCAGGGTCGGCCCGTCGGCGTGATCCGCGTCACGGAGCGGCTCGGCGTCACCTGTCCCGGCACCCGTCCCGGCGCCCCGCTCGTCATAGGCGCCGCCGATGACCTGTGCCATGCCCCGCAGCAGCTCCGACAGGATCGTGCCCGAGTTCCCGCGGGCCCCGATGAGCGCTCCGTGCGCCATCGCGCGCACGGTCTCGGCCAGCGAGGGGAGGGCCGGCTCGTGGCCCGTGAAGGCCGCGTCGACGGCCTGTGAGGCGGACTCCACGGTCAGATAGAGGTTCGTACCGGTGTCCCCGTCGGCGACCGGATAGACGTTGATGGAGTCGATCTCCTCGCGGGCCCTGCCGAGGGCGTCCAGAGCCAGCCGGCACCAGGCGCGCACCGCGACCGCGTCGAGGTTCTGCGGCACCTGTTCGCCTCCTTGACCATGCGGAATGGACGCAGCGTAGACCCACGGTGAACGAAGGGCCCGGGGCGGGGGGCGGGCCGGTCGTGGTAGTTTCGTGGAACCGAAGCAGTCGTTGTATGCTGCTTCGGTTGCCCGATACGCATCGGGCCATTCCTCCTGGCAACGCCACCTCGATCATTGCACTGATCCCGGCCTGCCGGGTTTAACCGTAAGTGCATCTGAAGTCTTTGGAGTGACCCGTGGCTGCCAACTGCGACGTCTGTGGCAAGGGGCCGGGCTTCGGCAACAACATCTCGCACTCGCACCGCCGTACGCCCCGTCGCTGGAACCCGAACATCCAGCGTGTGCGTGCCGTGGTGAGCGGGACGCCGAAGCGCCTCAACGCTTGCACCTCGTGCATCAAGGCCGGCAAGGTCTCGCGCTGACGCCAGCGCGGCCACCTAGCTGGTTGCTGAATCAGCCGGTCCCTCCAGGGGGGCCGGCTTTTTCGTCTGCCCACGCGTCTTTTTCGTCTGCCCACGCGTGAGGGGTCGGCCATGTCGTCCGTCCACGCGCACGGGCTGCCAGAATCGGCCGGATGCGCTTCGGCATCCTCGGCCCTCTCGACGTACGCTCCCCCGACGGCACCCCCGTGGACCCCGGCGGGCCCCGCCCCCGGGCACTGCTCACCCTGCTGCTCCTGGACCCGGGCCGCACCGTCTCGGTGGCGGCGCTGACCGACGGGCTCTACGGCGACGAGCCGCCCGCCGGCGCGGCCAACGCGCTGCAGTCCCAGGTCTCCCGGCTGCGCAAGCGCCTGGGCCTCGCCGTCGAAGCCACCCCCACCGGGTACCGCCTCGCCGTCCGCCCCGACGACGTCGACCTGCACCGCTTCGAGCGGCTGGCCAGGGAGGGACGCGAGGCCCTCGCTTCCGGGGATCCCGCGCGGGCCGCCGGCCTCCTGCGGGAGGCGCTCGGCCTGTGGCGCGGGGCCGCCCTCGCCGATCTGCCGGACGCAGGGCCCCTCGCCGCGCGCCTGGAGGAGACCCGCCTGGCCGCCGTGCAGGACCGCGTCGAGGCGGACCTCGCGCTGGGCGGCGGAGCCGAGCTCGTACCCGAGTTGCGCGGCCTGTCCGCCGCGCACCCCCTGAGCGAGCGGCTGTACGGCCAGCTGATGCGGGCGTTGCACGCGGGCGGGCGGCCCGCTGAGGCGCTCACCGTCTACGAAGAGGCGCGGCGCACCCTCGCGGACGAGCTCGGCGCCGACCCCTCCGCCGAGCTGTCCGGACTCCACCTGGAACTGCTGCGGGACCGGGAGCCGGCCCGGCAGCGGGGCGTGCCGGCGCAGCTGACGCGGTTCGTCGGGCGGGCCGACGAGCTCACGCGGATCGGCGCCCTGCTGGCCGGGGCGCGCCTGGTGACGCTCACCGGACCCGGCGGGGCGGGCAAGACGCGGCTCGCGATCGAAGCCGCCCGCGCGCTGCCCGACGTCTGCTTCGTGGAGCTTGCCCCGCTCGCCGACGGGGCCCGGGTGACGTACGCGATCCTCACCGCGCTCGGGGTGCGCGACGGCTTCCACCACCAGGGCGGCGACACCATGGAGCGGCTGCTGACCGCGGTGCGCGGCCGCGAGCTGCTGCTCGTCCTGGACAACTGCGAGCACGTCGTCGAGGAGGCGGCCCGGGTCGCGGGGCTGCTGCTCGGGGCCTGCCCCGGGGTGCGGGTGCTCGCCACCAGCCGGGAGGGGCTCGGGATCACGGGCGAGGTCCTGTGGCCGGTGCCGCCGCTGGCCGCCGGGCCCGCGGCGCGGCTCTTCGCGGACCGGGCGGCCGCCGTGCGGCCCGACTTGGCGGGCCCCTGGGACGAGCACGCCCGGCGGCGGACCGACGAGATATGCGCGGCGCTCGACGGCCTGCCCCTCGCGATAGAGCTGGCCGCGGCGCGGCTGCGCACCCTCACCCTGGACGAGCTCGCCGCCCGCCTCGGCGACCGCTTCCGGCTGCTCTCGCGCGGCGACCGTACGAAGGCGCCCCGGCACCGCACCCTGCACGCGGTCGTGGAGTGGAGCTGGGAGCTGCTCGACGACGAGGAGCGGGAGCTCGCCAGGAGGCTGACCGTGTTCTCCGGAGGGGCCACGTCCGACGCCGTGGAGGCCGTCTGCGGGATTCCGTACCCGGAGGATCTGCTCGCCTCCCTCGCGGAGAAGTCCTTCCTCGAGGTGAGCGAGGGGCGCTACGACATGTTGCAGACCATCCGCGCGTTCTGTGCGCGGGAGCTGGCCGGGGCGGGCGAGGAGGACCGGTTGCGGGCCGCGCACGCCGGGTACTTCCTGCGCCTGGCGGAGGCGGCCGAGCCGGGGCTGCGCGGCGGTGAGCAGCTGCGCCGGCTGGCCGAACTCGACGCCGAGCAGATGAACCTGGACGCGGCGCTGCGCCGGCTGACCCGCACCGCGCCGCGCGACGGCCTCAGGCTGATGGCCGCGCTCTCCTGGTTCTGGCTGCTGCGCGGCCGCTACGGAGAGCGCAGGGAGCTCGCCGTCGCCCTCTTGGCCGCGGTGGGCGCCGAGCCGCCGGACGGCCTCTCCGAGGAGTACGTCCTGTGCCTGGTCAACACGGTCGCGGGGGACGGCACCGACCCGGCCGAACCGGCCCGCCTCGCGCGCGCGGACGCGCTGTTCGGCGGCCTCGAAGGGCCCCTGCGCCGGCCGTACCTGGTGGTGCTGTGGTCGATCGCGGGCGGTCCGGCGCGCGCCATGGAGGACCGGGTGCGGGAGCAGGTCGACGACCACCCTTGGGGGGTGGCTCTCCTCGACCTGGGGCTGGGTTTCCAGGATCTGTTCGCGGGCCGGGCAGCGGCGGCGGAGGCGGCCTTCGCCCGGGCGCTTGAGGGGTTCCGGACGACCGGTGACCGCTGGGGCATGGCCAACTGCCTGGACCCGCTGGGCATGTTCGCCGACTGGCGGGGCGAACGGGAGCGGGCCCTGGAACTGCTCGACGAAGGCCTCGCGCACGTAAGGGAATTGGCGGCGCCCGAGGAAGCCGCGGACCTGCTGCACCGCCGCGCCACGGTCCTCATGTACCGGGGTGACCTGGATGCGGCCGCCGCCCACTACACGCATGCGGCCGCCCTCGCCCGGACCGTCGGCGTCCCCGACAAGGTGGCGACCGCGCGGCGCGGGCTCGGGGACGTGGCCCGGCTCGGCGGGGACACGGCACGCGCGCGTGAGCACTATGAAGCGGCTCTGGAGGCGTGCGCCGCCAACTGGTTCAGCCTCGCGGAGAGCGTGCGGATCCTGATCGGCCTGGGCCGTACCGAGCTCGCCGAGCGCCGTACCGCGGAGGCCGCCGACTGGTTCGAGCAGGCCCGGGTGCTCGCCTGCGGCCCGGAGGTGCGGTCCTCGGGCGTCGGAGTGCGTGTCGCGGGCACCGGGGAACTGGCCGAGGTGGCCGAGGCGTTGGCGGCCGTCGCGCCGGGCCCCGAGGAAGCCGTGCGGCTCCTGGGCGCCGCGCACGGTCTGCGCGGCACCCTGATCGCCGGTGATCCCGACGTCGTACCCATCGCGGAGGCGGCCCGCGCACGGCTCTCCCCGGAGGCGTACGAGAAGGCTTTCGAGGAGGGGCGGAGCCTGCGGTCAGCGGCGGTCAGGGAACGGTAGGCGGACGGTCAGCGGCCGCCCCGAGGCTTACCGGCATGACACACACGACGCGTACGAACACCGACCTGTCCCCTACGAAGAACCCCCGCCGGGTCGCCACCCGCAGCCTCGCCCACCTGGACGTGCTGATCTCGGGCGCCAGCGTCGCGGGCCCCGCGCTCGCCCTGTGGCTGGCCCGCTACGGCGCCCGGGTCACCGTCCTGGAGAAGGCGCCCGCCCTGCGTGAGGGCGGTTTCGCGGTCGACTTCCGGGGCGACGTGCACCGCACCGTGCTGCGCCGCATGGGCATCTGGGACGAGGTCCACCGCCGCCAGACGCACATGGGCCGCCAGACCGTCGTGGAGGCGGACGACAGGGAGCGGGTCGCCCTGCCCGCGTTCTTCATGAGCGGCGACGTGGAGATCTTCCGCGGCGACCTCTCCAAGATCCTCTACGAGCGCACCGTCGATCAGGTGGAGTACGTCTTCGGAGACTCCGTCGCCACGCTGACCGAGGACTCCGAAGGCGTCGACGTGACCTTCGACCACGGTGCGCCCCGCCGGTTCGACCTGGTGGTCGGCGCCGACGGGCTGCACTCGCACACCCGCCGTCTGGTCTTCGGCGACGAGTCGCGGTACCTGCGCCACCTGGGCTACTACGTGGCGGGTTACGGCATCCCCAACCACCTCGGCCTCGACCGCACCGCCCGCCTCTACTCCGAGCCCGGCCGCACCGTCATGATCAACAACTACGACGGTGCCCCGGACAGGGCGGGCGTCGGCCTGGTCTTCAGGTCCGAGCGGCTCGACCACGACCGGCACGACACCGCCCAGCAGAAGAAGATCCTCGCGGACCGGTTCACGGGCATGGGCTGGAAGCACGCCGCCAAGGCCCTGGAAGGCCTGGAGAGCGCCGACGACCTGTACTTCGACGCCATCGCGCAGATCCACGTCGACCGGCTCTCCCAGGGCCGTGTGGTGCTGCTCGGCGACGCGGGGTACGGCGCCACGATGGGCGGCATCGGCACGGGCACGGCGCTGGTGTCCGCGTACGTCCTCGCCGGTGAGCTCGCGGCCGCGGGCGGCGACCACCGGGTCGGCTTCGCCGCGTACGAGGCGGAGATCCGCGACTACGCCAAGGGCTGCCAGAAGAGCGCGGACCACGCCGGGCCCTTCCTCGCCCCGCCGACCGAGAAGAAGATCCGCAGCCGCGACCGCGCGTACCGCGTGCTCGGCTCCCGGCTGCTGGCGGGCCTCTTCAAGAAGCTGACGGAGAAGGCCGCGAACGGCCTCGTCCTGAAGGACTACGCCCCCTTGGACCGCCAGCCGTGATCCACCGGGCCGATCCCGCCGCCGAGCGCGAACCCGGCGGCGATCGCCCCGGTCACGTACTCCTTGGCCGCCCTGACGGCCTCCGGGACGCTCTCCCCCCTGGCCAGGTGCGCCGCGATCGCGCTGGCCAGCGTGCAGCCCGTGCCGTGCGTGTGCCGGTTGTCGAGGCGCGGGGCGCGCAGCACGTGCTCTTCGGAGCCGTCGGTGAGCAGGTCCACGGCGTCGCCGCTGAGGTGACCGCCCTTGATGAGCACCCACTTCGGGCCGTACGCGAGGACGGCGTCGGCCGCGCGCCGCAGGCCGTCCTCCGAATCGACCTCGACGCCGGTGAGTTGGGCGACCTCGTCGAGGTTGGGTGTCGCGACCGTGGCGGCGGGGAGCAGTTTCGTGCGCACCGAGTCCAGGGCGGACGCCGCGAGCAGCGAGTCGCCGTGCTTGGAGACGCCGACCGGGTCGACGACCGCGGGGGCGTCCGTGCCGGCGATCAAGTCGGCGACCGCCTCGACCAGTTCGGCCGACGCGAGCATGCCGGTCTTCACGGCCTGTACGCCGATGTCGTCGACGACGCTGCGGTACTGGGCCCGCACCGCCTCCACCGGAAGCTCCCAGAAGCCCTGTACGCCCAGCGAGTTCTGCGCGGTGACGGCCGTGACGACGCTCATGCCGTGCGTGCCGAGGGCGAGCATCGTCTTCAGGTCGGCCTGGATGCCCGCGCCGCCGCCGGAGTCCGACCCGGCGACGGTCAGGACGCGGGGCGGTGCGCCCGTCGCCGGCAAGCCGGTCATTCCGAGTCCTCGTTGTCCCCGAAGTGGTCCCAGCCCTTGCTGGTCCACGGGGCGCCGTCCACGGTCACCTGGGGCAGCGCGGAGGGGTTGAGGACCTCTCCGATGACCTTCCAGCGGGCGGGCAGCTTCACGTCCGGCGGGAACGTCGCCACGATCGCGTGGTCCTCGCCGCCGTTGAGCACCCACTGCAGCGGGTCGACGCCGACGGCCTGTCCGATGTCGTTCATCTGCGAGGGCACGTCGACGTCTCCGGAGCGGATGTCGATGCGTACCTTGCTGGACTCGGCGATGTGGCCGAGGTCGGCGATGAGGCCGTCGCTGACGTCCGTCATGGAGGTCGCGCCGAGGCCGGCGGCCGCGGGACCCGCGTGGTACGGCGGTTCGGGCCTGCGATGGGCCTCCACGAAGGCGCGCGGTGAGCGGAAGCCGCGGGAGAGCACGGCGTGCCCGGCCGCGGACCAGCCCAGCCAGCCCGTCACGGCGACGACGTCACCGGGCTGCGCGCCCGCGCGCGTGACGGGTTCGTGGTTGCGCAGATCGCCAAGCGCGGTGATCGCGACGGTGATCGTGTCGCCACGCACGACGTCGCCGCCCACGACGGCCGCGCCCGCGACCTGGCACTCGTCCCTGAGGCCGTCCATCAGCTCGGTGGGCCAGCTCGCGGGGAGCTCGGCGGGCACGACCAGGCCGAGCAGCAGCGCGGTCGGCACGGCGCCCATGGCCGCGATGTCGGCGAGGTTCTGCGCGGCGGCCTTGCGGCCCACGTCGTACGCCGTGGACCAGTCGCGGCGGAAATGCCGCCCCTCCAGGAGAATGTCGGTGCTCGCCACGACCCTGCGGTCCGGAGCGGACACGACCGCGGCGTCATCGCCCGGGCCGAGCCGTACGGCCGGAGTGGTGGTGAGCCGCGAAGTGAGCTCTCTGATGAGCCCGAACTCCCCCAACTCGCCCACGGATCCCTTCACCGAGTCTCACCATGCCCTTTCACACTGCTCGGCCCCCGGTCGCGAGCCGGCTCTGTCGTCGGTACGGTCGACGTGACCGTCGACTTCTGCTGTCCGTCCACCACGATGTGCGCGCCACAGGTCACCCGGGTCTCCCCGTGACGAGCGGCGACGCGGTACCGTGGCGTCCCTTTCTCCCCCCACATGATCCTCGTGGCCGCCCTGGAGGTTCCGTGGTACAGGCGTACATCCTGATCCAAACAGAGGTCGGCAAGGCGTCGACCGTCGCCGAGCTGATCGGCAAGATCCCCGGAGTGATCCAGGCCGAGGACGTGACCGGACCCTACGACGTCATCGTGCGCGCGCAGGCGGACACGGTGGACGAACTCGGCCGCATGGTGGTCGCCAAGGTCCAGCAAGTGGATGGCATCACCCGAACTCTGACCTGCCCGGTCGTGCACTTGTAGCCCCCGTCTACCCTGGCCCGGTGAACCTCCCCCGTCGCCGGCGCCGCTGCCTCACAGGAATGTCCGCCCTCGCTCTGTTGATCACGACAGCGGCCTGCTCATCTTCGGACGACGAGGCGTCAGTGGTGGTTCCGTCCCCGGCCGCGAAGGCCGCGGGACTCTGCCGGGACCTGCACGGACAGCTCCCGGAGAAGGTCGACGGACTCGGACGGACCGACCCCGGGCCGAAGTCCGAGCTGACCGCGGGGTGGGGAGACCCGGCGATCATACTGCGCTGCGGTGTCGAGCGGCCCCCCGAGATGATCGACCCCTCGTACGCCGAGCAGAACAGCGTGAACGTGAACGGCGTCGCCTGGCTCCTGCAGAAGCGGGACGACGGCTCGTACACCTTCACCACCGGGGCGCGCCTCGCCTACGTAGAGGTGACGCTGCCCGAGGAGCGGACGGGGGGCGGCCTGAGCCCGCTCACGGACTTCGCCGCCCCCATCAAGAAGACGATCCCCAAGGGGATCGCCTGATCGCCTGAGCGCTAGCGCAGGCCCGTGGAGCGGTTCAGGGCCGTCTGGATGAGGCGGTCCACCAGCTCCGGGTAGCTGACGCCGCTCTTCTCCCACATCTGCGGGTACATGGAGATGGGCGTGAAGCCCGGCATCGTGTTGATCTCGTTGATCACGAACCGGCCGTCGTCGGTGAGGAAGAAGTCCGCGCGCACGAGGCCCTCGCAGGACGCCGCCTCGAACGCCTCGACGGCGAGCCGCTGGATCTCCGCGGTCTGCTCGGGCGTCAGCGGCGCGGGGACGATCCCGGGCGTCGAGTCGATGTACTTCGCCTCGAAGTCGTAGTAGTCGTGCGTCTGCACGGGCGGGATCTCGGCCGGGACGCTCGCGCGCGGCCCGTCCTCGAACTCCAGGACGCCGCACTCGATCTCGCGGCCGCGCAGCAGCGCCTCGACGATGATCTTCGGGTCGTGGTGCTGTGCCTCGGCGATGGCCTCGTCGAGGCCCTCGAAGGACTCGACCTTGGTGATGCCGATGGAGGAGCCCGCGCGCGCGGGCTTGATGAACAGCGGCCAGCCGTGTTCGCCGGCGAACTCCGCGATGCGCTGCCGGGCGCCCGCCTCGTCCTGCCGCCACTCGCGTGGGCGGATCACCAGGTACGGGCCGACGTTCAGCCCGAAGGAGGCGAACACCCGCTTCATGTAGTCCTTGTCCTGGCCGACGGCCGAGGCGAGGACTCCGGAGCCGACGTAGGGCACTCCGGAGAGCTCGAGCAGACCCTGGAGGGTGCCGTCCTCTCCGTAGGGACCGTGCAGCATCGGGAAGACGACGTCGACCTCGCCGAGCGCCTTGGGCACGGAGCCGGGCTCGCTGTAGACGACTTCGCGGTTGCCGGGGTCGACCGGGAGCACGACACCGCCCTCTACGGAGTCGGCCAGTTCGGCGACGCTCGGCATCCTGCGGTCGGCGATGGCCATCCGCTCCGGCTCGTCGGCGGTCAGCGCCCAACGGCCGTCCGTGGTGATGCCGATCGGCAGGACGTCGTACTTGGAGCGGTCGATCGCGCGCAGCACGGCGCCGGCCGTGACGACGGAGATGCCGTGCTCCGAGCTGCGGCCGCCGAACACGACGGCCACACGCGGCTTGCGGAGCGCCTGCTCAGGGCTCTGGGGGAGGTTCTCGCTGCTCATATCGCGTTGAGGGTACCCGCTGGCCCCGAAGTAGTCAGGCGTGCCGTAGGCCGTACGGTCAGCGGCGCTCGGGCTTGGCGCTGCGCGACATGAGGTCCTTGAGGGCGACCACCGGGGGCGTGCCCTCGTGCACGATGCCCACGACCGTCTCCGTGATGGGCATGTCGACGCCGTGCCTGCGGGCCAGATCGAGCACGGACTCGCAGGACTTGACGCCCTCCGCGGTCTGCTTGGTGACCGCGATGGTCTCCTGGAGGGTCATGCCCTTGCCGAGGTTGGTGCCGAAGGTGTGGTTGCGCGACAGCGGCGAGGAGCAGGTGGCCACCAGGTCGCCGAGGCCCGCGAGCCCGGAGAACGTCAGCGGGTCGGCGCCCATCGCGAGCCCGAGCCGGGTGGTCTCGGCGAGGCCGCGCGTGATGAGCGAGCCCTTGGCGTTGTCGCCCAGGCCCATGCCGTCCGCGATGCCCACGGCGAGACCGATGACGTTCTTCACGGCGCCGCCGAGCTCGCAGCCGACCACGTCGGTGTTCGTGTACGGGCGGAAGTACGGCGTGTGGCAGGCCGTCTGGAGGCGTTGCGCGACGGCTTCGTCCCGGCAGGCGACCACGGCGGCGGCGGGCTGCCGTGCGGCGATCTCGCGGGCGAGGTTGGGTCCCGTGACGACGGCGATCCGGTCCGCGGGGACCTTCGTGACGTCCTCGATGACCTCGCTCATCCGCATGGCGGAGCCCAGTTCGACGCCCTTCATGAGGGAGACGAGGACGGTCTCGGGGGCCAGCAGCGGCGCCCACTCGGCGAGGTTGGCGCGCAGCGTCTGCGACGGTACGGCGAGGACCGTGAAGTCGGCGTCCGCGGCGGCCTCCACCGGGTCGGTGGTCGCCCGGAGGTTCTCCGGGAGCCGCACGCCGGGGAGGTAGTCCGGGTTCGTCCGCGTGGAGTTGACCGCGTCGGCGAGTTCGGCCCGGCGGCCCCACAGGGTGACGTCGCAGCCCGCGTCGGCGAGCACCATCCCGAAGGCCGTGCCCCAGGAGCCCGTTCCGAAGACGGCGGCCTTCACGGGCCGCGCCGCGTTCACGGGGGTCACGGGGTTCGTCACTTGCTGTCCTCCGAGGTGCTCTCTGTGGCGCCCTGTACGGCGCCGCGGCCCGCTGCCTTGCGTCGTTGTTCCTGCCGCGCCCTGCGCGGGTCGTACGGCGTCTCAGGGGCCTTCTCGCCCCGGACCTCCTCCAGGAGTTCGGTGATCGCGGCCATGATGGTCTCGGTCACCTCGCGCAGCACCTCGGGCGTCGGCTCCTTGTCGTGGAAGCGCGACAGGTCGACGGGCGGTCCGGCCTTCACCTGGAGGGTCTTGCGGGGGAAGAAGGCGGGCTTCTTGCTGTACGGCGGGAGGGCGAGGTTGGCGCCCCACTGCGCGACGGGGATCACCGGGCACTTGGTCTCCAGCGCGACCCGCGCGGCACCGGACTTGGCGGTCATCGGCCACATGTCGGGGTCCCTGGTGAGGGTGCCTTCGGGGTAGAAGGCGACGCACTCGCCGCGCGCGATGGCGTCGACGGCGGCGCGGAAGGCGTCGAGCGCGTTGGTGGTCTCGCGGTAGACCGGGATCTGGCCCGTGCCCTTCATCACCTTGGCGACAAAGCCACGCTTGAAAAGGCCGTCCTTTGCCAGGAAACGCGGCACTCGCCCCGTGTTGTACTGGAAGTGCGCGTACGAGAACGGGTCGATATGCGAGTTGTGATTCACCGCGGTGATGAATCCGCCGTCAGCCGGAATGTGCTCCATTCCACGCCAGTCCCGCTTGAACAGAACCACGAGCGGCGGTTTAGCAATGACGGCCGCAAGGCGGTACCAGAAGCCGATTCTGCGGCGGGACACTCGGACACCTTCCTCCATGAACCTGGTCGGCCGCACAAGTGTCGCCCCAGGCTTCCTGTCTGTCGAGAACACCGTACGCCCACCCGTCTTCGGCCACCGCCCCTTGCCTCCCGGCAGGTCACAATGGGCGCGACGCGAAGGACGGAGCGCCCGTGCAGTGGACCCTGGTCATACCTCTGAAACCGCTGGCGCGCGCCAAAAGCAGGCTCGCCGCCGCCTCCGGGGACGGTCTGCGCCCCGGCCTCGCCCTGGCATTCGCCCAGGACACCGTGGCCGCCGCGGTGGCCTGCCCGGCGGTGCGCGATGTGGCGGTCGTCACGGACGACTCCCGGGCGGGTCGCGAGCTCGCCGCGCTGGGCGCGCGGATCGTCTCGGACGAGCCCGGCGGGGGCCTGAACGCGGCGCTGGCGCACGGGGCGGCCGTCGTGCGCGCCGAGCGGCCCGACGCGGCCGTCGCGGCCCTGAACGCCGATCTGCCCGCGCTGCGCCCCACGGAATTGGCCCGCGCTCTCGACTGCGCCGCCGCATTTCCCCGCGCATTCATGCCGGATGCCGCCGGAATCGGTACGACGCTGCTGTGCGCGACGCCGGGGACGCAATTGCGTCCGGCATTCGGTGTGGCGTCGCGGGCCCGGCACGCGGCGTCCGGGGCCGTGGAACTCGGGCTCTCGGACGTCGATTCCGTACGCCAGGACGTGGACACCGGAGAGGACCTGCGGGCCGCTCTCGCACTCGGTGTGGGACCGCGCACCGCCGCGGTCGCGGCACGCCTGCTCATCGCCGACTGAGTACGCTGCTTTCCATGCAGGCGACCGCGTACACGTATGACTCCGAGACCCGCAGCGGCAGTGTGCTGCTCGACGACGGGACTCCCGTGCCCTTCGAGGCGCCCGCGTTCGACGCGGGCGGGCTGCGGCTGCTGCGGCCGGGGCAGCGCGTGCGCATCGAGGTCGACGGTGACGGCGACGCGCGCCGCATCACTCTGGTGACGCTGCAGACGTTCTGAGGCCGGGGCGCGGGCGCCGTCCGGACACACGACGCGGGCCGGGCTCCCTCGTGGGAGCCCGGCCCGGCGCGTGAGTGCCCTCGTGCCCTTACTTCTTGCGGGACGTGGCCTTCTTGGCGGTCGTCTTGCGCGTCGTGGCCTTCTTGGCGGGCGCGGTCTTCTTGGCCGTGGCCTTCGTGGCGGCGGGCGCGGTCTTCTTCGCCGTGGCCTTCTTCGCCGGCGTGGCCTTCTTGGCGGTGGTCTTCTTCGCCGCCGCCGTCGGCGTGGCCTTCTTGGCCGTCGCCTTCGTGGCCGACTTCTTCGCCGTCGCCGTGGCCTTCTTCGCCGTGGCCGTGGCCTTCTTGGCGGTGGCCGTGGTCTTCTTCGCGGCGGTCTTCTTGGCGGTGGTCGCCTTCTTCGCCGGGGTGGCCTTCTTGGCGGTGGCCTTCTTGGCCGCGGCCTTCTTGACCGTCGCCGAAGCGCCGCCGGTCAGGCTGCCCTTGGGCGCCTTCTTGACCGCGACGTCGTTCTTGGGGAGCTTCTTCGAGCCGCTCACCAGGTCCTTGAAGCCCTGGCCCGCGCGGAAGCGGGGCACCGAGGTCTTCTTGACCCGCACGCGCTCCCCGGTCTGCGGGTTGCGGGCGTAACGGGCCGGGCGGTCGACCTTCTCGAACGAGCCGAAGCCGGTGACCGAAACGCGGTCCCCGCTGACAACGGCACGGACGACGGCGTCCAGGACCGCGTCGACGGCGTCGGCGGCCTGCTGGCGGCCCCCAACCTTGTCGGCAATCGCTTCTACGAGCTGCGCCTTGTTCACGTCTTCCCCTTCGGAGACATTGCCGGGAGCGAAATACTCCGGCTTTTTCGCACGTTAGGCAGATATATACCGCAAATCAAACACGAAACGGGCTAATCACCCTTGTGCCGCAACGAAGTGGCTCATCTCGGAGTTCCTCGAAGGCCCGTTGAGGCTGCGGCTCAGCTGTCTTGGGGGAATCGGTCCTCGTCAGCTTCGTCGAGGGACGCCATCAATCGCTCCAGACGCCTTGCCGCATCGGCGAGATCGTGTTTGGCCGCGGCCGTAATGACCAGCAGCTTCCGGGTCAGCGCCATCCGTACGCCCTCCGGGACTTGCAGTGCGCGCACTCGGGAGTGCGCTTCCTTCAGTTGGTCCGCGACGAGCCCGTAGAGCTCGAGTTGGCTGTCACGTCCCATGCACCGATTGTGCCATCTGGGGCGAGTTGTCGCCTCCGCAGGGGGTAACTGCCGCCGTCCGCTGCCTTCCTGAGGGTACCCCGTCCCGCCGAGTACAAGGGGATTTCCAGCCTCTTCTTCCCTGGCGGGCAAGGGAGTTGAGTCCACCCGTTCAGGTCATCGGGCACCTCCGGAAAGGCACACACAGAAGTACCCCCAACCGTCCACGATTGGGGGTACATCAGGTTCGTCCGGGGTGTTGCGGGCTGTCAGACCCGCACGGTCCGCGGCTTGTACGCGGGGCGTCCGGTCTCGTACGCGGCGATGTCCGGCTCGTTCCGCAGCGTGATGCTGATGTCGTCCAGGCCGTTCAGGAGCCGCCAGCGGGCGTTCTCGTCGAGTTCGAAGTCGGCGGTGATGCCCTCCGCGCGGACCTGGCGGTCCTCCAGGTCGACGGTGACCTCGGCCTGCGGGTCCCGCTCCGTCAGCTCCCAGAGCGCGTCCACGGTCTTCTGCTCGAGCACCACGGTGAGCAGGCCGTTCTTCAGCGAGTTGCCGCGGAAGATGTCGGCGAAGCGGGACGAGATGACGGCCTTGAAGCCGAAGTTCTGCAGCGCCCACACGGCGTGCTCGCGGGAGGAGCCGGTACCGAAGTCGGGGCCGGCGACCAGGACCGTGGCCCCCTGCCGCTCGGGACGGTTGAGGACGAACTCGGGGTCCTTGCGCCAGGCCTCGAAGAGCCCGTCCTCGAAGCCGTCCCTGGTGACCTTCTTGAGCCAGTGGGCGGGGATGATCTGGTCGGTGTCGACGTTGCTGCGGCGCAGCGGAACGGCCCGGCCGGTGTGCTTGGTGAATGCTTCCATGGTTATCGGACTCCGGCGGTCACGGGGGCGTCGGACAGGTCGGCGGGCGAGGCGAGGTGGCCGGTGACCGCGGTGGCGGCGGCGACCTGCGGGGAGACCAGGTGGGTGCGGCCGCCCTTGCCCTGCCTGCCTTCGAAGTTGCGGTTCGACGTGGACGCCGAGCGCTCGCCGGGCGCCAGTTGGTCGGGGTTCATGCCCAGACACATCGAGCAGCCCGCGTGCCGCCATTCGGCCCCCGCGGCGAGGAAGACCTTGTCCAGGCCCTCCTCGACGGCCTGCAGGGAGACCCGGACCGAGCCCGGGACGACCAGCATCCGTACGCCGTCGGCGACTTTGCGGCCCTCGACGACGGAGGCGGCCGCACGCAGGTCCTCGATGCGGCCGTTGGTGCAGGAGCCTACGAAGACGGTGTCGACCTTGATGTCGCGCAGCGGCTGCCCGGCGGTCAACCCCATGTATTCCAGGGCCTTTTCGGCGGCGTGGCGCTCCGAAGCGTCTTCGTACGAAGCCGGGTCGGGGACGCTCGCCGAAAGCGGCGCCCCCTGGCCCGGGTTGGTGCCCCAGGTGACGAACGGCGCCAGCGAGGTGGCGTCGATGTAGACCTCGGCGTCGAAGACCGCGTCGTCATCGGTCTTCAGGGTCTTCCAGTACGCGACGGCGGCGTCCCAGTCCTCGCCCTGTGGCGCGTGGGCGCGGCCCTTGATGTAGTCGAAGGTGGTCTCGTCCGGGGCGATCATCCCGGCGCGGGCGCCCGCCTCGATGGACATGTTGCAGATGGTCATCCGGGCCTCCATCGAGAGCTTCTCGATGGCGGAGCCGCGGTACTCCAGGACGTAGCCCTGGCCGCCGCCGGTGCCGATCTTCGTGATGACGGCGAGGATCAGGTCCTTGGCCGTGACGTCGTCGGGCAGTTCGCCGTCGACGGTGATGGCCATGGTCTTGGGGCGGGCCATCGGCAGCGTCTGGGTGGCGAGGACGTGCTCGACCTGGGAGGTGCCGATGCCGAACGCCAGCGCGCCGAAAGCGCCGTGGGTGGAGGTGTGCGAGTCGCCGCAGACGACGGTGGTGCCGGGCTGGGTCAGTCCCAGCTGCGGTCCCACCACGTGGACGACGCCCTGCTCGACGTCGCCGAGCGGGTGCAGGCGCACGCCGAAGTCGGCGCAGTTCTTGCGCAGCGTCTCCAGCTGGGCCCGCGAGACCGGGTCGGCGATGGGCTTGTCGATGTCGAGGGTCGGGGTGTTGTGATCCTCGGTGGCGATGGTGAGGTCGAGCCGCCGCACCTGACGGCCGGCCTGGCGGAGGCCGTCGAAGGCCTGGGGGCTGGTCACCTCGTGCAGCAGGTGCAGATCGATGTAGAGGAGGTCGGGCTCGCCCTCGGCGCGCCGGACGACGTGGTCGTCCCAGACCTTCTCCGCGAGTGTCCTACCCATCGCTTTCCCTCCGACCGGCCGCTTCTGCCGGCCTCACTAGAGAATCCGTTCGCCGACGCGCGTACCCCTCGTGCCGCGCGTCGGCCGCCGATCCGTTGGTCCGCGGATCGCTCGTACAGAGTGGCGCGTCTCGCAGAAAATTGAACTTGCGTTTCACAGAGTGAGACGCGAGTATCGACGCATGGACAACTCTAGCGGCGTAGGCGTTCTGGACAAGGCGGCCCTTGTCCTGAGCGCTCTGGAGTCCGGTCCGGCCACCCTCGCGGGCTTGGTCGCGGCCACCGGGCTCGCACGACCCACGGCTCACCGACTGGCCGTGGCACTGGAACACCACCGGATGGTGGCGCGGGACATGCAGGGCCGCTTCATCCTCGGCCCGCGCCTCGCGGAGCTCGCGGCGGCGGCGGGCGAGGACCGCCTGCTCGCCACGGCGGGCCCGGTCCTCACGCACCTGCGCGACGTCACGGGCGAGAGCGCGCAGCTCTACCGCCGGCAGGGCGACATGCGCATCTGCGTGGCCGCGGCGGAGCGCCTGTCCGGCCTGCGGGACACCGTCCCCGTCGGTTCGACGCTCACCATGAAGGCGGGCTCGTCGGCGCAGATCCTGATGGCCTGGGAGGAACCGGAGCGCCTGCACCGCGGCCTCCAGGGCGCCCGCTTCACGGCCACGGCCCTTTCGGGCGTACGCCGCCGGGGCTGGGCCCAGTCGATCGGCGAGCGCGAGCCGGGCGTCGCCTCCGTCTCCGCGCCCGTGCGCGGCCCCTCGAACCGCGTGGTCGCCGCCGTCTCGGTCTCCGGACCGATCGAGCGCCTGACCCGGCACCCGGGCCGGATGCACGCGCAGGCAGTCATCGACGCGGCCGGACGCCTCTCCGAGGCCCTGCGCCGCTCCGGCTGACGCTCGCGTGGCGCCCCCCGGCGCCGCGCATCACCCGACGCACGCACACAGCGCCGGAAGGAACCGCCCCAACGCCGCGGCGGCCCCTTCCGGCGCTTCTCCGTTCCCGCCCACTCCTGAGATTCGAGGGCTTCAGGCGGTCTTCAGACGGTCGGCGGCCCGGTCCCCGCGGCGGCCGACCGGGATGACGCCGAGGGCCTCGCCCAGGCCGAACTCCGGCATGTTCACGTACACCGCCTCATGGGCGCCCGCCGGCACGACGAACGTCTCGTGCCAGAAGCCGACCTTCCCCCTGCCCTCCCTGACGCGACGGTTCCAGGCCGCCCACGCGGGCCGGTGCTCCTTGCCCTGGTCCGCCGAGTACGTCAGCAGCTTCTCCTGCGACTCCCAGTACTGGACGACGTACATCAGGCGCGGCCCGCCGAGAAGCAGCCGGTACCCCAGCAGCCCGCTCCCCCGGTCCTGCGACAGCTCCTCGAGCATGCGCGGCATCGCCGTGAAGACGGGCCACCAGCTGCGCACCGCACGGAAGTTGTTGATGCGCACCCCGATATGGAAGACGACGACTCCGTCCTGCGCGTCCGCGGTCATGCGCCCTTCGATCGGCTTGCTGCTCACGATGGTTCCCCCTTGTCGTAGCCCTGGCCGAACGTTGGATAGTTCCGCTATCCATGCTTGGATAGTGCCACTCCCCAAAGGGAGACGCAAGAGGAGGCACGACCCGATGAAACTGGCGGAGCTCAGCAGACGCAGCGGCATCCCCACGGCCACGATCAAGTACTACCTGCGCGAGGGACTACTGCCGCCCGGCCACCGCGTGACGGCGACGCAGGCCGAGTACGACGAGTCCCATCTGCAGCGGCTCCGGCTCGTGCGGGCGCTCATCCAGGTGGGCCGGGTGCCGGTCGCGTCGGCGCGCGAGGTCCTGACCGCCCTGGAGGACGAAGGGCTGGACCACATCTCCCGGCTGGGCACGGCGGTCTCGGCGCTGCCGCACGGCCAGGAGTCGGCCGAGGACGACGCGGCGGCCCGGGAGGCGCGCGACACGGTCGACGTGCTGCTGGCGCGGCTCGACTGGGAGCACACCCGGAGCTGCCCGGAGGACTCGCCGGCCTACCGGGTGCTGGTGACCGCCGTCGCCACCCTGGTCCGGCTCGGATATCCGTGCGGCATCGACGACTTGGCGCCCTACGCGTACGCGTGCCGCCAACTGGCCGTCACCGACCTGGACTTGATCGAGCGGTACGAGTCGCCGGACCGGCAGCTGGAGGCGGCCGTGGCGCTCACGGTGCTGTACGAGCCGGTGATGCTCAGCCTGCGCCGCATCGCGCAGGCGGAGGAGTCCACGAGCCGCTACGCGCAGCCGCGCACGGGGGAATGACGAAGGGGCCCTCCCTGACGGGAAGGCCCCTCGCGTCTCTGTACCCCCGACCGGATTCGAACCGGCGCTACCGCCTTGAGAGGGCGGCGTGCTAGGCCGCTACACAACGGGGGCGAGGATCTTGCGTTACCACGAGATCCAGCTGGGCTACCAGGACTCGAACCTAAACTAACGGAACCAGAAACCGTCGTGCTGCCAATTACACCATAGCCCAATGTGGTCTAGACCACGTCTAGTACCTACAGTACCCCCGACCGGATTCGAACCGGCGCTACCGCCTTGAGAGGGCGGCGTGCTAGGCCGCTACACAACGGGGGCCCTAGCGATCCTGCATCAGTGACAGTGGGTGCGACCCGATCTGTCCCCGCGGGAAGGATCTGTACCCCCGACCGGATTCGAACCGGCGCTACCGCCTTGAGAGGGCGGCGTGCTAGGCCGCTACACAACGGGGGCATTGTGGATGCAATCCACAGTTTGCAGATGAGCTCTGCGAGCTGGCCTACCAGGACTCGAACCTAGACTAACGGAACCAGAAACCGTCGTGCTGCCAATTACACCATAGGCCATCAAAGCGCCACCCCCGGAAGGGGTTTTGTTTGACTTGCGCTTCCCGGCCGGACCTTTCGGCCCTCTCGGGCGGCGCAGGAAGAACATTACCCGAAGGTGGACGGCGCTCCAAAACGGGTATCGGCCCGCAGCAGCGCGGGGAGCTCGGAGAGGTCCCTGATGCGGTGCACGCCGGTCGGGCCGTCCCCCGCCGTGCCGCTGCGGTCGAGCCAGATGCCGAGGAGGCCCGCGTCCCTGGCGCCCCTGGCGTCGATCTCCGGCTGGTCGCCGACGTACGCGATCTCCGCGGGCGCCAGGCCCAGCCGGTCGCAGGCCGCGAGGAAGGCCTCGGCGGCGGGTTTGGAGACGCCCAGGTCGGCGGCGCACAGCACGGCCTCGAAGCGGTCGCGGACGCCGAGGAGGCGCAGCTTGCGGTCCTGGACGAACAGGGCGGAGTTGGAGAGCACCGCGTGGCGGTAGCCGTCGGCGAGGGCGTCCAGGGCGGGGACGGTGTCGGGGAAGAGGGACCAGGCCGATTCGTAGTGACCGACGTAACGGTCGAACCAGGCGTCGGCGTCGGGGTCGCTCAGGCCGGGGGCCGCGAGGAAGTCCCGCACGCGGTCGCGGCGCTGCTCCTCGAAGCTGATGCCTCCGGCACCGAAGCGGGCCCAGTGCCGCTCGGTGAGCTCCCGCCACCGCACGAGGGCCCGCTCCGCGGACTCGTACCGCTCCAGGAGGCCCTCGGCGGTGAGGTGCGCGTGCATGCCTGCGCTGTCGGCGCGTGCGTAGTCGAAGATGGTGTCATCGATGTCCCAGACCACGGCTTTGATCGGCATGGTTCGACCGTATGCGAAGGACCCGGGAGCCGTCGTGGCTTCCGGGTCCTTCGTGGGTGTGCTCGCCGTTACGCGGTGAGCTTCGCCAGGGCCGCGTCGATGCGGGTCAGCGTCTTCTCCTTGCCCAGGATCTCCAGGGACTCGAAGAGGGGCAGGCCGATGGTGCGGCCGGTGACGGCGACGCGGACCGGGGCCTGGGCCTTGCCGAGCTTCAGGCCGTGCTCCTCGCCGGCGGCCAGGACGGCCTCCTTGAGGGACTCGGGGGAGGTCCAGTCGGCCGCCTCCAGCTTGGCGCGGGCCGTGCGCAGGAGGGCGTCGGAGCCTTCCTTCATGGCCTTCGTCCAACTCGGCTCGTCGAAGACCGGCTCCGGGAGGAAGAGGAAGTCGACGTTGGCCGTGATCTCGGAGAGGACCTTCAGGCGGGTCTGGGCGTGCGGGGCGATGGCCGCCCAGGCCGCCTCGTCGAAGTCCTCGGGGGCCCAGTTGGCGTGCGGGGCCTTCAGCCAGGGCTCGCAGGCCTCGGCGAAGGTCTTCACGTCCAGCATGCGGATGTGATCGGCGTTGATCGCCTCGGCCTTCTTCAGGTCGAAGCGGGCCGGGTTGGCGTTCACGTCCGCGAGGTCGAACTTGGCGACCATCTCCGGGATCGTGAAGACGTCCTGGTCCGCGGAGAACGACCAGCCGAGGAGCGACAGGTAGTTCAGCAGGCCCTCGGGGAGGAAGCCGCGCTCGCGGTAGAGGTTCAGGGACGCCTGCGGGTCGCGCTTGGAGAGCTTCTTGTTGCCCTCGCCCATGACGTACGGGAGGTGGCCGAACTCGGGGATCGTCTTGGCGATGCCGAGCTCGATGAGCGCCTTGTAGAGGGCGATCTGGCGCGGGGTGGAGGAGAGCAGGTCCTCGCCGCGCAGGACGTGGGTGATCTCCATCAGTGCGTCGTCGACCGGGTTGACCAGCGTGTACAGCGGGGCGCCGTTGGCACGCACGATGCCGTAGTCGGTGACGTTCTCCGCCTGGACGGTGATCTCGCCGCGGACCAGGTCGGTGAAGGTGGTGGCCTCGTCCGGCATCCGGAAGCGGACGATGTGGCTGCGGCCCTCGGCCTCGTACGCCTGCTTCTGCTCGGCGGTGAGGTCGCGGCAGTGACCGTCGTAACCGGACGGCTTGCCGGCGGCGCGGGCGGCCTCGCGGCGGGCGTCCAGCTCCTCGGTGGTGCAGTAGCAGGGGTAGGCGTAGCCGCCGTCCAGGAGCTTGGCCGCGACGTCCTTGTAGATGTCCATGCGCTGCGACTGGCGGTACGGCGCGTGCGGGCCGCCGACCTCGGGGCCCTCGTCCCAGTCGAAGCCCAGCCAGCGCATCGAGTCGAGGAGCTGCTCGTACGACTCCTCGGAGTCGCGCGCGGCGTCGGTGTCCTCGATGCGGAAGACCAGGGTGCCCTCGTTGTGCCGGGCGTAGGCCCAGTTGAAGAGGGCGGTGCGGACCAGGCCCACGTGGGGGTTGCCGGTCGGCGAGGGACAGAACCGTACGCGTACGGGGGTCGCGTTAGCCACGCTTGATCACCTTGTTGGTGAGAGTGCCGATGCCTTCGATGGTGACGGCGACCTCGTCGCCGACGTTGAGGGGCCCGACGCCTGCCGGGGTGCCCGTGAGGATGACGTCGCCGGGGAGCAGCGTCATGGCCTCGGAGATGTGCACGATCAGGTCCTCTACGGAGCGGACCATCTCGGCCGTGCGCCCCAGCTGGCGCTGTTCGCCGTTGACCGTGCACTGGATGGTGAGGTCGCTCGGGTCGAGGTCGGTCTCCACCCAGGGGCCGAGCGGGCAGGACGTGTCGAAGCCCTTGGCCCTGGCCCACTGCTTCTCGCGCTTCTGCACGTCACGCGCGGTGACGTCGTTCGCGCAGGTGTAGCCGAGGATGACGTCGCGGGCGCGCTCGCGCGGGACCTCCCGGCACATGCGGCCGATGACGACGGCCAGCTCGGCCTCGTAGTGCAGCTCCTGCGAGAAGGAGGGGTACACGATGGCGTCGCCGGGGCCCGCCACGGAGGTGGACGGCTTGAAGAAGGCGACCGGGACGTCGGGGACCTCGTTGCCGAGCTCCGCCGCGTGGTCCGCGTAGTTGCGGCCGATGCCCACGACCTTGTTGGGGAGCACCGGAGGCAGCAGCCTGACCTTGCTCAGCGGGACCTTCGTGCCGGAGAGCTCGAAGTCCGCGAACGGGATGCCCTTGATGATGTCGAGGACGAGCCCATCGGTCGTTCCGGGGGGACTTTCGCCCTCGACCGCGCCGAAGGCGACGTTGCCGTCGATGGAGAACCTGGCGATGCGCACGTGTGCCTTGGCCCCTTGCTGGAATGGGTGGAGTCTGACACTCCAGGCTAACGCGGCAAGGGAGGCCGACCTCCCGTATCAACCCGCTACGGGCTCCCGCATCAACCCGCTACGGGGGCGGACTGCTCCGGCGCGTCCATCAGGATCGTGCGCTTCGGGTTGGCGGTCTGCGTCGGCAGTTCGACGGCGTGCTCCGGCTGCGCGGGCGCGGCCTGGACGTCGTCCGCGTCCTTGAGGTGCGCGAGAGTGGTGCGGCGCGGGTTGGCTATGTTGCGGAACATCGTCGACTTCACAGTCTTCATCTGCTGTTCAGGCCTTGTCGGTTGAGGCGTCGCGTGGCGGACGCGGGTTGTCGGATTCGCCATCCCTGTAAAGCGTCAGGCTAAACATCCAATTCCCGGCCAAAGTCCGGAAGACGCCTTGATCTTCATGTGAGTTTGCTCACGAGGTAGCAGACAAAAAGGTCAATTCCGGCCCGGGGACAGCCCACTGGAAACGGACATTGCGCCACTGAAGGCACCATTCCGCTCCTGATCATGAACACTGGGACACCCTCCGCCGGTAGGAGCTTTGTGGGGATCGGTCCGTTTTTAGCTAGATCACTTTCTACGTCTCGTGACCCCGCACTCACACCGTGTCACGTAGGTCACGGCGCGACACACGGGCCTTGTTGGAGATCCGGCACTGTGCTGGAATTCCCGGGACCGCCGCGGGATCGAACCGGCGCGCAGGGGCGCAACGCAGCGCCGAGTGGCGGCGGGGAGGGGGAGCAAGCGCCGGTCACTCACGACCACCCATGGGGCGCTCGACGCCCCACGACGCCGACACCGTCCCGCCGTTATCCGGCAGGACGCCTGGTCCAGAGGTTGCGACGCTAGTGCAGGGACGTTTCAAGAGGGATGGCAAGGGGTCTCCCCAGGCCGACCGCGGCCGAGGGGATGCTCCGGCGGAGCCGGGCGGCTCCTCGCCCCAGCACGCCCAGAACCCCGGACCGGGTACGCCCGGCGACAGCGGCCCCGGGGCCGCGCGCCAGGGAGCCGTCGGCAGCGGCTCGACGGCCGCCCCGGCCAAGGGCAAGGGCTCGACCGGCGCCAAGACGCCCGGTCCCGGCTCGCGAATAGCCCTGCGCAACTGGCGCATCTCCACCCGCCTGGTCTCGCTGCTCGCGCTCCCCGTGATCACCGCGACCTCGCTCGGCGCGCTCCGCATCAACTCGTCCCTGGACGAGATCCAGCAGCTCGACAACATGAAGCTGCTGACCGAGATGACCAAGCAGGCCACCGAGCTGGCCGCGGCGCTCCAGGAGGAGCGCGACAAGTCCGCCGGCCCCCTCGCGCACGGCGCGAAGGCCTCGGACTACACGGTCAAGGGCGCGCGGGAGAAGACCGACCGCGTCTACCGCAGCTTCTTGCAGGGCACCCAGGACCTCAACGACACCGACGGCGAGAAGGGCCTGCTCGGCGTCCGGCACAGCGCGGTCCAGATCACCCAGCAGCTGCAGGGCATCAACGACGTCCGCAAGAAGGCCTTCGCCGACAAGGGCTCCACCTCGCAGACCGTCGAGGCCTACAGCCAGCTCGTCGAGCAGCTCCTCAAGCTGTCGCAGGACATGGCGCAGGCGACGAGCAACCCGGACATGATCCAGCGCACGCGCTCGCTGGCCGCCTTCTCGTCGGCCAAGGAGTACGCGTCCGTACAGCGCGCGATCATCGCCGCGGCCCTGCCGCCGAACGACAGCGAGTACGGCAAGATCAGCGAGACCGACCGCACCTTCGGCCTCAGCGCCAACGAAAAGGAGCGCTCGGAGCTCCAGACGTTCAGCAAGATCTACGCGGGCAACGCCGGTGAGCTGACCAAGCCCATCGACGGAGGCAACCCCGCGGTCAAGGCCGCCAACGAGTACGCCAAGCGCGTCCTCGAGCAGGAGGGCGGCATCAAGCTCCAGGACAAGCGGTCGTACAAGGACTGGGTCGACCAGGACACCACCAAGATCGACGCGATGTCCAAGATCGAGCTGACGCTGCTCGGCGAGATGGAGCAGAAGGCGCGCGAGCTGCGCAACGAGTCGGAGCAGTCGGCCATCCTCAACGGTGCGCTGATCCTGCTCGTGCTCGGCGTCTCGCTCGTCGGCGCCTTCGTCGTGGCCCGGTCCATGATCCGCTCGCTGCGCCGGCTCCAGGACACCGCGACCAAGGTCGCCCAGGACCGCCTGCCCGAGCTGGTCAAGCAGCTCTCGGAGTCGGACCCGCAGGACGTCGACACCTCCGTCGAGTCCGTCGGTGTGCACTCCCGGGACGAGATCGGCCAGGTGGCCGCGGCCTTCGACGACGTGCACCGCGAGGCCGTCCGCCTCGCCGCCGAGCAGGCCCTCCTCCGGGGCAACGTCAACGCGATGTTCACCAACCTCTCGCGCCGTTCGCAGGGCCTCATCCAGCGCCAGCTCTCGCTCATCTCCGAGCTGGAGTCGCGCGAGGCCGACCCGGACCAGCTGTCCTCGCTCTTCAAGCTCGACCACCTCGCGACCCGCATGCGCCGTAACGGCGAGAACCTCCTCGTCCTCGCCGGTGAGGAGCCGGGCCGCCGCTGGACCCGGCCCGTCCCGCTGGTCGACGTGCTGCGTGCCGCCGCGTCCGAGGTGGAGCAGTACGAGCGCATCGAGCTCTCCTCGGTGCCCGCGACCGAGGTCGCCGGACGCGTCGTCAACGACCTCGTGCACCTCCTCGCCGAGCTGCTCGAGAACGCGACGTCGTTCTCCTCGCCGCAGACCAAGGTCAAGGTCACCGGTCACGCGCTGCCCGACGGCCGCGTGCTCATCGAGATCCACGACACCGGCATCGGCCTCTCCCCCGAGGACCTGGCGGCGATCAACGAGCGGCTCGCCTCGCCGCCCACCGTGGACGTCTCGGTCTCCCGCCGCATGGGTCTGTTCGTGGTCGGCCGCCTTTCGCAGCGCCACGGCATCCGCATCCAGCTCCGCCCGTCCGACTCCGGTGGTACGACCGCGCTGGTCATGCTGCCCGTCGACGTCGCCCAGGGCGGCAAGAAGATGCCGGGCAAGCCCGGCGCTCCCTCCGCGACCGGCGGTCCCGCCGCGGCTCAGGCCGCCGCGGGTGCCGCGGCCGCGCGCCGCGGTGTCGGTCCCGGCGGCAGCGGTCCCGGTCTGACCGGCGGCCCCGGCCGTGGTGGTCCCGCGCTCGGCGGTGGCCCCGGTGGCGGTGGCCAGGGTGGCCCCGGACTGCTCGGTGCCGGTGCGCCGCGCCAGCAGGTCGCGGGCTCGGGCCCGCGGGCCGCGCTGCCCTCCCGGGACACGGGTCAGGGTCAGGGTCCCGCACAGGGCCAGGGCCTGAACCCGGCGCAGGGTCAGGGTCCGGGTCAGGGCCAGCAGCGTCCGCCGGCCGTCCCGCAGGGCGGTCAGCCGCAGGCTCCGCAGGGCAACCGCCCGAAGCGCGGTCGCGGCAACGCGCCGCAGCCTCCGGTGCCCCAGCAGCGTACGAACGCCATGAACCCTCCGGCGAACGCCCAGGCCGACGCCGGTGACCAGGGCCGCAGGCCGCAGCTGCCGCCCCGCGGCGGCCCGCGTGCCGAGCTGCCCGGGGGCAACCCGCAGCCGCGCGTGCCCAGTTGGAGCGACGAGAACGCGCAGCCGCAGGTGGCGCGCGAGCCCTTCGACACCCCGCGGGGTCACGAGGAGCACGAGGCCACCGGTCAGTTCCCCCAGGTCTCGGCGGCGCCGGACGACCGGCAGGGCCCCGGCTCCACCGCGGAGTTCGCCCGTCCGGACTTCGACGCCCCGCTGCCCGGCACCCCGGCGGCCGGCACGCCCGCGCCGCAGGACACCGGCTCCACCGGCCAGTTCGTGCGCTCGGACGTCTTCGGCGGCGGCCAGGGCGGCGGTCGGCAGAACCCGAACCCGGCACACGGACAGCCGCAGAACCAGCCGCAGTCCCAGAACCAGCCCCAGCCCCAGCCCCAGGCCAACGCCCCGGCGCAGCACGGCAATCGGGAGATGCCCGACTACACCGTGCCGCGCCCGCCGGCCCCGCGCCGTGGCCAGGGCCAGGGTCAGGGCCCGGGTCAGGCGCCGCAGCAGGGCCGGCAGCCGGGCCGGCAGGCTCCGCACACCCAGCAGCAGCCCCTGCTGCCCGCCGAGCCCGAGCCGCTGCCCCCCGCCGGTCCCGGCGACGGGCGTACGCCGCTGTTCGACACGCTGGAGACCAACTGGTTCCAGCAGCAGCAGAACCAGCAGGCGGCCCAGGAGCAGGCAGCACAGCAGCAGGCGGCCCAGCAGGAGCAGCAGCACCCGCAGGCCGCGCAGCAGCACGAGCAGGCGCAGCAGGGCAGGCAGGCCCCCGAGGCCGCGCCGCGCCAGGCTTCCGAGCCGCCGCAGCGCCCGCTCCCCTCGCGCCCCCAGCGCCAGGACCCGAACGCCGCGCCCGCACCCGCGGGCGGAGGCGGCACCAACGGCAGCGGCATGCCGAGCGGTTGGCGCTCCTCCCCCAACGACGAGCTGGGCCGCCAGGCCGAGCGCGTCCGGCAGCCCACCGCGGGCGGCGTCACCACATCCGGACTGCCGCGCCGCGTTCCGCGAGCCAACCTGGTCGCGGGGACGGCCCAGCAGCAGCAGGACAGCACAGGTCCGCAGGTTTCGCGTGCGCCCGATGACGTACGCGGCCGGCTGACGAATCTCCGTCGGGGCATCCAGCAGGGGCGCCAGGCCGGTACCGGCCAGACCGGCAGTTTCCCTCGCCCCACTCACCAGCAGGAGCGTTAGTTGAGCCCGATGAGCCAGGCGGCACAGAATCTGAACTGGTTGATCACCAACTTCGTGGACAACACCCCCGGGGTGTCCCACACAGTGGTGGTCTCCGCCGACGGACTCCTTCTGGCGATGTCCGAAGGCTTCCCCCGTGACCGCGCCGACCAGCTCGCCGCGGTCGCCTCCGGCCTGACCTCGCTGACCGCCGGGGCCTCCCGGATCTTCGAGGGCGGCACCGTCACCCAGACCGTGGTGGAGATGGAGCGGGGGTTCCTCTTCATCATGTCCGTCTCCGACGGCTCGTCCCTGGCGGTGCTCGCGCACCCCGAGTGCGACATCGGCCTCGTGGGATACGAGATGGCCCTCCTCGTCGACCGCGCGGGCGCCGTCCTGACCCCGGACCTCCGCGCCGAGCTGCAGGGCAGCCTGCTCCACTGATCCGGAGCACGCTCCGAAGCCTTCTCCCTTCGGCCGCCCCACCGACCGAACGTACTGACCAACCGTCCGGCCGCCACACTGCCCCCACCGGCTCTGTCAGACGGCACACGCAGATGACCTGCTGTCCCGCCCGGAGGATCCATGACCCCGCCCACCGCCTCTCACAACCCGTACGGCGACGCCTCGTACGGAATGGAGGGCGACCAGCCGCTGGTGCGGCCCTACGCGATGACCGGCGGCCGGACCCGGCCCCGCTACCAGCTCGCCATCGAGGCGCTGGTGAGCACCACGGCCGACCCGGCCCAGCTGATGGGGCTGCTCCCCGAGCACCAGCGGATCTGCCACCTGTGCCGTGAGGTCAAGTCGGTGGCCGAGGTCTCCGCCCTCCTGTCGATGCCGCTCGGTGTGGCGCGGATCCTCGTGGCCGACCTGGCCGAGGCCGGGCTCGTCGCCATCCACCAGCCCGGCGGCGACGAGAACGCCGGCGGCCAGCCAGACGTGACACTGCTCGAAAGGGTGCTCAGTGGACTTCGCCAGCTCTAGCGACTCGGGCTCGGCCCGCTCCACCACCTCCGCGAAGATCGTGGTGGCGGGCGGCTTCGGCGTGGGCAAGACCACGTTCGTCGGGGCCGTCTCGGAGATCAACCCGCTGCGCACCGAGGCCGTCATGACGTCCGCTTCCGCGGGCATCGACGACCTGACCCACACCGGGGACAAGACGACGACCACCGTCGCCATGGACTTCGGCCGCATCACGCTCGACCAGGACCTGATCCTGTACCTCTTCGGTACGCCCGGTCAGGACCGCTTCTGGTTCATGTGGGACGACCTCGTGCGCGGCGCCATCGGCGCGGTCGTGCTCGTGGACACCCGCCGGCTCGCCGACTGCTTCCCCGCGGTGGACTACTTCGAGAACAGCGGGCTGCCGTTCGTCATCGCCCTCAACGGCTTCGACGGGCACCAGCCGTACACGCCCGACGAGGTGCGCGAGGCGCTGCAGATCGGGGACGGTACGCCGATCATCACGACCGACGCGCGACACCGTGCGGACGCAAAGAGTGGCCTGATCACGTTGGTTGAACACGCACTTATGGCACGTCTCAAGTAGGCAGTATCCATACGGCAGTTGTCGTAGTACACCCGGAGCGCCCTGTGTCCTTTGACACGGCCGCGCGCCGTGTTCATAACGTTTCGACAGAGAATTGTCAGGTGGCCGCCACGCGTCGCGGTCACCTGGTGTCGCTGTGCTCACAAGAGCCCCGCCTTTTGGCGGGGCTCGCTCTTTATGACCGATTTATCTGAGGCTTACACCACTCGGAACCGGCCCTTCCCACTGTTTGGCTGAGCGGCCCCTGACGTGCTGGAATGCGCTGAACTGCCCAGTAGCACGGGCCTTGGAGACGACAGCGGCACGACGTGAGTGCCGCCGCCGAGAGGTTGTTGGTCGAGTGAGGCGAAGCAAGCCGAGTCCCGCGGCATCCCCCACCGGGGACGCGCGGGGCAACTTCACCCCGCCGCCGCGCACAGCGGCGTCCCCCGTCGACGTGGCCGCCGCGCCGGGCAGTGAGACGCCGGCGCCCTCCGGCGGCCGGATGTCCCCCCGCAACTGGCGGGTGCCGACCCGGCTGAACGCGATCCTTCTCATACCCGTGCTCGTCGGCCTCGTCATGGGCGGCTTCCAGGTCAAGGGTTCCATCGACACCTGGAGCGAGGCCCAGGACGCCGAGAGCACCGCCCGCCTGGTGCGGGCGTCGCTGAACTACGGCAACCGCCTCATCGAGGAGCGCGACCTCACCGCCGCCCCCCTCCTGAAGGGCAAGCGGAACGACCCGGTCGTCGTCAAGGCCCGCAAGGCCACCGACCAGGCCGCCGCCGAGTTCAAGTCCGCCGCGCGGAGCATGCCGGACAAGGAAGGCCTCAACCGTCGTCTCGACGCCTTCCAGAAGGTCGAGCCGAAGCTCGCCCCGCTGCGGCAGGCCGCGTACACCACCAAGCTTCCCGGCGTGAAGACCGAAGAGGGCTACGTCGCCATCCAGCACCCGCTGATGGAGTTCGCCAACGAGCTCGGTCTGGGCACCGGCAACATCACCAGTTACGGCCGCACGGTCTACGCGATCTCGCTCTCCAAGGCAGCGCTCTCCCTGCAGCGGTCCATCGGTACGCACCTCCTGGTGAAGCCGGGCCCCGGCACCGGTTCGTTCACGCTCCAGCGCACCTCGTTCTCGTCGTACGCCTACCTCGAGCGCATCGCCATCGAGGAGTACACCGGCGGCGGCACTCCCGAGGACGTCGCCAAGCTGGAGGAGGCCAAGAAGGAGCTGGCGGCCGCCGCCGACAAGCAGGGCGGCCCGGCGCTCTCGCAGGACAAGATGGTCGCGGCCATCGCCACCATGCCGAGCACGCAGCCGAGCGCCCGCGTCGAGCTGGCCGGCAAGGGCATCACGCCCGAGGCCTGGTGGGCCACGACCAGCGCCAAGTTCGACGCCTACCGCACCATCGAGTCGGACCTCGCCGACAAGGCCGTGGACGAGGCGTCCGACATCGCCGCCACCGCGCAGCGCAACGCGTACATCACCGGCGCCATCGTCGTCCTCGCGCTGCTGGCCGCCTTCATCCTGGCCGGGATGATGGCCCGCCAGATGTCCAAGGCGATGCGTCAGCTGCGTACCGCCGCGTTCGGCATCGCCGAGCAGCGTCTGCCGATGCTGGTCGACCAGCTGTCGCGCACCGACCCGGGCCGCGTCGACACCCGCGTGCAGCCCATTCCGATCTCCTCCACGGACGAGATCGGCGAGGTCGCCCGCGCCTTCGACCAGGTGCACCGCGAGGCCGTGCGGCTCGCCGCCGAGCAGGCGCTGCTCCGCGGCAACATCAACGCGATCTTCACCAACCTGTCGCGCCGCAACCAGTCGCTGATCGAGGGCCAGCTGACCCTCATCACCGACCTGGAGAATAACGAGGCCGACCCGGACCAGCTGGAGAACCTCTTCCGCCTGGACCACCTGGCGACCCGTATGCGCCGCAACGGCGAGAACCTCCTGGTCCTCTCCGGCGAGGAGCCGGGCCGCCGCTGGGACCAGCCGGTCCCGCTGGTCGACGTCCTGCGCGCCGCCTCCTCCGAGGTGGAGCAGTACGAGCGCATCGAGCTGTCCGGCGTACCGGAGGCCGAGATCCACGGCCTGGCCGTGACCGACCTCGTGCACCTGCTCGCCGAGCTCCTGGAGAACGCCACCACGTTCTCCTCGCCGCAGACCAAGGTCCGCGTCACCGCGACCCGTCTTCCCGACGGCCGCATCATGGTCGAGATCCACGACAAGGGCATCGGCCTCACCGCCGAGGACTTCGCGGACATCAACCACAAGCTGGCCAACCCGCCGACCGTGGACGCCGCGATCTCGCAGCGCATGGGTCTGTTCGTGGTCGGCCGGCTCTCCGACCGGCACGGCATCCGCGTGCAGCTGCGCCCCTCGGGCGAGGCGGCGGGCACGACGTCGCTGGTCATGCTGCCGGACGCGATCACGCACGGTGGCGGTGGCGAGCAGGCCGCGCAGGACGAGTTCACCGTCTCCTCGATCATCCCGGAGCAGCAGGTCCTGGAGAGCGAGCCGCTGCGCACCGCGGCGGAGCTCGGTTTCGACGACAGCCGCTACCACGGTGACGGCGGCGAGGCGCAGCCCGACCTCGACCCGGTCGGCCGTTCGCTGATGCGCGAGGAGCGCAGGGCGGCCCTGGAGGCGCAGGCCCAGCAGCCCGGCGGCCACCGTCCGCTCTTCCGCGACGAGGTCGAGCCGCAGCAGCAGCCGCAGCAGCCGGGCGGGTACGACCAGCAGGGCTTCGAGCAGCAGGCCCCCGCGTACGACGAGCAGCAGCAGGCCGCGTACGACCAGGGCGGCACGTACGAGAACGAGCAGTACGCCACCGGGCAGTACGCCGAAGCGCAGTACACCGACGGGCAGTACGCCGAGAACGGCTACGGCGCCGAGCAGTACGCGCCCGAGCAGTACGCCGCCGAGCAGCAGCCCTACCAGGACGGTTACCAGGACCCGCAGCTCCCCTATCCGGAGCGGTCGCGTCAGGACGACTGGCCCGGCGCTGACGGCTACCAGCCCGAGTACGGCCAAGAAGCGGAATCCGCGCAGGCGGCCCACGCGGGCGACGGCGAGCGCGTAGGCTTCGACCGGCCGGGACCGACTCCGTCCGTCGTCCACGACATGACCGACGCGGGTCTGCCCCGCAGGGGCTCCTCCGGTGCGAACGGCAACGGGAGCAACGGAAGTTCCCCCGCCGCGAGCGAGGGCAAGGACGACTGGCGTTCGTCCAACGACGAGCGCTGGCAGCGCGCCGAGCGCCTCAAGGAGCCGAAGGCGGGCGGGGTCACCCCGTCCGGGCTCCCGCGGCGGGTGCCCAAGGCCAATCTGGTCGAGGGCACCGCGGAACAGACCCCACAGGGCGGCCCCTCGGTCTCCCGCGACCCCGAGGACGTACGGGGCAGGCTGAGCAACCTGCGCCGCGGCGTCCAGCGGGGACGCAACTCGAGCAGTGACACGAATGGCCAGGGCTTCAGCCCTGATAGCACCTACAACCAGGAGCGTTAGTGTGAGCCCGATGAGCCAGGCGGCACAGAACCTGAACTGGTTGATCACCAACTTCGTGGACAACACCCCCGGGGTGTCCCACACAGTGGTGGTCTCCGCCGACGGACTCCTTCTGGCGATGTCCGAAGGCTTCCCCCGCGACCGCGCCGACCAGCTCGCGGCCGTCGCCTCCGGGCTGACCTCGCTGACCGCCGGGGCCTCCCGGATCTTCGAGGGCGGCTCCGTGACCCAGACCGTTGTGGAGATGGAGCGAGGATTTCTCTTCATCATGTCCATTTCCGACGGTTCTTCCCTCGCCGTTCTCGCCCACCCGGATGCGGACATCGGTCTCATTGGGTACGAGATGGCACTTCTTGTCGACCGCGCGGGCACCGTTCTCACGCCGGACCTGCGCGCGGAGCTCCAGGGGAGCCTTCTCAACTAACAGACAGACGGTGCGTTTTCGCGTCTTGTGCCCGTAAGGTTTCGGGACGCGGCTCCACAGTGATGGGCCCGGCACAGTTGGAGGAGGAAGCAACGTGGCAACACCCCCAGACGGTTCGTCATCGGCGAACTGGTCCCCTGGTCATGGCCAGGGTGGTCAGCACGACGGCGGGCCGAACAGGTACAACTTCCCCTCCGCGCCGAGCCACCGCCGCCAGCCGTACGCGCAGCCCCAGCAGCCGGGACCGCGCCCGTACGACCAGGGCACCCCGGCGCGCGCGCCCCGCATCCAGCCGGTGCACCCCCAGCGGCGCGCCCCTGAACCGGCGCCCGCGGGATCGGCGAACAACCCCCTGGTGCGCCCGTACGCCATGACGGGCGGCCGCACCAGGCCGCGCTACCAGCTCGCCATCGAGGCGCTGGTGCACACCACCGCACAACCGCACCAGTTGCAGGGCCAGTTGCCCGAGCATCAGCGCATCTGCAACCTGTGCCGGGAGATCAAGTCGGTCGCCGAGATCTCGGCGCTGCTCTCGATCCCCCTCGGCGTCGCCCGGATCCTCGTAGCCGACCTGGCGGAGGCCGGACTTGTCGCCATCCATCAGCCCGGCGGCGACGAGTCCGCCGGCGGCCAGCCAGACGTGACACTGCTCGAAAGGGTGCTCAGTGGACTTCGCAAGCTCTAGCGGCGGAGCAACAGCCCGCTCCACCACCAGCGCGAAAATCGTGGTGGCGGGCGGCTTCGGCGTGGGCAAGACCACGTTCGTCGGGGCGGTCTCTGAGATCAACCCGCTGCGCACCGAGGCCGTCATGACGTCCGCGTCCGCGGGCATCGACGACCTGACCCACACCGGAGACAAGACCACCACGACGGTGGCCATGGACTTCGGTCGCATCACCCTGGACCAGGACCTGATCCTGTACCTCTTCGGTACGCCCGGTCAGGACCGCTTCTGGTTCATGTGGGACGACTTGGTCCGTGGCGCCATCGGCGCGGTCGTCCTGGTCGACACGAGGCGGCTCGCCGACTGCTTCCCCGCCGTCGACTACTTCGAGAACTCCGGGCTGCCCTTCGTCATCGCCCTCAACGGCTTCGACGGCCACCAGCCGTACACGCCCGACGAGGTGCGCGAGGCGCTGCAGATCGGCCCGGACACCCCGATCATCACGACTGACGCGCGCCACCGCGCGGACGCCAAGAGCGCGCTGATCACGCTGGTCGAGCACGCGCTGATGGCGCGGCTGCGGTAGCGGTCGTCCGTCCAGGCTCTTCGGTACGGGGATCAGGGCCCGTGCGCTTCGGCGTGCGGGCCCCCGTCAGTTCCCGCGGTAGTGGTCGAACTGGGTCACGCCCTGGTAGCCGTAGCTCTCGGGGTGCAGTTCGTGCAGGGCGACGCCGCCGCGCGCGAGCGGGCCGAGGAGGTCCGTCAGGAAGGTGTGGGCCCCGGTGATGAAGGCGGCCTTCTCCGCGGCGCTGTTGGTGCCCGTCGTGATGCTGACCTCCAGATGCGCGTCGCGCCCGTCGCCGGTCAGGGGCTTCCCGGCGACGTAGTAGCGGTCGGCGGGTACCAGGTCGAGGTGGACGATGGTCCGCGCGGCCGACTTGCCGAGCGCGGAGACGGCGAGGCGGGTCAGGCCCTCGGCGAGCGCTTCCTGGACGTGCGCGGGCAGGTGCGGGTCGGTGACGGTGGCCCTGATGTGGGGCATGGCTCTCCTCACGTCGTTCTGCGGTGGTGCGCCGCGTCGGCGGCACGGGCAACTCTCGCCCGGCCTGGCACCATTGATCCAACGCACAGCCGTCATGGATGTATGAGGCCGCCTCATGACCGTCAACCTCCCGCAGCTGAGGGCCTTTCTCGCCGTCGTAGACGCGGGCGGGTTCAGCGCGGCCGCCGCCGAGCTCGGCATGAGCCAGTCGGCGGTGTCGCACGCCGTGGCCTCCCTCGAACGCGAGCTGACCGCCCCGCTGCTGGTCCGCTCGGCTCCGGTGCGGCCCACCCTGCTCGGCGAGCGGGTCCTGCCCCACGCCCGTACCGCCCTGTCGGCCGTCCGCTCCCTGGAGGAGGTCGCGGCCGACGCCGCGGGGTCCATGACGGGGACCGTGCGGCTCGCGTCGACGCCCACGGTCTGCCGGGGACTGCTGCCCGGACTGCTGCGGCACTGGCGCGAGGACCAGCCCCGGATCACCGTGCGGGTCTTCGAGGGGGACAGTGCTGAGGTGGCGCGGTGGCTGGAGAGCGGCACGGCCGACGCGGCCGTCCTCATCGATCCGGCGCCGGGTCCGGGCGTCCGGCTCGCCGTCGACGGCTACCGCGTCCTGCTCCCCCGCGACCACCCGCTGGCGGCCGAGCCCGTCGTCGACGTGCGCGACCTGGAGGACGACGAGTTCCTCATCTCGCCGGGCGGCTGCGAGGACCGCGTGCGCGCGCTCCACGAGCCGGCGGGGCTGCGGTTCGCCCCGGCGCACCGGGTCCGCGATCTGGCGACCCTGATCAGCATGGTGCAGGCGGGCATCGGGGTGACCGTCCTGTCGGAGGTGTCCCGCCCGCTGCTCCCGGCGGATCTGGTGCTGCTGCCGGTGTCACCGCGGGCCGCGCGCCGCCTGGTCCTGAGCGGCCCCCGGAACCGCCCCTGGCACCCGGCCGTACGCGCGCTCGCGGAGTCGGCCGTCGGCCACCTGGCTGGGCGCGGCGCCCTCGCACCGGCCTGACCCGTGCCCCCTACGCGACGAGCAAGGCCCCGCCCTCCCGAGGGAGAGCGGGGCCTTGGCCGACGTGTGTGCGTCAGCCCTGCCAGCTGTGCGGCGCGCGGAAGCCCGGGGTGCGCTCGAGGCGGCGCCAGCCGGCCTTGTCGCGGCCGCGGTGGGCGGTGGGGGCGGCGGGCTGGGCGGCGGCGCGGGCCAGCAGGATCGCGGTGATGGCCGCGACTTCCTCGGGCTCGGCGTGTCCCTTTTCGACGCGGATGTCGGGGGGAGTCATCTTGCAGCTTCTCCTTGTGGGCTACTGCGGCGCGGACGCGGTGGTGACCGCTACTGCGGGGGGTTGCCGTGCTTGCGGGAGGGCAGGTCGGCGTGCTTGTTCCGGAGCATCGCGAGGGACTTGATCAGCACCTCGCGGGTCTCGGCCGGGTCGATGACGTCATCGACCAGACCACGCTCGGCGGCGTAGTAGGGGTGCATCAGCTCGGCCTTGTACTCCTTGACCATGCGCGCCCGCATCGCCTCGGGGTCCTCGGCGGCCGCGATCTGCCGCCGGAAAATCACGTTGGCGGCACCCTCCGCACCCATCACCGCGATCTCATTCGTCGGCCAGGCGTAGGTCAGGTCGGCGCCGATGGACTGGCTGTCCATGACGATGTACGCGCCACCGTAGGCCTTGCGCAGGATCAGCGAGATCCGCGGCACGGTGGCGTTGCAGTACGCGTACAGCAGCTTGGCGCCGTGGCGGATGATGCCGCCGTGCTCCTGGTCCACGCCGGGCAGGAAGCCGGGCACGTCGAGGAGGGTGAGGATGGGGATGTTGAAGGCGTCGCACATCTGCACGAAGCGGGCGGCCTTCTCCGACGCCTCGATGTCCAGCACACCGGCCAGCGCCTGCGGTTGGTTGGCGACGATGCCCACCACCTGGCCGTCCAGGCGGGCCAGCGCACAGATGATGTTCCGCGCCCACCGCTCGTGGACCTCGAGGTAGTCGCCGTCGTCGACGAGCTCCTCGATGACCTTGGCCATGTCGTAGGGCCGGTTGCCGTCCGCCGGAACCAGGTCGAGGAGGACGTCCGAGCGGCGCTCGACCGGGTCCTCCGAGGCGTGGACCGGCGGGTTCTCCCGGTTGTTGGAGGGCAGCATCGAGATCAGGTAGCGGACCTCGGCCAGGCAGGTCTCTTCGTCGTCGTAGGCGAAGTGACACACCCCCGAGGTCTCGGCGTGCACGTCCGCGCCGCCCAGCCCGTTCTGGCTGATCTCCTCACCGGTCACCGCGCGGACCACATCCGGCCCGGTGATGAACATCTGCGAGGTCTCGCGCACCATGAACACGAAGTCCGTCAGCGCAGGCGAGTACGCCGCGCCGCCCGCGCACGGGCCCAGCATCACACTGATCTGCGGGATGACCCCGGAAGCCTTGGTGTTGCGCTGGAAGATGCCGCCGTACCCGGCCAGCGCCGAGACACCCTCCTGGATACGGGCGCCCGCACCGTCGTTCAGCGAGACCAGCGGCGCGCCGGCCGCGATGGCCATGTCCATGATCTTGTGGATCTTCGTGGCATGCGCCTCACCCAGCGCACCGCCGAAGATCCGGAAGTCGTGCGCATAGACGAAGACCGTGCGGCCCTCCACCGTGCCCCAGCCGGTGATCACACCGTCCGTGTACGGCTTCTTCGCCTCCAAGCCAAAACCGGTGGCCCGGTGCCGGCGCAACTGCTCGACCTCGTTGAACGAATCCGGGTCAAGAAGCAGCTCGATCCGCTCGCGGGCCGTCAGCTTGCCCTTGGCGTGCTGCGCCTCGGTCGCCTTCTCGCTCGGCCCACGCAGCGCCTCCGCACGGATCTCGTGCAGTTCGGCCACACGGCCGCGTGAGTCGGTGGGCTCGCTCCCGGAGGAAGCGGTCTCGTCCAAAACGGTCATGTAGCGACCTTACGGAGCGCCCCCGGGGAAACGGACCGTCGACTCCGTACAGTCTCCGGGCCGTTTTCCTGGCACCCCCGGACAGAAGAGCGACAAGCTCATGAAGAAGTGACGGCTCAGACCCTCCACCGCTGTAGGAGTTCCACAAAATTCGGCACGGAACGCGGCTTCCGGCTCACCTCCGTCAGCTGAGAGACACCTCACACCGATGGCTCGCGCATGCCTTCCCCGGCGTGACGCGCAGCCGCAGCGACCCGCCCGTGGCGACGACCTCGACCGAAGGATCCTTGCTCACCACCCGGGACACGGGTCGGTTCCAGGTGAATTCGAGGGGTTCTCCGGTGCGCGGGGGTTGGCTCACATGAACCGTAGCGCTACTCCCCCGCTGCCGTACCAGCACGCTCGCGGGGCCGGTGGCGGCGAGCTGCCCCGCCTCCCCCGCCTGCCAGAAGTTGGCCGCGGTCAGACCGAGGGCCCCGACGGTCACGGCCTGGACCTTTGCCGAATTGGCGAGGACCGACAACCAGCGGCGGTCGGCGGCACGTGTCTCCGGGTTGCCGCGGGAGGCCCCGGCATCGGGACATAGGCGTACGTAGCACCCGTGGGGTCGGTTCCCACGGGACGAGGGGGCGCGGGAGCGCGGGGAGCACGCACAACGCCTGAGGGCCGCGCGACGTCGTCGTCGCGCGGCCCTCTCCGCGAGGCACCCCCGTGGCTCCGCGGGGTCAGGGGGATCGGGGGATCCGGAGGGTCAGCGGGTGGCATCCCGCTTGAAGAGCGAGCGTGCCCAGAGGAAGCCGAGCAGGGCGATGGCGACGCCCCAACCCACCGCGAGGGGGCCGAACTTGCCGATCTCGCCGCCGGTCAGCAGCCCGCGCAGGGTCTCGGTGAAGGCGGTGTAGGGCTGCCACTCGGCGAAGTGGCGCAGCCAGCCCGGCATCGAGTCGAGCGGCACGAACACGCTGCTGAGGAAGGGCAGCAGGAAGGAGAACGGCAGGGCGACGCTGCTGGCCGCCTCCGGCGCCTTGACCAGCTGGCCGAGTGCAACGGCGAGCCAGGTGAGCGCGGCGCTCATGAGGGTCAGGAGACCGGCCGCGGCGAGCCACTCGACGGGTTCGGCGCTGGACCGGAAGCCCACGAGGAAGGCGACGCCGGTGACGAGGACGAGGGTGATCAGGGTCTGGATGACGGCGCCGACGGCACGGCCGGTGAGAACGGAGGAGCCGTTGATCGGCATGGTCCGGAAGCGGGCCACGATGCCCTCGGTCATGTCGGTGCAGACGCCGACCGTGGTGGGCAGGACGCCCGAGCCGACGGCCATCAGCAGGATGCCGGGCACGAGGTAGTCGATGTAGTCGCCGGCCCCTTCGCCGCCCATGCCCGCCGACATCGTCCCGCCGAAGACGTAGTTGAAGAGCAGCAGCATGGCGATGGGCATGCTCACCAGGCTGATCGTCATGGCCGGGTAGCGGCGGGCGTGCAGGAGGTTGCGGCGCAGCATGGTCAGGGAGTTGCGCAGCGCGGAGGGCCGGGCGGGGACGTGGACCGGGCGGCCGGCGCGCGGGCCGGCGGGGGCGGTGGTGACGGTGCTCATCGGGTCGTCGCTTCCTTGGGGTGGGGGCGGGCGGGGGCCGGTTGCCGGGGCGGGCTGGTCACGGCTTGGCGGGGTGGGACGTCATGGCGAAGAAGACGTCGTCCAGGTCGGGGGTGTCGATGCTGAGGCCCTCGACCTCGACCTCCGTGGCGTCGACCCAGTCGAGTACCGCCTTGACCGACTTGAGGCTGCCGTCGCTGGGGATCTGCAGGGTCAGGGCGTCCTCGTCGCGGGTGCCGACGCCGAGCAGGCGCGCGGCGGCCTCCAGGCCACCGAGGTCGGCGAAGCGGAGCTGGACGTGGCCGCCGGGGACGAGGCGCTTGAGCTCGGCGGGGGTGCCCTGGGCGACGAGCTTGCCGCCGCTCAGCACGGCGATGCGGTCGGCGAGTTGGTCGGCCTCCTCCAGGTACTGCGTCGTGAGGAAGATGGTCACGCCGTCGGCGACGAGTTCGCGGACGATCTCCCACATGCCGTGCCGGCTGCGCGGGTCGAGACCGGTGGTCGGCTCGTCCAGGAAGATCACGCGCGGGCTGCCGACCAGGGTCATCGCGATGTCGAGGCGCCGCCGCATGCCGCCCGAGTACGTCGACGCCGGCTTCCTGGCCGCCTCCACGAGGTCGAACCGGTCGATGAGGTCGGCGGCGAGGTGCCTGCCCTGGCGGCGCCCGAAGCCGTACAGGTCGGCCATGAGCGTCAGGTTCTCCTCGCCGGTGAGGAGGTTGTCGACGGCGGAGAACTGGCCGGTGACGCCGATCGCGCCACGTACCGCGTCGGGTTCGGCCGCGAGGTCGTGGCCCGCCACCTTCGCCTCGCCGGCGTCGGCGGAGATGAGGGTGGAGAGGATCTGCACGGCGGTCGTCTTGCCCGCGCCGTTCGGGCCGAGCAGGGAGAAGATCGTGCCCTGCGGGATGTTCAGGTCGATGCCGTCGAGGACGGTCTTCTCGCCGTAGGACTTACGGAGACCGGTGGCGGTGATCGCCGCCGGACGCGGCTGGTGAGGCGTGGACATGTCCATTCCTTCGATGAGGGCAGCCTCGGCCGGACACCAGTTCGAGACTGGGCCTGGGTGGCTGCCGGGGCGGCGGCTGGAGGGGAGTCTGGAGGGGGCGGTCGCGCTTCGCGGGAGGGGAAACGGCTTGGCGCGCGGTGGGCTTCGCAGGGGTCAAGTGCGGTGAGTCCCGCGGGGGTCAGGCTCGGTGGATCACGCAGGGGTCGGGCTCGGTGGATCACGCAGGTTCAAGCGCGGTGGACCCGCAGGGGTCAGGCGGTGAGCCCCGCAAGGGTCAAGCGCCGGGGCTTCGCAGGGGTCAAGCACGGTGGGCCCCACAGGGATCAAGCGCGGGGGCTTCGCGGGGATCAAGCGCGGCGGGCGCCGCACGGGTCCGGCACGGTGAGCTCCGCAAGGGTCAGGCACGAGGGCTTCGCAGGGGTCAGGCGCGGGGGCTTCGCACGGGTCCGGCACGGTGAGCCCCGCAAGGGTCAAGCGCGGGAGCTTCGCAGGGGTCAAGCGCGGGAGCTTCGCAGGGGTCAAGCGCGGGAGCTTCGCAGGGGTCAAGCACGGTGGGCCCCACAGGGATCAAGCGCGGGGGCTTCGCGGGGATCAAGCGCGGCGGGCGCCGCCAGGGTCAGGCACGGGGGCTTCGCAGGGGTCCGGCACGGCGAGCCCCGCCAGGGTCAAGCACGGGAGCTTCGCAGGAGTCAGGCACGATGAGCCCCGCAAGGATCAGGCACGGGAGCTTCGCAGGAGTCAGGCGCCGCGGGCGCCGCAGGGGGCAAGCGCGACAGGCCCCGCAGGGCCAAGCACGGTGGAGCACGCCGAGGTCAAGCGCGGCGGACCCCGGAGGCGTCAGACGCAGTGCACCTCGCAGGAGTCATACGCCGTGCACCCCGCACGAGCCAAGCACGGCGGACCCCGCAGGCGTCACGCACCCCACACCCCACACCCCGCACCCCCCACGAATCAAGCGCGATGGATCACGATGTCACCCATCGACGTGCGCGCCCGCACCTTCAGCGTGTCCGTCGGCTCGCCGGGTGCGTCCGATGCCTCCAGGGACTGGCGTACGTTGCCCGCCTTCGTCCGTACGTCGAGCCAGGCGGCCGTACCCTCCTGAACGCCGATCTCGATCTTGCCCGTGGCGGTCTCCAGGACGGCCTCGCCGCGGGCCAGCTCGCCCACGCGGATGGGCCCGTTGGCCGTCTTGACGCTGACGTCGGCCGCGGCGCGGTCCACGGTGACGGAACCGTTGGACGCCTTCACCGAGATGTCGCCCTCGATGTCGCCGAGGCTCGTGTTGCCGTTGGAGTTCTTGACCGAGACCGATCCCTTGGCCTCTCCGACGCGGACGTCGCCGGAGCCGGTGTGGACGTCGGCCGGACCCTCCGCGCGGCCCACGGAGACCTCGCCGTAGCCCGTGTTCAGCCGGACGCCGGACGCCCGCTCGATCTGCACGTCACCCGCGGACGTCTTGAACTCGCAGTCCCCGAAGCGGCCTTCGGCGGTGAGGTTCGCCATGGCGGTCGTGACGTGCACCCGGGAGCCGGCCGGCAGCGCGATCTCCACGTCGATCGAAGGGCCTTTGCCGAAGAGGGAGCGCTCCTTGGGCCCCTTGACCAGCAGCTTGCCGTTGGCGAACTCGACGCGGGTGCGGTCGGCCGCCTTGACGTCCCGGTCCTGGGCCGCGTTGCTGGGGCGTACGTCGACGACGGTGTCCGCACGTTCTCCCGCCACGATCTTCAGGGTTCCCAGGTCGAAGGTGACGGTGGCGGTGATGGGCTGGGGAGTATCGAAAGAAGGCATGGCTGTTCCGTCCTGCCGGCTCGGTAAGTGAGAGGTGAAACGAAGTCCTGTGCGGAACGCGGGATACGGGGCGCGGGGCGCCGGGCGCGGGCGCCGGACGCAAGGCGCGCGGTGGGGCTACCGCACCCACCCGGTGAAGCCGTTCCCCGAGCCCCGGGCCTCGCGGTGGCTCGACGTCATGACCGTCCGGGCGTCGGGCTGCTCCAGGGCGGCGGACGCGGCGCGGACGAGCCAGGCGTTGACGGAGAGGCCGTCGCGGCTGGCGGCCTCCTCGACACGGGCCTTGACGTGGGCGGGAAGGCGGAGGTTGATGCGGGCGGTGCCGCCGTCGTCCGCGGTGTCGGGTGCGGCGGGCGGCGGGGGCGGGGTGGGCTGGGCCGACATGAGTGCCGCGTACTCGGCCCGTGCGTCGAAGGCCTCCGTCGCGGGCGGCGGTGTCACGACGAACTCGGGGTCGACCCCACGCAGCCGCACGTCGACCGAGCCCGGCGCGAGATCCACGGTGATCTCGTCCGCGGCGGCGGAGAGCGCGTTCAGCAGGGTGAGCCGGGCGGCCGATTCCAGCGGGGCGGTGAGGCGCTCGGCCAGCGCACGGGCCTCTTCGCCACCCGCTTCGGCGGCCACCGCGAGTTCCTGGCGGAGCTGGTCGACGTACTGCGTGAGGTTCATGACGCCATCATGGCATCACGTTGGCACCAACGCAAGACCCCGCGGCGCCACGAGTGGGCCAGGTAGGCCCACTGGGGCCCCTTTTCGCAGGTCAGCGCGTGAGGCGGCCACCTTGGCACGGCATGGCGCCATCCCACGCAATCGTGGCGCCTAACGGTGCCAGCCGACATCAATCAGCCAACCCCGACCCAGAGGTTGAATGTTGAACTGAATCGCGCTACATTCAATCTCGTTGAACATTCAACAGACACACCAAGCAGCAACACCGGCTCCCCACCGGGAGCCCGTCCCCAAGGAGCACGTCATGGGTCTCTTCGGCCGCAAGAACGAAACCGCCACCACCACCCCCGCCGCTGCCACCGCCACCGCCCCGGTCAGCCCCGAACTCGCCGCGCTCACCGGCGACTACACGATCGACCCGACGCACACGACGATCGGCTTCGTCGCCCGTCACGCCATGGTCACGAACGTCAAGGGCTCCTTCCTCGACTTCACGGGCACGCTGCACCTGGACGGCACGGACCCGTCCCGCTCGACGGCCTCCCTCGACGTCACGATGGACAGCATCGACACCGGCAACGCCGACCGTGACGGCCACCTGAAGAGCGCGGACTTCTTCAAGACCGACGAATTCCCGCAGATGACCTTCCGCTCCACGAAGACGGAGGCGCTGGGCGGCGACGACTACCGCGTCACCGGCGACCTGACGATCCTGGGCACCACGAAGCCGCTCTCCATCGACCTGGAGTTCAACGGCTCGGCCAAGGACCCGTTCGGCAACGAGCGCGTCGGCTTCGAGGGCAAGGCCGAGATCCTGCGCTCCGAGTGGGGCCTCACGTGGAACGCCGCGCTGGAGACCGGCGGCATGCTCGTCTCCGACAAGATCAAGCTGAGCTTCGACATCTCGGCGATCAAGGCCGGTGCCTGAGGCGGTTTCCGCGCCGCACGCTAACGTTTCGCCGTGCCCGAGTTCATACAGCAACTGCCCGCCCTGCTTGGCGTGATCATCGGCGCGCTCGGTTCCTATGTGGCGATCACCCGGGGCGACCGCATCCGGTTCCGGCGGGAGCAGGCGGCGCGCTGGGAGGAGCGACGGCTCGCCGTCTACACCGAGTACGCCCGGGTCCTGCGGCAGACCGTCAGCCTCACCTACCGGGTCGCCGCCCACCTCGGCAACGACCCGCACCCCCACCCCCTCTCGCCCGAAGAGGCGGTCCCCCACTTCACCCAGGCCGCCGAAGCCCGCGACCCCGCCGGTGAGGCGCTGCTCATGCTCGGCGCGCCGGACGTGGTCGAGGAGGCGCGGGCCTGGGTGCTGCTGGTGATCCAGATGGAGCGGTTCCTGCGGGAGGACACGCACGATCCCGATGCGTGGGCCGCGCTCCTGGAACAGCAGCGGGCCGCGCGGGAGGCGTACTACGCGGCCGTACGACGGGACTTGGCCCTGCCGCCCGGACACCCGGGCCGGTGGCCGGTGACGGTTCCGCCGGCCGGCCCGCAGACAGACTGACCGACCAGTACTTGCCGACCAGGACTGACCGACCACCCGCATCGCGGATCACTGACCGCCGAGCGTGTGCTCCAGGATCGCCTTCGCCAGCGGCGCGTGTACCGCCGGCGGCAGCGAGTGGCCCATGCCCGCGATCTCGACCAGCCGCGCACCGGCGATGACCTGCGCGATGTGCTGGGCGTGCGGGGGCGGGAAGACCGGCTCCGCGGTGGCGGAGACGACCAGCGTGGGCACCCGGGTCGCGGCCAGTTCGGCCGTGCGGAGCATGCCCGAACTGTCGGCGAGCGCGTGGGCGGAGGAGTCCAGGTAGCCGCCCGCATGCTCGATGACGCGCCGCTCCAGCTCCCTGAAGTACGCGGCGTCGAACGCCAGTTGGTCTCCGCTCAGCAGGCGCCAGTGCTCGACGCGCCGGTCCAGCTCGGCCTCCGGGCCGTGGTCCTCGACGGGGCGTGACCACATCTCCAGGATCTCCGGCGCGATGCCGGGCAGCTCCGCGACGGGGACGCGCACCCCGTCCGGTCTCACGTACGGCGTCTCGCTCAGCGCGCACGTGCCCAGCAGGGTCGCGCTCAGCGCCCGCTCGGGCCGGTCGGCGAGCATCAGCTGGCAGAGCATGCCGCCCAGTGACAACCCGACGATGTGGGCCCGCTCGACGCCGAGGCCGTCCAGGACCGCGACCGCGTCGTGCGCCAAGTCGGTGATGCGGTACGGGTTTTCGTCGTAGGGGCGGCCGGAGCGGCCCGTGTCGCGGTGGTCGTAGCGGATGACGTGGTGATGCGCCGCGAGCGCCTCCACCAGTGGTTCGGGCCAGCCGAGTCCGGAGGCCTGTGCACCCATGACGAGCAGCAGTGCGGGGGCGTCGGGGTCGCCGCGCCGCTCGGTCCACAGGCGCACGCCGGGGACGACCTCGACGTACTCCTCCCGAGACTTCTGAACCTTCCGAACCTGCCGCATGGCTGGCCTCCCGCACCGAAACAACAAGACGGAACGTATCGTCTCGCAGTATTCCCCGGTCGGTCAACCCCTCGGCGTCTGCCTCAGAACCCGCTCCCGCCCCCGAAATCGCCCCCGCCACCGAAGTCCCCGCCCCCGCCGAAGTCCCCGCCTCCGAAGTCCCCGGGATCGAAGTCCGCCCCCGAGTAGTCGCCGCCCTCGAAGCCGCCGCCGTCCCCGTACCCGGGCCCGTAGTCCGCCGCGTACGCGGGGCTCATCATCATTCCGCCGAGCATCGTGCCGACGAGGAGGCCCGGCAGGATGCCCCCGCCGAAGTAGCCGCCGGCCCAGGGGCCGTACGCGGGCCCCGCCTCCCAGTAGGGGCGCCGGTCGCCGGCGTCCGTGGCGACCGTCCGCACCATCGGGTCCCGGCCGTCCGCGAGGCGCGCCGCGTCCGCCGCGCAGACCGGGACCGAGCGTTCGGCCCCGCCCGCGGGCGCCCAGGCCGCGTCCTCGACCGAGGGGCCGTGCCGCGGGTCGAAGAAGCAGGGGGCCCGCCGCTCCGGCAGCTCGCGGCCCTCCCGCCGCGCGGCGAGCAGGGCCAGGGAGAAGCGGCCGTCCTCCAGCGCCTGCGTGACGCCCCGCACGTCCTCGGGGCGCGTCGCGGCCGCCATGTACGACTTCGCCTTCTCGTACGCGTCCAGGGCGCGCTCGTAGTCCGCGCGCATCGCGTCGTCCGCGCCCGCCTCCGCGGGGTGGAAGTCGAGCCGGTCCAGCTCCTCGCCGAACGCGGTGATGTCCTCGTCGACGACGACGGACAGCTTGGCCAGCGACTCGCGCTGCGCCTCTTCGTGGCGGCGCTTCTTGCGCCGCACGACGGCGTACGCGCCGCCGGCCCCGGCCACGACGACCACGCCGACCCCGACGAGGGCGCCCACCGAGATCCCTTCGCCGGGGCCGCCCCACGACTCCGGGGCCCTGCCGCCCGCCTGCACGAGGGCCTGGCCCACGAAGCGGTCGAGCTGGGCGGGGGTGTCCTCGCCCTGGACGAGTGAGACGAGGTTGCGGACGGCGTTGCCGGTCAGCACGGACCGGTCGGCCCTGGCGTCGAACGCGCCGCCGAGCCGTACCGCGTACACGCCGGTCACGCCCGTCTCGGTGCGCAGCCGCCGGAAGAGGTCCTGCTGCGGGAAGCTGTCGGGCAGCACGGCGACGAACACCGGCTTGTCGGCCTTCTTGATCCGCTGGGCGAGGGCGTCGGCCTGCTCCCCCGACAGCTGGTCCGACGCCGCGGGATCGACGTACACCGGACTCTTCTCCCAGGCGTCGGCCACCACGGAGGCGCTGGCCACGTCCCGCGCCCCGGGCGCCGCGGTGAAGGACACGGTGCCCAGGACGAACAGCAGCCCGGAGAGTCCGACGGTGATCCGCTTCGTCCGATTCTTCATACTTCGAACGTAACCCAGCCGGACCCACGGCGACCTCCCGCGGAGGGCGGCTTACTCGACCGGCTCGACCCCGGCCCGCAGCAGGCCGTAGGTGTACGCGTCCTCCAGCGCGCCCCACGAGGCCGCGATGACGTTCTCCGCGACGCCGACGGTCGACCACTCGCCGACGCCGTCCGTGGTGGAGATCAGGACGCGCGTCGTGGAGGACGTGCCGTGCTTGCCCTCCAGGATGCGGACCTTGTAGTCGACGAGCTCCAGCTTGGCGAGCTGCGGGTAGATCCGCTCCAGGCCGACGCGGAGCGCCCGGTCGAGTGCGTTGACCGGGCCGTTGCCCTCGGCGGTGGCGACGATGCGCTCGCCCTTGGCCCAGAGCTTCACGGTGGCTTCGTTGGCGTGCGTGCCGTCGGGGCGGTCCTCGACGATGGCCCGCCAGGACTCGACGCGGAAGTAGCGGCGGGCCCGGCCCTCGGCCTCCTCGCGGAGCAGCAGCTCGAAGGAGGCGTCGGCGGCCTCGTACGTGTAGCCCTGGAGCTCGCGCTCCTTCACCCGGTCGACGACGCGGCCGATCAGCGCGCGGTCGTCGCCGAGGTCGACGCCGAGCTCCTTGCCCTTGAGCTCGATGGAGGCGCGGCCCGCCATGTCGGAGACGAGCATGCGGATGCGGTTGCCGACGAGGTCCGGGTCGATGTGCTGGTAGAGGTCCGGGTCGACCTTGATCGCGGAGGCGTGCAGGCCCGCCTTGTGCGCGAAGGCGGAGACGCCCACGTACGGCTGATGGGTGGAGGGCGTGAGGTTGACGACCTCGGCGATGGCGTGCGAGACGCGGGTCATCTCGCGCAGCGAGCCCTCGGGCAGGACCTGCTTGCCGTACTTGAGCTCCAGGGCGGCGACGACGGGGAAGAGGTTGGCGTTGCCGACCCGCTCTCCGTAGCCGTTGGCGGTGCACTGCACGTGGGTGGCGCCGGCGTCGACGGCGGCGAGGGTGTTGGCGACGGCGCAGCCGGTGTCGTCCTGGGCGTGGATGCCGAGCCGGGCGCCGGTGTCGGCGACGACGGTGGAGACGACGGCCTGGACCTGCGCGGGCAGCATGCCGCCGTTGGTGTCGCAGAGGATGACGACGTCGGCGCCGGCCTCGGCGGCGGCCCGCACGACAGCCTTGGCGTACTCGGGGTTGGCGCGGTAGCCGTCGAAGAAGTGTTCGCAGTCGACGAAGACGCGGCGGCCTTCGGCGACGAGGTGGGAGACGGTGTCGCGGACCATCTCCAGGTTCTCTTCGAGGGTGGTGCGCAGGGCCAGTTCGACGTGCCGGTCGTGGGACTTGGCGACGAGGGTGATGACGGGGGCGCCGGACGCGAGGAGGGCGTTGACCTGCGGGTCGTCGGCCGCCTTGGCGTTCGGGCGGCGGGTGGCGCCGAAGGCGACGAGCTGGGCGTGCCGGAAGGTGATCTCCTGCTGGGCCCGCGCGAAGAACTCGGTGTCGCGCGGGTTGGCGCCGGGCCAGCCGCCTTCGATGAAGCCCACGCCGAAGTCGTCCAGGTGCCGGGCGATGGTCAGCTTGTCCGCGACGGTGAGGTTGATGCCTTCGCGCTGCGCGCCGTCGCGCAGCGTGGTGTCGAAGACGTGGAAGGAATCGTCGGGTGCGCTGGTTTCCGTCATGCTGATCTGGCTCCTGTGTCGGATCTCGGTCTACCGGAATGACCGGCTCCACCACCCCCAATGATCCCGCGCGCTCCGTGTCCGGCTGCAGTTGGGCCGGGAAACGAAAAAACCCCTCGCGGGTGCGAGAGGTCTGCGCGCGGGTCGAGGCGACGGTGTCCGCCCGTACGTGATGGGTACGAGACGGTCACTGCGGACCGGCGCGCCTGCTGCCAATAATCATGGCGAACGAGAGCACGGTGGCAGCCTGCCACAGTCCGCACACACTGCGCTTCCCCGTCTCACGATGCGGGCGGCGCGTGGACGCTCAGGCGTCCGGGGTGAGCGCCCCGTCCAGGAACTCCCGTACGTGCGTGAGGACCTGTTCCCGTCCCGTGCCCCGGAGGCCGATCGCCACGTGGATGGAGAACCCGTCGAGCAGCGCCCGGAGGCGGGACGCGAAGCGGTCGGGGTCGACCGGCCCGAACTCGCCGCGCGATACGCCCTCGGCGAGCAGCGCGACCAGGTCGCGGTGCCAGGCGCCCTCGATGGCGGCCTGCCGGTCGCGGCCCTCCTCGTCGGCGTTGAGGGAGCGGTTCCAGACCTCCAGCCAGAGCGTCCAGTGGGGGTCGCCGACGGCGTCGGGGACGTACAGGTCGACGTAGGCGTCGAGTCGCTCGCGGGCGGTGCCCTGCCGGGCCAGGAGGCGGCCGCGCTCGGCGCCGAGGCGGCCCTCGCTCCACTCCAGGGTGCGCAGGAGCAGCTCGTCCTTGGTGCGGAAGTAGTAGAGGAGGTGGCCGGAGCTCATGCCGACCTCGCGGCCGAGCGCGGCCATGGTCAGCTTCTCCAGGCCGCGCTCGGCGATCATCTCCATGGCGGCCGCCATGACCTCCTCACGCGGTGGGGCGTTCTTCCGCGCGCGGGCCCGACCGGCCATCTTCCTACTCCTTGATCACACCTTCGGCTGCTGCTGGGTGATGCAGTGGATGCCACCACCCCCGGCAAAGATCGTACGGGCGTCCACGAGCGTCACGGTCCGGCCGGGGAAGAGATTGCGGAAGATGCCGGCCGCGATCTCGTCGTTCGGGTCGCCGAAGGCGCACAGGACGACGCCGCCGTTGCAGAGGTAGTGGTTGATGTACGAGTAGTCCACCCAGCCCTCGTCGTCCTTGAGGACGGTCGGGGCGGGCACCTCGACGATCCGCAGGGTGCGGCCGCGCGCGTCCGTCTGCCCCGTCAGGGTCGCGACGACCTCCTTGCTGACCTCGAAGTCGGGGTGCGCGGGGTCGCGCTGGGAGTGGACGAGGACGACGCCGGGCGCGGCGAACGCGGCGACGATGTCGACGTGGCCGAGGGTGCCGTAGCCGTGGCCGGGGTAGTCGGCGGTGAGGCCGCGCGGCAGCCAGATCGCCTTCGTCGTGCCGAGGTGGGCGTGGATCTCCGCCTCGACCTGCTCCCTGGTCCAGCCGGGGTTGCGCTCGGGGCCGAGCTGCACGGTCTCGGTGAGCAGGACGGTGCCCTCGCCGTCGACGTGGATGCCGCCGCCCTCGTTGACGAGCTTCGAGGCGTACGTGCGGGCTCCCGCGAGGTCGGCGACGTGCGCCCCGACCTTGGAGTCGTGGTCCCAGCGGGCCCACTCCTGGGCGCCCCAGCCGTTGAACGTCCAGTCGACGGCGGCCAGTTCGCCCTTGCCATTGGTGACGAAGGTGGGCCCGATGTCGCGCATCCAGGCGTCGTCGAGCTCGCGCTCGGTGACCTCGATGCCGGGGCCGAGGAGCTCCCGGGCGTACGCGGACTGGGCGGGCCCGCAGACCACGGTGACGGGCTCGAAGCGGCGTACGGCGCGGGCGACGTTCGCCCAGGCGATGCGGGACTCGTCGAGGCCCTCCGGGTCGTCGAAGGTGGGGTTGGGGCACGGCCACGCCATCCAGGTGCGTTCGTGCGGGGCCCACTCGGCGGGCATGCGGAAGCCGTCGGCGGCAGCGCTCATGGCGTAAACCCTTAAAGGAAGTAGAGGCGGTTGAGGGAGACGGAGTCGGCGGGCTCCGACTGGAGCGGGTCGCCGTCCAGGGTGACGAGGCCGGAGCGCTGGTCCACGTCGACGGCTCCGGTGCGGGAGTTCAGGCGCAGGTCGGCGGGGCCGATGCCGCGCGTGCCGCGCACGGCGACGCGGCGGCGGCGCGTGGGCATGAGGTCGTTGCCCTGGTCGACGGCGGCCTGCGCGACGAACGCCACGGAGATGTCGGCGGGCGTCGCCCCGTACGACCCGAACTGCGGTCCGAGTACGAGGGGTTCGCAGGTGTCTGTCGCGGCGTTCGGGTCGCCCACGACGCCGTACGCGGGGAAGCCGGCCTTCAGGACCAGCTGCGGCTTGGCGCCGAAGTACTCGGGGCGCCACAGCACGATGTCGGCGAGCTTGCCGACCTCGATGGAGCCGACCTCGTGCGCGAGGCCGTGGGCGAGGGCGGGGTTGATGGTCAGCTTGGCCATGTAGCGCAGGACGCGCGCGTTGTCGTCCCGCTCGCCGTCGCCCTCCATGGGGCCGAGCTCGGCCTTCATCTTCCCGGCCATCGCGAAGGTGCGGCGGACGGTCTCGCCCGCGCGCCCCATGCCCTGCGCGTCGGACGAGGTGATGCCGATGGCGCCCAGGTCGTGCAGCACGTCCTCCGCGCCCATCGTCCCGGCCCGGATGCGGTCCCGCGCCATCGCGGCGTCGCCCGGCAGGTCGGTCTTCAGGTCGTGGACCGAGACGATCATGCCGTAGTGCTCGGCGACCGCGTCCCGGCCGAAGGGCAGGGTCGGGTTGGTGGAGGAGCCGATGACGTTCGGCACGCCCGCCATCTTCAGGACGTTCGGCACGTGGCCGCCACCGCACCCCTCGATGTGGAAGGCATGGATGGTGCGACCCTCCAGGACCTTCAGGGTGTCTTCCACCGACAGGCACTCGTTCAACCCGTCGCTGTGCAGGGCGACTTGGACGTCGTGCTCCTCGGCGACGCGCAGCGCGGTGTCCAGGGCGCGGGTGTGGGCGCCCATGTCCTCGTGCACCTTGAAGCCGGACGCGCCGCCCTCGGCGAGCGCCTCGATCAGCGGGGCGTCGTGCGAGGACGAGCCGCGGCCGAGGAAGCCGATGTTGACCGGCCAGGCGTCGAAGGCGTTGAAGGCGTGCCGCAGCGCCCACGGCGAGTTGACGCCGACGCCCCAGACCGGCCCGAACTCCTGGCCGATGATCGTGGTGACGCCGGAGGCGAGGGAGGCCTCCATGATGCGCGGCGAGAGCAGGTGAACGTGCGTGTCCACGGACCCCGCGGTGGCGATGAGCCCCTCCCCCGACACGATGGACGTGCCGGTGCCGACGACGACGTCGACGCCGTCGAGCGTGTCCGGGTTGCCCGCGCGCCCGATGGCGTGGATGCGGCCTTCCCTGATGCCGATGGACACCTTGCGGATGCCCTGCACGGCGTCGATCACGACGACGTTGCTGATGACGACGTCGCAGGTCTCGCGGACCGCGGCGGCCTTCAGGTGCAGCCCGTCGCGGGCGGTCTTGCCGAATCCGGCGAGGAACTCGTCGCCGTACTTCTGCGCGTCGGACTCGACGCGGATCGTCAGGCCCGAGTCGCCGAGCCGGACGTGGTCGCCGGCGCGGGGGCCGTGGGTGGCGGCGTACTCGTACGGGGTGAGGCGGCGCGGTTCCGCGGCGTGACCTCCGGGGCGGCTCATCGCACGACCTCCTGCTCGGTGGTTTCCGGTACGCCGAGGTAGCCGCAGGCGGCGGCGCGGCGCAGCGCTTCTTCGCGGGCGCCGGGCGCGTCCAGCGGGCCGTCGACAAGACCGGCGAAGCCGATGGCTATCCGGTCGCCGCCGATGGGCAGCAGCCCGACCTCGCCGCTCTCGCCGGGGCCGAAGCGGACGGAGGACCCGGCGGGCACGGCGAGCCGCAGGCCGTACGCGGCGGCGCGGTCGAAGTCGAGCCGGGGGTTGGCCTCGAAGAAGTGGAAGTGCGAGGTGACGGAGACGGGCACGGTGGCGGTGTTGCGCACGGTCAGCGTCACGGTCGCGGGGGGATCGTCGTGCAGCGGCCCGGGCAGCAGCGCACCCGGTGCCTCGTCGCCGAGTCCCTGGCCGATCGGGTCGGAGACGACCGCGAGCCGGGACCCGTCGTCGAAGACGGCCTCCACGTGCACCTCGGTCACCACGTCCGCGACGCCGGGCAGCACGTCGTCCGGGCCGAGCACCGAGCGGGCCCGCTCGACGGCCTCGGCGAGCCGGGCGCCGTCGCGGGCGGCCTCGCAGACGGTGTCGGCGATCAGCGCGGTCGCCTCCGGGACGTTGAGTCTGAGGCCGCGCGCCCTGCGGGACCTGGCGAGCTCGGCGGCCCCGAAGAGCAGCAGCCGGTCGCGTTCGGTGGGCGTGAGTCGCACGCGCCGTACCTCCCTGTTCCACGTACTTAGAGCGCCACTCTAACTACGAAATCCGCACACGGGAAGCGGTGCCCAGGGCATTGACGAATGGGTGGCAGACGCGTCACATTGAGCGCTGCTCAAAAATGGGGCAACCATTCCGGACCAGCGAGCGTCAGGGGCACCCTCATGCCGATAGAACAGCGCGGAGTCGACACCATCCCGGACGGGGAACGCACCAGCGGCCCCCGCGATCTCGTGTCGATCCTCATCGGCTCCAACCTCTGCCTGGGGGTGATCGTCTTCGGCTGGCTGCCGGTGTCGTTCGGCCTCGGCTGGTGGCAGTCGGTGAGCGCGGTGGTGGCGGGCACGGTGCTCGGCACGGCACTGACCGCGCCGCTCGCCCTCGTCTCCCTGCGTACCGGCACGAACCTCTCCACGTCCTCCGGCGCCCAGTTCGGTGTGCGCGGCCGCCTGGTCGGCTCGATCGTCGGCCTGCTGCTCTCCCTCGGCTACACCGCGCTGACCATCTGGATCGGCGGCGACGTGATGGTGGGCACCCTGCACCGCCTGCTCGGCCTGCCGGCCGGCGGCTTCTCGTACGCCGTCGTCTACACCCTGCTCGCCGCCGCCACCGTCATCGGCGCCGTCTTCGGCTACCGCGTACTGCTGCGGCTCTCCCGGGTCCTCGCCTTCGCCATGACGGCGCTGCTGATCCTCGGCGTCGTCGCCTACGCCCCCGACTTCACGACGTCGGCGCTGCCGGGCGCGGGCGGCTACCTCCTCGGCTCGTTCTGGCCGACGTGGCTGCTCGCGCTGGTCGCGGCGGGCCTCTCCGGCCCCATCGCCTTCATCACCCTGCTCGGCGACTACACGCGCTACGTCTCCCCGGCCCGGCACAGCTCCCGCGCGGTCCTCGGCGCGGCCTGGCTCGGCCTGCTCGCGGGGCTCCTGCTCCCCCAGCTCTTCGGCACGTTCACGGCGTACGCGGCGCGTGCCGCCCTCGACTACGCGGGCGGACTCGTCGACGCCTCGCCCACCTGGTACCTGGTGCCACTGCTGCTCGCCGCCTCCGCGGGCTCCGTCGGCAACGCGGGCCTGATGCTCTACTCCATGGGCCTCGACCTGGACGCGATCCTGCCCCGCGCGTCCCGCGCCCGCGCCACGTACACGGTCGCTGTCGTCGCCACGGCCTGTGTCTTCGCCGGCCACTACGCGTGGGAGGCGCAGGACGCGATGACGTCCTTCGTACTGCTCCTCACCGCCATCGGCACCCCGTGGGCGGTGATCACCCTGATCGGCTTCGCGCGCTGCCGCGGGCAGTACGACGCGGACGCCCTCCAGGTCTTCAACCGCCGCTCCAGGGGCGGCGTCTACTGGTACCACGCCGGCTGGAACGTACCGGCGACGACGGCCTGGGCACTGGGCGCGACGGTCGGCGTCCTCGCGGTCTCGCTCCCCTCGTACGAGGGGCCGCTGCTGTCCCTCACGGGGGGCGTCGACTGCAGCTTCCTGTTGTCGGGGGTGGTGGGCGGGGTGGTCTACCTGGCACTGACGGGGCGGACGGAGCGGAGCGCCGTGACCGGCAGCGTGCCGGAGACCGCACCGGCGGCCGCCTCCGTTGATCACGTAGCCTGAAACGGCCCGTGATCACGGGGAACATGACGGCAGTACGGGGAGTACGACCATGGAAGAACTCATAGGACTCGGCGTCCGCGCGGCCAAGGGCGCCGGAGCGGCGGTCCTCGGCGTCGTCGACGCCCTCACCAGCGGCCCGCTCACTCCGGTGGGTTCGAACGCCCCGAAGGCGGACGACGAGGACGAGGACGGCAAGGGCGAGAAGGCCGGGCAGGCCCAGGAGACCGGGCAGGCCCAGGAGACCGGGCAGGGTTCCTGACCGGAATCCCGCCCCTCCCCCCCCCTGGACCTCAGCCGATGTCCAGGACCGCCTTGCCGTGCAGGCGGCGGCCGAGCAGCTCCTCGGCCGCCTCGGGGAACTTCTCCCACGACCCCCGCCAGGACGTGCCGGGATCCAGCGCCCCCGTGGCCACCTGCCCCGCCAGCCAGGTCAGATCCCTGGCGAGACCGGTGCAGCCGAGCAGGTGGAAGCTGACGACGGAGCGGTCGTGCCGGCCCATGTCGCCGTAGAGGGTCCCGTACGGGAAGTGCTCGGCGTCACCGCCGGAGTGCCCGACGGACACGAGCGTGCCGTGCTGGCCCAACTGTTCGTAGGCCTCGACGAGTTGGCGGCCGCCGACCATGTCGACCACGCCGTCCACCGGCGCCCCGGCCGCCGAGGGCGTGGCGATCACCTCGTGCGCGCCGAGGGCCCTGAGCGCGGCGCCGCGCCCTTCGGGGTCGCCGGTCACCGCGACGACCTCCGCGCCGCCCCGCCGGGCCAGCTGCACCGCGTACCGTCCGACGCCCCCGGTGGCACCGGTGACCAGGACGCGCCTGCCGAGGATCGGGCCGATCCGGTCCAGGGCACGCAAGGCACTGGCGCCCGCGACCGGCAGCGTACTGACGGCTCCCATATCCGCGCCTTCGGGCACGACACCCATCAAGTCCGTGTCGACGGCGCGGAGTTCGGCCCAGCCGCCGTCGCCGCCCAGGGTCACCACCGGGGTCCCGGCCGCCGGGCCCGAGCCGTCGGCGGCGGCGCGCTCGACCACGCCGGCGGCGTCCCAGCCGAGCACCGCGCCTTCCGGCGCGCTTTCCAGGACGAAGCGGACCTCTCCGTAGTTGAGGGAGGTGGCGGCCGTTCGGACCAGGGCCTGGTGCGGTGCGGGCACGGGGTCGGGGGCCTCGCCGAGCCGCAGCCCTCCGGGGGCGGAACGGTCAACCAGCAGAGCGCGCATGGGAGTTGAACCTCTCGGGACAGGGCTGTGGGCAGGTGGCGAAGGGCATCCGACAGACGGCAACCCGACGCTCACGGCAATAGTGCCACTGAGTGGCAGAAGCCGCCAAGGGGCATTCGCGCCTCCGGGCTAGACTTCCGCCATGGCCTCCCTGGACTCCACGGACCTCGACCGGCTGCCCCTGCGGGAGCGCAAGAAGCTGCGGACGCGCCAGGCCCTCGTCGACACGGCCCTGGACCTCTTCACGGACCGGGGCTTCGACGGCGTCACGCTCGACGCGCTGTGCGATGCGGTGGATGTCTCCAAGCGGACGTTCTTCCGCACGTTCAGCAGCAAGGAAGACGTGGCGATGGCGCCGACGCAGGATTTGTGGGCGGCGTTCCTGGAGGAACTGGAGGAGGTCGAACCGGCCACGGGGCAGCCGCTGTTCGACGTACTGCGGGACGCGCTCCTCGCCGCGCTCGGGCGCATGCCCGCCGACGGCTGGGCCCATCGGATGCTGCTGAGCCGGCGCCTTGCGGCGCGGACTCCGTCCATGGACGCGCACGGGCTCGCCTTCTGTGACCGCACGAGCAGGGCGGCGCTGGTCGTGGCCCGGCGCCGGTTCGCCCTGCCGGGCGGGGGCGACCTGCGGCCCCGGCTGGCGGTCGATGTGCTGGTGGCGGCGTTCCACCGGGCGCTGGAGGCGTGGGCGCTGGAGTCCTGGGCCAAGGAGCCCGATCCGACGCGGGACCGCCTCGCGTCCCTCCTCCGCGAGGCCTGCGCCGCCCTCCCGACGGCCTTCACCCTCCCGGCCCGCTGACGGCCCGCCTCCTCCCACTTCGACGTGCGGCCCCGGGGCATCTGCGGCCCGGTGGTGGCTGGTCGCGCAGTTCCCCGCGCCCCTGACCCCACCTCCGGGCCCCGCCCCCCGGCCAGCGAAGCCACCCAGAGGAGAGACCCACCCCTGACGGCGAAGCCGTTCAGGGCTGCGGGCAACCACACCCCGTGGCGGCGAAGCCGTTCAGGGCCGCGAGGGAGCACACCCCCTGGCGGCGAAGCCGTTCAGGGCCGCGGGGGAACACACCCCTTGGCGGCGAAGCCGTTCAGGGCCGCGGGGGAACACACCCCTTGGCGGCGAAGCCGTTCAAGGGGCGCGGGGAACTGCGCGACCAGCCACACACCACCCGCAGCCGAAAGCAAAGACCCCACGGCGAAGCCGTCCAGGGGCGCGGGGAACTGCGCGATCAGCCACATGCGGCCCGCGGCCGGTAGCGGAGAGGACGAGAGCCCCCCGTCCCCGCCCCCGGCACGGGCCCGCCCCCGGCACGGGCCCGCCCACGTGGCGACGGTCAAGCCCTCAGCCGAGCCCGTGCATCCAGCCGTGCCGGTCCTCCGCCGTGCCACGCTGAATGTCGAGCAGCGCCTCACGGAGCCTCATCGTGACCTCCCCCGGCTCGCCCCCGCTCTGCTGCCACTCGCCCGAGTTGCACTTCACCGTGCCGACGGGCGTGATGACGGCCGCCGTGCCGCAGGCGAAGACCTCGGTGAGGGAGCCGTTCTCCGTGTCGGCCTTCCACTGGTCGATGGAGACGCGGCCCTCCTCCGGGACGTAGCCGAGGTCGCGGGCGACCGAGAGGAGCGAGTCGCGGGTGATGCCCTCCAGGATGGAGCCGGTCAGCGTGGGGGTGACGATCCTGTCGCCGTACACGAAGTACAGGTTCATGCCGCCCAGTTCCTCGACCCACTTGTGCTCGACGGCGTCGAGGTAGGCCACCTGGTCGCAGCCCTTCGCCGCGGCCTCGGCCTGCGCGAGCAGCGACGCGGCGTAGTTGCCGCCGGTCTTGGCGTCGCCCATGCCGCCGGGCACGGCCCGCACGCGGTCCTCGGAGAGCCAGATCGAGACGGGCTTCACGCCGCCGGGGAAGTAGGCGCCGGCGGGCGAGGCGATGACGACGAAGAGGTACTCGTTGGCGGGCTTCACGCCCAGGCCGACCTCCGTGGCGATCATGAAGGGGCGCAGGTAGAGGGACTCCTCACCGCCGTGCGCCGGAACCCACGCCTTGTCCTGCCCGACCAGCAGGTCGCACGCCTCGATGAACGTCTCGACCGGCAGCTCCGGCATCGCGAGGCGGCGGGCGGAGGCCTGGAAGCGGCGCGCGTTGGCGTCGGGGCGGAAGGTGGCCACCGAGCCGTCGGGCTGCCGGTAGGCCTTGAGGCCCTCGAAGATCTCCTGGGCGTAGTGCAGGACGTTCGTTGCCGGGTCGAGGGCGAGCGGGCCGTACGGCACGAGCTGACCGTCGTGCCAGCCCCGGCCCTCCGTCCACTTGATCGTCACCATGTGATCGGTGAAGTGGCGGCCGAACCCGGGATCGGCCAGGATCGCCTCCCGCTCGGCGGTGGCCAGCGGCGTCGAGGAGGGCTTGAGCTCGATGGTCGGCGTCGTCGTCATGAGTACTACGTCCTTCACGTGTGATGGTGACGGACCGCGCTCACATCCGGACGCCCAGTACTAGGACGTCCGACTTTCCCTGCTGCTTCCACGGCCCCACGTTCGATTATCGCTCGCGGGGTCCCGAGGGAGAAACGGCACGATTGCGGCCCGGGGGTCGATGGTGACACCCGGCGGTCGGATACGAGAAGCCGCCGGGTGCCTCTGGGGCCCGGCGGCTTCTGCGTGATCTGCTGTGTGATCTACGAGCTACCGGGTCAGCCCGCTACTCGTACGGCGAGCGCGTCGCCGATCTGCTCGGTGGTGCGGACCGTGTCCCCGCGCTCCGCGAGGTCGGCGGAGACGGCTTCCTCGATGCGGGCGGCCTCCGCCTCGTACCCGAGGTGGCGCAGCAGCAGCGCGACGGAGAGGACCGTCGCCGACGGGTCGGCCTTGCCCTGGCCCGCGATGTCCGGCGCCGAGCCGTGCACCGGCTCGAACATGGACGGGAACTCGCGGCTCGGGTTGATGTTCCCGGAGGCGGCGACGCCGATGCCGCCGGAGACGGCCGCGGCGAGGTCGGTGATGATGTCGCCGAAGAGGTTGTCGGTGACGATCACGTCGAAGCGGCCGGGGTCGGTGACGAGGTAGATCGTCGCGGCGTCGACGTGGATGTAGTCGGTGGTGACGTCCGGGAACTCCTTGGCCACCTGGTTGAAGACGTTGGTCCAGAGGTGCCCGGCGTACGCGAGGACGTTGTTCTTGTGGACCAGCGTCAGCTTCTTGCGGGGGCGGGCCTGCGCGCGGGCGAAGGCGTCACGGACCACGCGCTCCACACCGAAGGCCGTGTTGACGGAGACCTCGGTGGCGACCTCGTGCGGGGTACCGGTGCGGATCGAGCCGCCGTTGCCCGTGTAGGGGCCCTCGGTGCCCTCGCGGACGACGATGAAGTCGATCTCGGGCTGGCCGGCGAGCGGGGTGGCGACGCCGGGCAGCAGCTTCGAGGGCCGCAGGTTGACGTGGTGGTCGAAGAGGAACCGGAGCTTCAGCAGGAAGCCGCGCTCCAGGACGCCGGACGGGACCGAGGGGTCGCCGATCGCGCCGAGGAGGATCGCGTCGTGCTGCTTGAGGGCTTCCACGTCGGCGTCGGTGAGGGTCTCACCGGTGGCGTGGTACCGCCTCGCGCCGAAGTCGAATTCCGCCGTCTCGAGCTTCACATCCTGCGGAAGCACGGCGTTGAGGACCTTGAGCCCCTGGGCCACGACCTCTTGGCCGATGCCGTCTCCGGGGATGACTGCGAGATTGATGCTGCGAGAACTGGCCGACATACGAGCACCGTACTCTTCGTCCCAGGGGATGACATGCGGTGTCCGGCATGCGGACAGGCAACTGTTGCGGCACCTCGTGGTCGGGTTCTGTTCATCCCGGCGTATGGCGGGAGTTGGGCCCCGCTGGGAAGTTCCCTGGCATGGACACTCCCCACGTCGGCATTCCGGAGCGGCTCGCGGCCCGGCTGAGCATGCCCGAACAGCACGAGTACCTGCGCGGGAAGCTCTCCCGCCGCAGGGTGCTCGCCGGTTCGTTCGCGACGGCCGGGACGGTGGGCGGGGTGGGTCTGCTCGCCGGCAGTTCGGGCACGGCCAACGGCTCGGGTACGTCACCGGCGCACCCCGTGAGCGCGCCGCCCGCTCCGGTGCGGGTCGACGGCAGGCTGGTGGCGCCCTTCGGCAGGCACCTCGCCTTCGGCGCCGACCCGAAGACGCAGATGCGGGTCTCCTGGCAGGTGCCGTTCGCGGTCAAGTCCCCTTACATACGGGTGGGAACGCAGCCCTGGGAGCTGAGCAGGAAGATCGAGGCGGAGGTGCGCGACCTGCACACCCCGTCACTCTCGAAGAGGCTGCCCGCGGTCGAGCAGTACTACCTCCACGCGGCGCTCGACGGCCTCCTCCCCGGCACGACGTACTACTACGGCGTCGGCCACGACGGCTTCGACCCGGCATCGCCCGAACGGATGGCGACGATCGGCTCTTTCAGGACCGCGCCCGCCGGTCCTGAGAAGTTCGTCTTCACGGCCTTCGGCGACCAGGGCGTCAGCCACCACGCCCTCGCCAACGACCAGCTGATCCTGGGCCAGAACCCCGCCTTCCACCTGCACGCGGGCGACATCTGCTACGCGGACACCACCGGGCACGGCAAGGAGTCCGACACCTACGACGCGCGCGTGTGGGACACCTTCCTCGCCCAGACGGAGTCCGTCGCGAAGTCCGTGCCGTGGATGGTGACCACCGGCAACCACGACATGGAGGCGTGGTACTCACCGAACGGCTACGGCGGCCAGTACGCCCGCTGGTCGCTCCCGGAGAACGGCTTCGACCCGAGGAACGCGCCGGGCGTCTACTCCTTCACGTACGGGAACGTCGGCGTCGTCGCACTGGACGCCAACGACGTCTCGTACGAGATACCCGCCAACAGGGGCTACACCGACGGCCGGCAGACCGCCTGGCTAGACAAGCGCCTGCGCGAACTGCGCGCGGACGAGACCGTCGACTTCGTGGTGGTCTTCTTCCACCACTGCATGTACTCGACGTCGACGCACGCCTCCGACGGCGGGGTGCGCGACGCGTGGCTGGACCTGTTCACGAAGCACCAGGTGGACCTGGTCGTCAACGGCCACAACCACGTGTACGAACGCACGGACGCCATCAAGGGCGGCGAGGTCGGCAGGCCCGTGCCGGTCGGCGCGTCGACCGACCCGACGCGCGACGGCATCGTGTACGTCACCGCGGGCGGCGCGGGCAAGGACCTCTACGGCTTCGGTCCCGGGGTCAAGGACAGCTACGAGGGCAACGTCCACGACCGCGACAGCATCGTGAGCTTCCACTGGACGAAGTCACGCGTGCCGAACCCGGACACCGTGGAGTGGTCCCGGGTGCGGTACACCGGCTTCTCGTTCCTCGCGGTGGAGGTGACGGCGGGGGCGCGCCCGAAGCTGTCGGTCTCCGCGCTCGCCGAGAGCGGCGAGCGCGTCGACCACTTCGAGGTGGTGCGGGGGACTCGGTGACCCGGCGGGCTCAGTGGCCCGTCTCGCCGCCGTTGTCCCTGCGGTCGAGGGCTCGCTGGAGGGCGGCGGCGGCGTTCCTGCGCTCGGCGTCGCTGGTACGGGAGGTGTGACGGACTCGGCGGACGGTCGTCTCGGCCATGGGAGATCCACTCCTTGAGGGAAGGGTGTCATACGAGACGCCGGGCTGCGGGGAGCGCTGGAGCGGCAGGGTTCGCCTGCGTGCGGCTCCGGCTCGCTACCGCATTCGCTTGATCGAGCGAGACGTTCGGCTCCTACAAAGCTAAGGGAGAACGGAGCGTCTGTCTCCACAGTTACTCGGACTTCCTACTATCTGAGACGGCTTCACCCGCGTACCGCTCTCAGCTCGCGGATCAGCGCGCGTACGGCGAGGGAAGAGGCCAGCTCAGGGGTGGTGACGTAGCCGACCGAGCGCGTCGGGCGCTCCGTTCCGAGATCAGTGATCCGCACTGTGTCCGGTGCTCCGGTCAGGGAGAGGGCCGGCATGATCGCCATGCCGTGCCCCTTGCTCACCATCGAGAGCACTGCTCCGTCGTCCTCGGTCAGGACGGTCGCCGCGGGAATCCAGTCCTGCCGCCCCCACCACTCCCTCGTGTACGAGCCACAGTTCTCGTGCCAGTCCACCAGCGGCAGCGAGCGCGGATCGGGGTGTCCCGCAGGATGCACGAACGAGTACGCCTCTTCCAGGAGTACGTCACCGACAAGCCCGGCAGGCACCGGCGACGCACCCCCGAACGTCGCGATCCCCACGTCCGCACGCCCCTCGGCGACCTCCCCCGCCGTGCCCGCGCCAAGCTCCCGCACCACGCGGACCTCCGGCCTGATACCGGGGTGCGCGGCGGCGAGCCGGTCCAGGGCCGCCGGAAGCAGATGCAGCGCGGCGCTACGGAACGCGGCGATCCGCAGCGTCCCCTCCACGGCTCCGCCCGCCCCCCGCGCGGCACCCCGCGCCTCCGCGACGAGCGTGTCCAACAGCCGCAGCACCCGCCGGGCATGCGCGGCCGCGGCGGCCCCCGCAGGTGTCGGCGTGGCCCCCTTCCTGCCCCGCTCGAAGAGCACGACCCCGACCTTCCGTTCCGTTCCACGGATGGAGTGCGACACGGCGGACTGGGTAAGCCCCAGTTCCTGCGCCGCCGCCGAGAAGCCACGCGCCCTGTCGACGGCGACGAGAATGCGGAGCTCGTGCGGGGCGAGGTCGGCGGGAAGGGCGGCGGTGGCGCGGGCGGTCGCCGGGGGCCGGGTCGCGGGCGCGGTCAGGGGGCTCACCTGCTTCTATGAGGGACCCTCATGGTGCGGGCCGTTCCATGAGCGCAACCCACTGCCCCGCCCCCGCATTCCTGCCTACGGTCACCGACATGACCGAGACCGCACTCACCGTGCACCAGACGGCCCGCCCCCACGGCTTCCCCACCGCCGCCCACTTCGCCTTCGTGGAGTCCGCACTCCCCCGCCCCACCCCCGGCACCGCCCTCGTCGAGAACCTCTACTGGTCCGTCGACCCGTACCACCGCGAGATGATGGACGGCGACTTCGCTCTCGACGCCCCGCTGGAGGGCCGCACCATCGGCCGCGTCGTCGACTCCCGCGACCCCGCCCTTCCGGAGGGCGAGATCGTCTTCCACCGGCAGGGCTGGCGCACCCACTCCGTGGTGGCACCGGACGAGGTGCGCCGGCTGCCCGCCTTCGAGGGCGTGCCGCTCTCCGCGTATCTGGGCATCCTCGGCGGCACCGGCCTCACCGCGTACGTGGGCCTCACCCGCATCGCCGAACTCCGCGAGGGACAGGACCTGTTCGTCTCCGCGGCGGCGGGCGCCGTCGGCACGGCGGCAGGACGCCTCGCCCGGCTCATGGGCGCGGGACGCCTCGTCGGCAGCGCGGGCACGGCGGCGAAGGCGGCGTACCTGACCGAACACGTCGGCTACGACGAGGTCTTCGACTACCGCGCGGGACCGACCGCCGACCTCCTCGCCAAGGCGGCGCCCGACGGCATCGACCTGTACCTCGACAACGTGGGCGGCGAGCATCTGGAGGCCGCGATCTCCGCGCTGCGCCCGCACGGCCGGATCGTACGGATCGGCACGATCGCGCAGTACAACGCGACGGGCGCGCCGTACGCACTGCGCAACCTCCCCGACGTCGTCGAGAAGAGCCTGCGCATGGAGGGCTTCCTCGTCAGCGAATACGCGCACCTTCAGGAGGAGTTGTACGAGTTCGTGGTGCCGCATCTGCGGAGCGGGCGGGTGCGGCTCGACGAGACGGTGGTGGACGGGTTCGACCGGATCGTGGACGCCTTCCTGGGGATGCTGCGGGGCGAGAACCGGGGAAAGATGATCGTCCGCGCGGCCTCCGGCGACCGGGGTTAGAAGACATCCCCGTCACGCCAGTCGATGAGGAGCTCGTGCGCCGGATCGAGGTCCGCGCCCCAGAGCAGCGGGGGCTCCTCCTCCGGCATGTGGACGACGCCCGCCGGGCCGAGCGTGCCGACTGTGCCCTTCCACTCCCGCCAGCCGCGCGCGAGGTAGAGCCGCGCCCCCTCGTCGGACGCCGACAACGCCCCCAGCTCGTACGCCCCGTCGACGACCCGCTCCAGGGCGCCCATCACCTGCCCGCCAAGACCCTGCCGCTGCCGGTCGGGGCGGACGGCGACCGCTTCGACGTAACCGGCGCGCAGGGAACGGCCGTTGTGCAGGATCCGCCGCTGCACCACCGAGCCGTGCGCCAGCAGGGCGCCCGCCGCGTCGTGGACGAGAGCGTGGACGCCGCCGAGGCCGTGCTCCCAGTCGTGGTCGCTGAAGTCGCCGTCGAACGCCTCGTCCAGCAGGGCGCGCGCGGCACGCAGTTCGTCCGCCGTCAGGTCGCTGGTATGGGCCGTACGCAGGATGCTCACGTCCCCCACGGTACTCAGGACCCATCTGAGTACGCACTCCGATTCGCCCCCGCCCGGCCGGCGGCAGAGTCATTCCCATGAACGGCCTCTACGCTCTCAAGCCCTGGTACGCGGACACATTGTCCGGCGTGCGTGCCGCGCTCGTCCGGCGCGAGGTGTCGCCCGACACCCTCACGCTGGCGGGCGTCGTGTGCGCGGCGGGCGCCGCCGTCGCGCTCGCCGGGCTGCCCTTCGGGTTCTCGGCGCCGCTGGTGGCGGTGCTGCTCGCCGCACGCCTGGCCTTCGCCAACCTCGACGGCGCGCTGGCCCGCGACACCGGCCGCACGACGCGCAGAGGCGCGCTCCTCAACGAACTGGGCGACCGCGCGGCCGACTTGATCGTCCTCGCGGGCTTCCTGCCGCTGGCCCCGCTGTGGCTGGTGGCGACGGCGGGGCTCGCGGCGACCCTGCCGTCCTGGATCTCCCTCGCGGGCGCCGCGGCGGGCGCGCCCCGCCTCAACGGCGGCCCGGTCGGCAAGACGGAACGCTGCGCGCTGGTCGTCCTGGGGGCGGCGTCCGGCTGGACGACCCCGGTACTGGCGACACTCGCGGCCGGCTCCGCCCTGACGGCGGCCCTGCGCCTGACACGCCTCTGGCAAACCCTGTCCGACCCTGCGGGGGCCGACCTCGGCGGTGCCCGATGAGTGCGACGCCTCCCGGTCGACCTCGGCGGTGCCCGATGAACACGACGCCCACCCCCACCCAGGCGACCGACCACACCACCCACCCCCGGCCCGCGCCGAACCGCCCCCTCCCGACCGGCCCCGGCGGTGCCCGATGAGTGCGGCGGTCGTTGCCGGTGAGGTGGTGGGGCGGGCTCTGCCCGTCGTTGTCGGGGTGCTCGGGGCCGGTGGGGTCGCTGTCGCGGCGCTGCCCTCGCGGGTGAGGGCGCGGGACGAGCTGCGGAAGCGGTGGCGGAGCTGGGCGGTGGCCGCGCCCCTCTTTCTCGGGGCGTTCTTCGCCGGGCCTGCCGGGGCGTTCGTGCTGGCGGCCGGGCTCGGCGTGATCGCGGTCGGCGAGTACACGCGGATGGCCGCGCTGCCCCGGGGCGAGCGCGCGGTGCTCGCCGTTGCGGCGGTGGCCGTGCCGGGCGTCGCCTGGGCCGCGCCGCACGCCCTCGACCTGCGGGCGGCCGGGGCCCTGCTGATCGCCGCCGCTTCGGTGGCGCTCTTCTCCGGAGACGCCGCACACGGCTTCACGCGCGCGTGCCGCACGGTGTTCGGGCTCCTGTGGATCCCCGTCTCACTCAGCGGACTCGTCCTGCTGGGTGACACGGCGGTGGCCGTGGGCGTCGCCGTGGCTTTCGGTGACGTGGGCGCCTGGTGCGGCGGCACGGCACTCGGCCGCAAGGGACCGCTCGCCCGCGCGCTGTCCCCGCTGTCCCCCAACAAGACGTGGGCAGGCGTCGCGGGAGCCGCCGCCGCGACGGCCGCCGCGCTTGCCGCGGTCGGCGCGTTCTCCCCGGTCCTCTGGGCGACGGTGCTCGTCGGCTGCGTCCTCGGCGACCTCCTGGAGTCGATGGTCAAGCGCGAGGCGGACGTGAAGGACGCCGGGAGCTGGCTGCCGGGGTTCGGCGGCCTGCTCGACCGGATCGACTCGCTGCTGGTGGCGCTGTTGCTGACGATGGTGGTGACTCTGTGATGCCGGCCTCTCCCACCCACTCGCGGGAGCCAGTACTTGAGGGGCGCGCCTGCCGGGCCCGCGTGCCCGCACTCCTCCGCCGAGCCCTCTGGTGGACGCTCCTCACGCTCGCCGGCGGCATCGAGCGGCGCGGCCGCCTCCCGCGCGGCGGCTGCGTCGTCGTCGCCAACCACTCCTCGCACGCGGACACCGCCGCCCTGCTGGCCGCGCTGGATGCCCGGCACTCCCCCGCGATCGGCGCCGCCGCCGACTACTGGTTCGCCTCCCCGTGGCGGCGCCGGATCTGCAGCCGGCTCGCGGCGGGGTTCCCGGTGCGCCGCACCGGCGGCGGCATGGACGACCTCCTGTCCAGGGCGGACGGCCTGCGGGCGGGCCGTGCCGTGGTCCTCTTCCCCGAGGGCACCCGCGCACGGGACGGCGAGCTGGGGTCGTTCCACCGCGGCGCCCTGGTCCTCGCGGAGCACGCGGGCGTCCCGGTCGTGCCGGTCGCCATCGCGGGCACGGACCGCCTGCTGCCCAAGCACGGCAGGCTCCGCCCGGCCCTGGTCCGGGTCGCCGTCGGCGCGCCGCTGCCCGCGTCAGCGACCCCGGAGGAGGCCCGCGCCGCGGTGGCGGCGCTGCATCGCCGTACGACCGGGGAACCCTTGCCGGACTCCGCGGCGCGCAAGCGGGTCGCCGCCGTCGCCTGCTCCCGATGGGGCCTGGCGCTCGGCTTCCTCTGGGCGGGCGCGGAGGCGCTGAGCTGGCCGCTGATGCCGGAGCTGTTCCTCGCCGTCATGTGTGTCGCGGTGCCGCGCCGGGCCCTGAAGCTGTCGCTGGTGGCGCTCGCGGGCAGCCTCGCCGGCGGCCTCCTCGCCCTCCAACTCGCCGCGTCGGGCGTGCAGTTGCCGCAGCCGCTGACGACGGAACGGATGCGGGCCGAGGTGCGCGCGGAGCTCTCCGCCGAGTCGGCGGCGGCCGTCCGCCACCAGCCGTGGAACGGAATCCCCTTCAAGGTGTACGCACACGAGGCGGGCCGGGCCGGCATCGCCCCGTCCGACTGGCTGGCCCGCTCGGCCCTCTCGCGCGGCTCCCGCACCCTCACGGTCGGCCTCGCCTTCGGCGCCTTCGGGTTCCTCGCCCACCGGCTGCGCCGGCACTACGCCCTGTACCTGGCCCTGCTCGGCGCCGGTTTCACGGCAGGGCTCACCCTGATCGTGGCGGGATGGAGCTGACCGTGATTGGTCTGCACCATGGCGCGGACCCCGCGTCCCGGCGCAGAATCGGACCATGCCTGAGACCGAGCAGCAGCAAGCATGGACCCCGATCCACGGCGAGCCCTACCGCTCCGTTCCCTACCGGCCCGAGCGCATGCCCGAAGCCGAGTCCCTGGCGCAGGCCGCCGAGTTGAGGGCGCGGATGCGGGAGCGGCGGACCGTACGGCAGTTCGCGCCGGACCCCGTGCCCCCGCAGGTCGTGCGGGACGCCATCGCGTGCGCGGCGACGGCACCGTCCGGCGCGCACCAGCAGCCGTGGACGTTCGTCCTCGTCCAGGATCCCGACGTACGCCGCCGCATCCGCGAGGCCGCCGAGCACGAGGAGCAGATCTCGTACGACGGCCGGCTCGGCGAGGAGTGGCTCGCGGCCCTCCGCCCCCTCGGCACCGACGAGGTGAAGCCGCACCTGACGGACGCGCCCGCCCTGATCGTCGTCTTCCAGCAGCGGTACTGGCTGGGCGAGGACGGCACCAAGCACAAGCACTACTACGTCGACGAATCGGTCGGCATCGCGGTCGGGATGCTGCTGTCCGCGCTCCACCTGTCGGGCCTCGCCGCGCTGATCCACACGCCGAGCCCGATGCGGTTCCTGCAGCAGGTGCTGGGCCGCCCGGAGAACGAGAAGGCGTTCGCGGTGATCCCCGTCGGCTATCCGGCGCCGGACTGCCAGGTCCCCGACCTCGTACGGAAGTCGCTGGACCAAGTCCTCGTAGAGGTCTGAGGGTTGGGGCCTGAAGCCTGAGGCGGCGGTCCGAGGGGTCGGGCCTCGCCCGGCGCCGTACCGCCCCTGTACGGTCTGGATCATGAACTCAACTCCCTCCCGCAGGAACCTCCTTGGTGCCGCGGCCGTCGCTCCCGCGTTCCTCTCGGTGCCCGGCACCGCGCGCGCGACGGCCGCGCCCGACGCCCGGCGGCGGCTGCGCGAGCTCGAGAAGGGCTATCCGGGCCGCATCGGCCTGCACGCCCTGAACACCGGCACCGGCGCCACCCTCGGCTACCGCGCGGACGAGCGCTTCGCGATCGCCTCGACGTTCAAGGTGCTCGCCGCGGCGGCGATCCTGCGCAGGGCGCGCGAGGAGGAGCCCGGACTGCTCGACACGGTGATCCGGTACGGCCGCGACGACCTGGTCACCCACTCGCCGCGATGCGAGATGCACCTCGCGACGGGCATGACGGTCCGGGAGCTGTGCGACGCGACCGTCACGTACAGCGACAACGCGGCGGGCAACCTCCTGCTGCGGCGGCTCGGCGGCCCCTCCGGCATCACCCGCTTCGCCCGCTCCCTCGGCGACTCCCGCACCCGCCTCGACCGGTGGGAGCCCGACCTCAACACCAACATCCCGGGCGATCCGCGCGACACGACGACCCCCGCGTCCATGACCGCGAACCTGCGCAAGCTCGTCCTCGGCGACGCCCTCGACCCGCTCGACCGCGACCAGCTCGTCCGGTGGCTCGTGGAGAACACCACCGGTGACAAGCGGATCCGGGCCGGTCTTCCCGAGGGCTGGCGGGTCGGCGACAAGACCGGCTCCCCCGCGTACGGCGGGGTCAACGACGTCGCCGTGGCCTGGCCCCCGAAGGGCGGCGCCCCGCTGGTCATCTCCGTCTACACGACCCGCCTCGACCCGGACACCCCCGGTGAGGACCGCATCGCCGCCGACATGACCCGCATCGCCGTGGACACGCTCACCTGAGGGGACCGGGAAAACACACCGCCTCCGACCGGGGTGGGGCCCAGGTCGGAGGCGGGGTTCGGGGGCGGGCCGCCGGAGCGGCCCGCGGCGGGCGTCAGCCCATGTGCGGGTAGCCGTACTCGGTCGGCGGGACCAGCGTCTCCTTGATGGCGCGGGTCAGCGTCCACCGCTGGAGGTTCTGCGGGGCGCCGGCCTTGTCGTTGGTGCCGGAGGCGCGGCCGCCGCCGAAGGGCTGCTGGCCGACGACGGCGCCGGTCGACTTGTCGTTGATGTAGAAGTTGCCCGCGGCGTAGCGGAGCTTCTCCATCGTGTACGCGGCCGCCGCGCGGTCGTTGGCGATGACCGAGCCGGTGAGCGCGTAGTCCGAGACCGACTCCATCTGGGTCAGCATCTCGTCGTACTTGTCGTCCTCGTAGACGTGCACGGCGAGGATCGGGCCGAAGTACTCCGTCGTGAAGACCTCGTTGGCCGGGTCCGAGCACTCGACGACGGTCGGGCGCACGAAGTAGCCGACGGAGTCGTCGTAGGTGCCGCCCGCGACGATGGTGCAGGAGTCGTCCGCCTTGGCGCGGTCGATGGCCGCCTTGTTCTTGGCGAACGCGCGCTCGTCGATGACCGCGCCGATGAAGTTCGACAGGTCGGTGACGTCACCCATCTTGATGCCGTCGACCTCGGCCGCGAACTCCTCCTTGAAACCGGAGTTCCAGATGGAGGCGGGGATGTAGGCGCGCGACGAGGCGGAGCACTTCTGGCCCTGGAACTCGAAGGAGCCGCGGGTCAGCGCGGTCTTCAGGATCGCGCGGTCGGCGCTCGGGTGCGCGACGACGAAGTCCTTGCCGCCGGTCTCGCCGACCAGACGCGGGTAGGTGCGGTACTTGGCGATGTTCTCGCCGACCGTCTTCCACAGGTACTGGAAGGTCGGGGTCGAGCCGGTGAAGTGGATGCCGGCCAGGTCGCGGTGGTTGAGGGCGACCTCGGAGACGGCGATGCCGTCACCGGTGACGAGGTTGATGACGCCCTTGGGCAGGCCCGCCTCCTCCAGGAGCTGCATGAGCAGCACGGCGGCGTGCGTCTGCGTCGGGGACGGCTTCCACACGACCACGTTGCCCATCAGGGCCGGGGCGGTCGGGAGGTTGCCCGCGATGGCGGTGAAGTTGAACGGCGTGATCGCGTAGACGAAGCCCTCGAGCGGGCGGTGGTCCAGACGGTTCCAGACGCCGGTCGCGTTGGCCGGGGGCTGCTCGGCGAGCAGGTCACGGGCGTACTTCACGTTGAAGCGCCAGAAGTCGACGAGCTCACAGGGGGTGTCGATCTCGGCCTGCTGGGCGGTCTTCGACTGGCCGAGCATCGTGGAGGCGGCCAGCGTCTCGCGCCACGTCGTGGAGAGCAGCTCGGCGGCGCGCAGGATGATCGCGGCGCGGTCGTCGAAGGACATCGCGCGCCACGCCGGGGCGGCGGCGAGGGCGGCGTCGATCGCGTCCTGGGCGTCCTGCTGGGTGGCGCCGCGGCCGTGGCCGATGACGGCCTTGTGGTTGTGCGGCTGCACGACCTGGAAGGGCTCGCCGCCACCGAGGCGCTTGACGCCGCCGATGGTCATCGGCAGCTCGATGGGGTTCTCGGCGAGCTCCTTGAGCTTGGTCTCGAGGCGGGCGCGCTCCGGGGAGCCGGGGGCGTAGCCGTGCACCGGCTCGTTGACCGGCGCGGGGACCTGGGTCACAGCGTCCATGAGTTCCGTATCTCCTTAAGAGGGGTCGGGGGAAGGGAGCTCAGCCCTTGGTGAGGATGGAGCGGCCGAAGAAGAGGAGGTTCGCCGGCTTCTCCGCGAGACGGCGCATGAAATAGCCGTACCAGTCGGTGCCGTAAGCGGTGTACACACGCATCCGGTGGCCTTCCGCGGCGAGCCGCAGGTGCTCGTCGCTGCGGATGCCGTACAGCATCTGGAATTCGTACTCGTCCAGTTTGCGCCCCGCGCGCCGCGCGAGCTCCTGGGCGATGGAGATGAGGCGCGGGTCGTGGGACCCGATCATCGGGTACCCGTCGCCCTCCATCAGGGTACGCAGGATGCGGACGTAGGCCTTGTCGGTCTCCGCCTTGTCCTGGTAGGCGACCTCGGCGGGCTCCTTGTAGGCGCCCTTCACGATACGGACGCGGCTGCCGTTCGCGGCGAGGCGGCGGGCGTCGGCCTCGGTGCGGAAGAGGTAGGCCTGGATGACGCAGCCGGTCTGCGGGAAGTCCTTGCGCAGCTCGTCGTGGATGGCGAACATCGAGTCGAGGGTGGTGTGGTCCTCGGCGTCCAGGGTGACCGTGGTGCCGATGGCGGCGGCGGCCTCGACGACGGGGCGCACATTGGCGAGGGCGAGCTCGTGGCCGCCCTCCAGCGCCTGGCCGAACATCGACAGCTTCACGGACATCTCGGCCTTGGTGCCCAGGCCCAGGTCCTTCAGGCGCTCGATGAGCTCCAGATAGGCGTCGCGGGCGGCGTGGGACTGCTCGACGGTGGTGATGTCCTCGCCCACCACGTCGAGGGTGACCTCCAGGCCCTTGCCGGCGGCGTCGACGATGATCGGGACGACCTGGTCGACGGTCTCACCGGCGATGAACCGGGAGACGACCTGCTTGGTGCCGGGGGCCGCCGATACAAAACGGCGCATCTTGTCGCTGCGTGACGCGGCGAGGATCACGGGACCCAGCACGGGGCACCTCCACGGGTGTACGAAATCGAGGGCCATACCGACAAAACACTCCATGGAGGGAATGCGCCGGTACGGCACGGAGAACCACCGTGAAATTTAGGGATACACCGGATCGCGAACCATCGACAGCTGTCACGCATCCGTGCCCTGGATCTCAGACAGATGTCTGAAGAACGTCGCGGTCTGCGCGAGAATGGACAGCGTGAAGGGCGACTACCAAGAACTGGTCGACGAGATCTCGGCGCTGCTCGGCGCCCCCGCGACCCTGGAGAACCGGGATTTCGAGCTGATCGCCTTCGGCGCGCACGACGGCGGCGGCGACAGCGGCTTCGACGCGTCGGTCCTCGACCCGGTCAGGACCCGTTCGATCCTGACCCGCCGGTCCACGGCCGAGGTCCGCTCCTGGTTCGAGAGCTTCGGCATCACCCGCGCCACGGCCCCGGTCCGCATCCCGCCCACCCCGGAGGCGGGCGTCTACCGTGGCCGCGTCTGCCTTCCCGTACGGCACCGGGGCTTCGCCCTCGGATACGTCTGGCTGCTCGACGACGAGCCGGGGCCGACCGAGCAGCAGCTGACCGCCGCGATGGAGGTGGCGACCAGGATCGGCGCGCTCCTGGCCGACGAGGCGCAGGCGGGCGCCGACCTGACCAGGGAGTTCCGCGCGGTCCTGACGGCCGAGCGGGGCTGGCAGCGCGACATGGCGGTGGCCTCGCTGCGCACGGCGCTCGGCTCGCGCGGCGACGGCCTGCACGCGGTGGTGTGCGTGGCCCCGTGGCGCTCCGCGGACCCGGACGACGCCCCCGCCGCCCGTACGGTGCCGGGCGCGGCGGCGGTGTGCACGGTGCCGTGGGGCACGACCGCCCAGTCCCTGGCGGCGCTGGTCCGGCTGCGCTCGGCCGACGCGCTGTCGCCCGCGCACACGGCGGCGTCGCGCCTGCTGGAGTCGGCGCCGGGTGCCGCGGCCGGCATCGCGGGGGCCCGGCTCGGTCTGGAGGATCTTGGGGCCGCCTGGTGGGAGGCGTCGGGGGCGGCACGCGCGGCACTGGCCGAGCGGCGCTTCGGCCCCGTCGCGCAGTGGTCGGACGTCGGCCCGTACCGCCTGCTGACCGCGCTGCCCCCGGAGGCGGCGCACGACCCCGTGGGCCGCCAGCTCCTCTCCCCCACCCACCGCGAACTGGCCCGCACCGCCGAGGTGTACCTCGACTGCGCGGGCCAAGCGGGCCGCGCGGCCGCCGAGTTGGGCATCCACCGCCAGACCCTCTACTACCGCCTCTCGCGCGTGGAGCAGCTCACCGGCCTCGACCTGGACGACGGCGAGGACCGCCTGCTCCTGCACATGGTCCTGAAGTCGTCACGGCTGTAAGCGGCAGGTAACGAACGCCCGGTTCAGTGATCTTCGAGGGGTACGGTTTCTCCCGTCCGAAAATCACCCTCCACACGGGAGAACGAACACCCCATGAAGCTCAGGCTGTTGGCCTCCGCCGTCGCTGTCTCCGCCATCGCGCTCTCCGGCACAGTCCTCACCACGGGCTCCGCCGCGGCCGCCACGAGGCCGGACTGCTCCCGTGGCCTCACCAACGTCCCCGCCAAGGAGACGGTGAAGGTCCGCACCACGCCGAAGGTGAACGGCCACGCGGTCGGTCAGCTGAACAAGGGCCGCAAGGCGTTCCTCTGCAACGACGGCCAGTCCTTCACCGGCCAGTCGTACCGCCTCTGCGGCAAGACCAGCAACAAGTGGCTGTACGTCATGCCGAACAACGCCAACATCAAGGGTTACGTTCCGGCCACCTGCATCGACTGGTAACCCCTGCCCCACTGAACGCCGAACGGGCTGGAGCTCCATCTCTCCAGCCCGTCCGGCGTTTCGCGTTTGCTAGTCGGTGAGGTTCACCGCGCGAGCGGACTCCGCGCCGATCTCCTCCGCCAGCTCGTTCAGGACCGGCTGCGGCACCGTGTCGTCGACGGTCAGGACGGCGAGGGCCTCGCCGCCGACGTCGGCGCGGGCGACCTGCATGCCCGCGATGTTGATGCCCGCCTCGCCGAGGACCCGGCCGACGGTGCCGACGACGCCCGGACGGTCGGCGTACCGCAGGACGACCATGTGGTCGGCGAGCGCCAGGTCCACGTCGTACTCACCGATGGCGACGATCTTCTGGAGATGCTTGGGGCCGGCCAGCGTGCCGGAGACGGCGATCTCCTCGCCGCCGGAGAGCGTGCCGCGCACCGTGACCACGTTGCGGTGGTCGGGCGACTCGGAGCTCGTGGTGAGGCGGACCTCGACGCCGCGCTCCTGCGCGAACAGCGGCGCGTTCACATAGCTCACGGTCTCGTCGACGACGTCCTCGAACACGCCCTTCAGCGCGGAGAGTTCGAGCACCTTCACGTCGTGCTGGGTGATCTCGCCGTACACCTCGACGTCGAGGCGGGCCGCGACCTCGCCCGCGAGCGCGGTGAAGATCCGGCCGAGCTTCTCGGCGAGCGGCAGACCGGGGCGCACGTCCTCGGCGATGACACCGCCCTGCACGTTCACCGCGTCGGGCACGAGCTCACCGGCGAGGGCCAGGCGCACCGACTTGGCGACGGCGATGCCGGCCTTCTCCTGCGCCTCGTCCGTGGACGCGCCGAGGTGCGGGGTGCAGACGACCTGGTCGAACTGGAAGAGCGGGGAGTCCGTGCAGGGCTCCTTCGCGTACACGTCGAGGCCGGCGCCGGCGACGCGGCCCTCCTTGAGGGCGGAGTGCAGCGCCTCCTCGTCGACGATCCCGCCGCGCGCGGCGTTGACGATGCGGACGGTCGGCTTGACCTTGTGCAGCGCCTCGTCGCCGATGAGACCGAGGGTCTCGGGCGTCTTGGGCAGGTGCACGGTGATGAAGTCGGAGACCTCAAGGAGCTCGTCGAGCGAAAGGACCTTCACACCCATCTGCGCGGCGCGCGCGGGCTGCACGTACGGGTCGTAGGCGACGACCTTCATGCCGAAGGCGCTCATGCGCTGCGCGACGAGGGCACCGATGCGGCCTAGGCCGACGACGCCGAGGGTCTTCTCGGCGAGCTCGACGCCGGTGTACTTGGAGCGCTTCCACTCGCCGTTCTTCAGGGCGGAGTTGGCCTGGGGGATGTTGCGCGCGGTGGCGAGGAGCAGGCCGCAGGCGAGCTCGGCGGCCGTGACGATGTTCGACGTCGGGGCGTTGACGACCATCACGCCGGCCTTCGTGGCGGCGGACACGTCGACGTTGTCCAGGCCCACGCCCGCGCGGGCGACGACCTTCAGCTTCTTGGCGGCGGCGATGGCCTCGGCGTCGACCTTGGTCGCGGAGCGGACCAGGATCGCGTCGACATCGGCGATGGCGGGCAGCAGCTCGGCGCGGTCCGCGCCGTTGCACTGCCGGATCCCGAAGTCCGGGCCCAGCGCGTCGACGGTGGCGGGCGACAGCTCTTCAGCGATGAGTACGACGGGTTTGCCGGTGGCAGCAGTGCTCACGTGAGTCCTCACAAGTCCAATGCGGACGGCCGTCCCGACGGCCGCAGGCGGTGTCGCTTAGCCGCGTGGAAGACGCACGACGCTGTGGGCCCGACGCGAATGTTGAACAGAAGCATAGTGGCGCCGAACGGATCAGCATGCGCCTCTACGGAAGGATCACCCGTCCGTGGCTGGACAGGGTGGACAAGGGCCGGGGCTACGGCCCCGGCCCTCACCCGTACGACTTACGCGTCGTCGTCGTTGACCCAGCTCATGAGCTTGCGCAGCTCCTTGCCCGTGGTCTCCAGGAGGTGGTTCTCGTCCTGGGTCTTGTACTCGTTGTACTTCTTCAGGCCGCCGTGGTACTCGTCCATCCACTGCTTGGCGAACGTGCCGTCCTGGATCTCGGCGAGGACCTTCTTCATCTCGGCCTTGGTGGCATCCGTGATGATCCGCGGGCCGGTGATGTAGTCGCCCCACTCGGCGGTCTCGGAGACGGACCAGCGCATCTTCTCCAGGCCGCCCTCGTACATGAGGTCCACGATCAGCTTCAGCTCGTGGAGGCACTCGAAGTACGCGATCTCCGGCTGGTAACCGGCCTCGGTCAGCGTCTCGAAGCCCGCCTTGACCAGCGCGGCGGTGCCGCCGCAGAGCACGGCCTGCTCGCCGAACAGGTCGGTCTCGGTCTCCTCCGTGAAGGTCGTCTTGATGACGCCCGCACGCGTGCCGCCGATGCCCTTGGCGTACGACAGCGCCAGCTGGAAGCCGTTGCCGGTGGCGTCCTGCTCGACGGCCGCGATACACGGAACGCCGCGGCCCTCCTCGTACTGGCGGCGGACCAGGTGGCCCGGGCCCTTGGGCGCGACCATGCAGACGTCGACGCCCTCGGGGGCCTTGATGAAGCCGAAGCGGATGTTCAGGCCGTGGCCGAAGAACAGCGCGTCGCCGTCCTTGAGGTTGTCCTTGATGGACTCCTCGTAGACCTGCGCCTGGATCGGGTCCGGCACCAGGATCATGATGACGTCGGCCTCGGCCGCCGCCTCGGCGGGGGTGACGACGCGCAGGCCCTGCTCCTCGGCCTTGGCCTTGGACTTGGAGCCCTCGTGCAGACCGACGCGGACGTCGACACCCGAGTCACGGAGCGACAGCGCGTGGGCGTGGCCCTGGCTGCCGTAACCGATGACCGCGACCTTGCGGCCCTGGATGATGGACAGGTCGGCGTCGTCGTCGTAGAACAGCTCGGCCACTGGGAATCTCCTATGTGTGCTGGTGTTGCGTCCCACCGTACGGCGGGCGGGGGAAGGGAAGTCTGCCGGTCTCGCCATGCGGTCCGGTTCTCGCTACGCGCTCCGGTCGAGCGCCCGCAGGCTGCGGTCCGTGATGGAGCGGGAGCCGCGGCCGATCGCGATGGTGCCGGACTGCACGAGCTCCTTGATGCCGAAGGGCTCCAGCATCTTGAGCATGGCCTCCAGCTTGTCGCTGCTGCCGGTCGCCTCGATGGTGACGGCCTCCGGGGAGACGTCGACGGTCTTGGCGCGGAACAGCTGGACGATCTCGACGATCTGGGAGCGGGTCTCGTTGTCGGCGCGGACCTTCGCCAGGACGAGTTCGCGGGCCACCGCGGCGCCCGGCTCCAGTTCGACGATCTTCAGGACGTTGACGAGCTTGTTGAGCTGCTTGGTCACCTGTTCGAGCGGCAGGTCCTCGACGTTCACCACGATGGTGATGCGGGAGATGTCGGGGTGCTCGGTGACGCCCACGGCGAGCGAGTCGATGTTGAAGCCGCGGCGCGAGAACAGGGCGGTGATCCGGGCGAGGACGCCGGGCTTGTTCTCGACCAGGACGGAGAGCGTGTGTTTGGTGGACATGACGCGTGGTCTCTCTTTCGCTCTCGGTCTCAGTCGTCTTCGTTGTCGCCGAAGTCGGGGCGGACCCCGCGGGCGGCCATGACCTCGTCGTTCGAGGTGCCGGCGGCGACCATCGGCCAGACCTGGGCGTCCTCGTGGACGATGAAGTCGACGACGACGGGGCGGTCGTTGATGGCGTTGGCCTCGGCGATGACCTTGTCGAGGTCCTCGGGGCGCTCGCAGCGCAGCGCCACGCAGCCCATGGCCTCCGACAGCTTCACGAAGTCGGGGACGCGGGTGCCCTTGTTGGGGCCGATGTCCTCGGGACCGCTATGCAGGACGGTGTTGGAGTAACGCTGGTTGTAGAACAGGGTCTGCCACTGGCGGACCATCCCGAGGGCGCCGTTGTTGATGATGGCGACCTTGATCGGGATGTTGTTCAGGGCGCAGGTGGTGAGCTCCTGATTGGTCATCTGGAAGCAGCCGTCGCCGTCGATCGCCCAGACCGTGCGGTCGGGCCGGCCCGCCTTGGCGCCCATCGCGGCCGGGACCGCGTAGCCCATCGTCCCGGCGCCGCCGGAGTTGAGCCAGGTGGCGGGCTTCTCGTACTCGATGAAGTGCGCGGCCCACATCTGGTGCTGGCCGACACCCGCCGCGAAGATCGTGTCCTCCGGGGCGAGTTGGCCGACGCGCTCGATGACGTGCTGCGGGGAGAGCGAGCCGTCCTCGGGCTGGGTGTAGCCGAGGGGGTAGGTGTCGCGCCACCGGTTGAGGTCGGTCCACCAGGCGGTGTAGTCACCCGTGTGGCCCTCGGTGTGCTCGGCCTGGACCGCCTGGACGAGGTCGGCGATGACCTCGCGGGCGTCACCGACGATCGGCACGTCGGCGGCGCGGTTCTTGCCGATCTCGGCCGGGTCGATGTCGGCGTGCACGATCTTCGCGAACGGCGCGAAGCTGTCCAGCTTGCCGGTGACGCGGTCGTCGAAGCGGGCTCCGAGGGCGACGATCAGGTCGGCCTTCTGCAGCGCGGTGACGGCGGTGACCGCACCGTGCATGCCCGGCATTCCCACGTGCAGCGGGTGGCTGTCGGGGAATGCGCCGAGCGCCATCAGTGTGGTGGTGACGGGCGCTCCGGTGAGCTCTGCAAGGACCCTCAGCTCGGCGGTGGCCTGCGCCTTGATGACGCCGCCGCCGACGTAGAGGACCGGGCGCTTGGCCGCGGTGATGAGCTTGGCGGCCTCGCGGATCTGCTTGGCGTGCGGCTTGGTCACCGGGCGGTAGCCGGGCAGGTCCTGCTGCGGCGGCCAGGAGAACGTCGTCTGCGCCTGGAGGGCGTCCTTGGCGATGTCCACGAGGACGGGGCCCGGGCGGCCGGTGGAGGCGATGTGGAAGGCCTCGGCGATGGTGCGCGGGATGTCCTCGGCCTTGGTGACCAGGAAGTTGTGCTTGGTGATCGGCATCGTGATGCCGACGATGTCCGCCTCCTGGAAGGCGTCCGTGCCGATGGCCTTGGAGGCCACCTGGCCGGTGATCGCCACCATCGGGACGGAGTCCATGTGGGCGTCGGCGATCGGGGTGACCAGGTTGGTGGCGCCGGGGCCGCTGGTCGCCATGCAGACGCCGACCTTGCCGGTGGCCTGCGCGTACCCGGTGGCCGCGTGGCCCGCGCCCTGCTCGTGCCGCACCAGGACGTGCCGCACCCGGGTGGAGTCCATCATCGGGTCGTACGCCGGGAGGATGGCTCCGCCGGGGATGCCGAACACCGTGTCGGCCCCGACTTCCTCGAGAGAACGAATCAGGGACTGCGCACCCGTGACGTGCTCGACGGGGGCGGACTGGTGTCCTGAGGATCGGGGCCGCGGCTGCGGATGGTGGGCCCCGGTGGCCTGCTCGGTCATCGGCATTCTCTTCTCGAAGCTGAGGGTTTTTGCGGGGTGTTTGCGGGGGTTTGGCAGGTGCCAGTGCAACAAAAAACCCCTCGTGCCGTGAGGCAAGCGAGGGGAGCGCGCCGGGTGCGGTCGCTGGATTCCGGTGTTCGGACCGGTCAGTCCCAGCTTCAGCCGACGCGCTTTCCAAGTACGAGAATTCGGGTGCGCATGGCATTGACCCTCCCCCCGGCACGCATGGTGTGTCAAGTAGGTGGGACGGGGGTCTCATCATGTGAACGGGCGTAGGGCGAGGGGCCGCTCGCGTACGTGCCCGGGGAGCCGCTCGCGTACGTCCCCTGGGAACCGCCCGCGTACGTCCCCGCGGCGCCGCTCGCGTAGGGCCCGGAGGACCCTCCCGCGTACGCAGCCGGGGGTCCGCCCGCGTAGGCCGACGCCACGCCGCCGTACGTCCCCGGACGGCCGCCCGCGAGCACCGGCTCGGCCGGGCCGTGCGGCACCGGATACTCCCCGAGGGTGAGCGCCCGGCGCAGCCGGTACTCGTCGAGGGCCCCGGAGAACGCCGTCCCCTGCCCGTGCGTGCAGCCCATCGCGCGCAGGGCGACCACCTGCTCGGGCAGGTCCACGCCGTCGGCCACGGAGACGAGCCCCAGGTCGTTCGCGATGCGCAGCAGACCCGCGGTGATCTTGTGCAGCCGCGCGGACTCGACGACGCCCTCGATCAGCCCGCGGTCCAGCTTCAGGACATCGATGGGGAGCCGGCGCAGTGCGGTGATCGCCGCGTACCCGCTGCCGAAGCCGTCGAGCGCGATGCGTACGCCGAGCCTGCGCAGGGACGCCAGACGGCGCTCCAGGTCGTCCAGCGAGACCCGGGGGTCGCTGTCGGCGAGCTCGACGATGAGCGCGCCGGAGGGCAGGCCGTGCCGGGTCAGGAGCGCCTCGATGGAGCCCATGGGCATGGACCGGTCCAGCAGACGGCGCGCGCTCATCCGGACGGCGACGGGCACCGCGAGGCCGCTCCGGCCGCGCTCGGCGGCCTGCTCGACGGCCTCTTCCAGCATCCAGCGGCCCAGCTCGGCCGCCCGGCCGCCGTCCTCGCCCTTCTTCTCGGACACGCGCAGGAATTCGGCGGGCGTGAAGAGGATGCCCTGCGCCGAGCGCCAGCGGGCCTGGGCGGCGACCGACGTGATCCGGCCGTCGTCGAGCCGGACCACGGGCTGGTGCAGCAGGGCGAACTCGCCCTCGTGCAGCGCGGCGCGCAGCCGCGTGGCGAGCTGCGCCTTGCGGACGACGTCGGCCTGCATCTGGGGCGCGTACAGCTCGACGCGGTCCTTGCCCCCGGCCTTGGCGCGGTACATCGCCAGGTCGGCGTTGCGGAGCAGCTCCCCCGCGCCGATGCCCGGTTCGGCGAAGGCCACACCGATGGACGCCGCTACGCGCACGTCGTTCCCGTCGATGGCGTAGGGCTGGGACAGGGTGATTCTCAGCCGGTCGGCGAGCTCATAGATGTGCCGTTCTCTGGCGGCCTGGTCTCTTGTCCCGTCGCCGACGATGAGGGCCGCGAACTCATCGCCGCCGAGCCGGGAGGCGGTGTCGCCCGAACGCACCGCCTCCTGGAGTCTGCGCGCGGCCTGGATGAGGAGCTCGTCCCCGGCCTGGTGTCCGATGGTGTCGTTGACGGCCTTGAAGCCGTCGAGGTCGATGAAGAGCACGGCCGTGCCGCGGTCGGTCACTCTGCGGCCGGCCAGGGCCTGGCCCACGCGCCGGGTGAACAGGGCGCGGTTGGGCAGGTCGGTGAGCGGGTCGTGCTCGGCGTTGTGCTGCAACTGCGCCTGAAGCCGGACCCGTTCGGTGACGTCTCTGCTGTTGAAGATGAGGCCGCCCTGGTGGCGGTTGACGGTGGATTCCACGTTCAGCCAGTCGCCGTCGCCGGACTTGAAGCGGCACTCGATGCGGGTGGTGGGTTCCTCGACGGGGTTGGCTGCGAGGAATCTGCGGACCTCGTGGACGACCCGGCCCAGGTCTTCCGGGTGCATGAGCGAGGCCAGTTCGGAGCCGACGAGCTCTTCGGCGTCGCGGCCGTAGACCCCGGCGGCGGCCGGGCTCACGTAGCGCAGGATGCCGTTGGGCGCGGCGATCATGATGACGTCGCTGGAGCCCTGCACCAGGGACCTGAAGTGGTTCTCCTTCTGGGCCAGTTCCTGGGTGAGCGTGATGTTGTCCAGGAGCATGATGCCCTGGCGCACCACGAGCGCGAGCACCACGGTGCCGGCGGTGAAGAGCACGACGCGGTCGACACTGCGGCCGTTCAGCACGTTGTAGAGAATGCCCAACGTGCAGACGGCGGCGGCGAGATAGGGCGTGAGGGCGGCCAGCGATCCGGCGATCGGACGGGTCGCGGCGGCCCGTGGCTCCTCGGGGGCGCTGTCGTACTGCACGCGCGCGTGGCCCGTCCCGCGCCCGCCGTCCACGTGCCAGGGGGCGGCCCACGGGGCGTACGCGAGGAGCAGCGAGCCCGCGAACCAGCCCGCGTCGAGCAGCTGGCCCGAGCGGTAACTGGCGTGCAGCAGCGGCGAGGTGAACAGCGCGTCGCACATCACGGTCAGGGCGAGCGCGCCGATCGCGGTGTTCACCGCGGTGCGGTTGGCGGACGAGCGTCTGAAGTGCAGCGCCAGCACCATGCTGACCAGCGCGATGTCCAGGAGCGGGTAGGCGAGGGAGAGCGCGGCGTACGCGACGCTCTGCCCCTCGAACTGCGCGGTGTGCGCGAGGGCCAGGCTCCAGGAGAGCGTGAGGAGCGAGCCCCCGATCAGCCAGGAGTCGAGGGCCAGGCATCCCCACCCGGCCTTCGTCACCGGACGCTTGGCGAGCACGAGCAGTCCGATGATGGCGGGCGGGGCGAAGCAGAGGAAGAACAGGTCGGCGAGGCCCGGACTGGGGACGGGCCGCTCGAGCACGACCTCGTACCAGCCCCATACGCCGTTGCCACAGGCTGCCATCGCGGAGGAGAGCGCGAAGAGCAGCCATGCGGGTCGAAAGCGGCTGCGGCGGGTGCGGGAGTAGCGGAAGCAGGAGATCGCGGCGGCCGCCGCCGCGATGCTCAGCCCGAAGTCGCCCATGATCATGGCGAGTCGGTCCGATCCCCAGCCGAGCGCCGAACCCGCCGCGTACGCCCCGCAGACCAGCAGGAGCACCAGCTGGGAGACGAGTCCGCGGCCACCGGGCAGCGGGCGCCGGATCAGCGGCAACCTGGACGGCAGGGCCGCCACGCCCCCGTCGAGGACGGGGGTGGAGGTCGGGCGGGCACTCACCGGGCCGCCCTGGTCCGTGCCGCCCCGGGATCCGCCCGGCGCGCCCGCCGGGCGGGCCGGCAGGTGCGCTGGTGCGTGCGGCGACGGCCGCTCGTGCGGCTCCCGGCTCGCCTGCGTCTGCGGGCCGGTGTGCGCCAGAGTCGCCGGCTGCGGTCCCGCCGCGTCGGATCGTTCGCCCATAGGCCGTACATCGCCCGTCGCCCCCCTCGCAGTCTGATGTCTCGTCCCCGGCGCCGAACGGTCCACGGCGCATCCCCTGTCGGGACGATACACCAGACTCGTCACTCAGGGACATAGCTCCTCTACGCTCCGTGACTGTCGGAGGGAAAGCGAACACGGGGCGCACGCGGTCGGGCGCGGAGCGTACGCAAATCGCTCTCGGGCGATCAACTGGCCGTTGTCAGTACCACGTTGTCGAGGGGCAGTCCGGCGACGTACTTGGTCAGTTGCGCGGCCAGCAGGCGCTGGGCGCGGGGCCGGAACGCCGACGTGGAGCCGCCCACGTGCGGGCTGATGAGTACTCCTGGAGCGTGCCACAGGGGATGACCTGCGGGCAGCGGTTCCGGGTCGGTCACGTCGAGGGCGGCGGTGATGCGGCCGGAGTCCAGTTCGGCGACGAGCGCCTTGGTGTCGACGACGGGGCCCCGGGCGACGTTGACCAACAGCGCGCCGTCCTTCATGCGGGCCAGGAAGTCGGCTCCCACCAGGCCGCGCGTGGTTTCGGAGAGCGGTGTCGAGAGGATGACGACGTCCGCCTCCGGCAGCAGCGACGGCAGGTCGGCGAGCGGATGCACGGGACCGCGCTCCGTGGCACGGGCAGAGCGCGCGACGCGCGCCACCCGCGCGCATTCGAAGGGGGCGAGCCTGTCCTCGATGGCGGAACCGATCGCTCCGTAGCCCACTATGAGCACGGATTTGTCGGCGAGCGCGGGATAGAAACCGGACCGCCACTCCTCCTGCCGCTGCCCCTCCACGAAGCGCGGGATTCCCCGCAGCGAGGCGAGCGTCAGGGCCAGCGCGAGCTCGGCGGTGCTCGCCTCGTGCACCCCACGGGCATTGCACAGCCGCACACCGGGAGCCAGGAAACCGATGCCCGGCTCCACGTGGTCGATGCCCGCGGTCAGTGTCTGTACGACGCGTACGGACGTCATCGCGGACAAGGGGCGTACGGCGATCTCGGTGCCCTTCATATAAGGCACCACATAGAAGGCGCAGTCGGCCGGGTCGGCGGGGAACTCCGGGCCGCCGTCCCAGAACCGGTAGTTGAGGCCCGCCTCGGAAGCCTCGGGGATCCCCTGGATCTCGTGCGGTTCGAACGGGAGCCATACATCTGTCGTCATGACCAGGAGGCTAATCCGGGCCGGTGCGCGCTGCCCTCGGGAGGGCAGCGGTCGGGGCCGCGGCGACAGCGGATAGTTTGGATGATCTCCGAACCAGGAGCGGGAGGGTACGGCCAGGTGGAGCGCAGGACGATCGGCGCGGGGGCGCTCGAAGTGGGCGCCGTCGGACTCGGCTGCATGCCGATGAGCTGGGCGTACACCGGCTCGCGGCAGCGCGGTGACGCGTCGGTGCGCACCCTGCACGCGGCGTTGGACGCCGTCGGCGCGGCCAGGGGCGGCGGGGGGCTGCTGCTGGACACCGCCGACATGTACGGGCCCTTCACCAATGAGCTGTTGATCGGCAGGGTGCTGAAGGAGCGGCGCGCGGAGGCGTTCGTGTCGACGAAGTGCGGGCTGCTCGTGGGTGAGCAGCACATCGTCGCCAACGGCCGCCCCGGCTACGTGAAACGGGCCTGCGACGCGTCGTTGCGGCGGCTGCAGACGGAGACCATCGACCTCTACCAGCTGCACCGCGCCGACCCCGAGGTGCCCATCGAGGAGACGTGGGGCGCGATGGCCGACCTCGTCGCCGCGGGGAAGGTGCGGGCGCTGGGGCTGTGCGCGGTGGGGGCGCGTGCCCATCGGCGTGCGGCGCCGGGGCGGCCGGGGCCTGGGCTGCACGACGCGACGATCCGGCAGCTGGAGCGGGTGCAGCAGGTCTTTCCGGTGAGCGCGGTGCAGGCCGAGCTGTCGGTGTGGTCGCCGGAGGCGCTGGACACGCTGCTGCCGTGGTGTGTGGCCCGCGGGATAGGTGTCCTCGCTGCGATGCCGTTGGGGAATGGTTTCCTCACGGGCACGCTCAAGCCCGGCCAGGGTTTCGAGCCGGACGATCTGCGGGCCCGTCACCCGCGCTTCACCGCCGAGATGATGGCGGCCAACCAGCCGCTGGTGGTGGGGTTGCGCCGGGTGGCGGAGCGGCACGGGGCGACGCCGGCGCAGATCGCGCTGGCGTGGGTCCTCGCGCAGGGCCGGCACGTGGTGCCGATTCCGGGTGCCAAGCGGGAGCGCTGGGCGGTGGAGAACGCCGGGGCGGCCGCGGTGCGGCTGACGGAGGAGGACCTGGCGGAGATCGCGGCGCTGCCGGCCGCGCTGGGATCGTGGGACTGAGTTCGGGAACCTGCGGGGCGCGAGCGGTGTATGAACAGTAGAAGCGCTGCGTCGAAGGGACCTGATCGTGCAACGACCTGCTGTTACGGCCGTTCTGGCCGCTGTCTCCCTCGTGTTCGCGGCCGGATGCTCGTCCGGCGGCGATGAGCCGGACCATCCCGAGAGTCCACCGGAGCGGGAGACGTCGAGCCAGTCCCCCACCGGGAAGGCGGGCGCCGAGGCCCCACCGGAGAAGGGTTCCGCGAAGGTCACCCGCACTCTCGCCACGGGCCTCAAATCGCCCTGGGGCCTCGCGGCGCTGCCCGACGGCGACCTGCTGGTCTCCTCGCGCGACGAGGGGACGATCACCAGGATCGACGGGAAGACGGGCAAGAAGACGGAGCTCGGCTCGGTGCCGGGCGTCTCCCCCGGCGGCGAGGGCGGCCTGATGGGCCTCGCGCTCTCTCCTTCGTACGCATCGGACCATCTGGTGTACGCGTACTTCACGACGGAGTCCGACAACCGCATCGCCCGCATGCTGTACGACGAGAAGAAGCCCTCGGGCGAGCAGCTGGGCGCTCCGGACACGGTCTTCAAGGGCATCCCCAAGGGCATGATCCACAACGGCGGCCGGATCGCCTTCGGCCCGGACAAGATGCTGTACGCGGGCGCGGGGGAAACGGGTGAGACGGATCTCGCCCAGGACAAGAAGTCCCTGGGCGGCAAGATCCTCCGCCTCACTCCGGAGGGTGAGCCGGCCCCCGGCAATCCCTTCGGCGACTCCGCCGTCTATTCGTACGGTCACCGGAACGTGCAGGGCCTGGCCTGGGACGAGGAGAAGCGGCTCTGGGCCTCGGAGTTCGGCCAGGACACCTGGGACGAGCTGAACGAGATCAAGGCCGGCGGGAACTACGGCTGGCCGGAGGTCGAGGGCAAGGAGGGCAAGGAGGGGTTCCGGGACCCCGTCGCCCAGTGGAAGACCTCGGAGGCCTCACCCAGTGGCGTCGCCTATGCCGAGGGATCGGTCTGGATGGCGGGCCTGCGGGGCGAGCGGCTGTGGCGCATTCCGGTGCGGGGCGTGGCGGGCGATCCGGAGCCGCAGGCGTTCCTGAAGGGTGAGCACGGCCGGCTGCGCACGGTGCTCGCGGCGGGCGGCGACAAGCTGTGGGTGGTCACCAACGAGACGGACTCGCGGGGCACACCGGAGAAGGGGGACGACAAGATCTTGGAGGTGCAGGTGAAGTAAGAGCGGGCGAGCGGGTCAGCTGTCCGGCTCCGGCTCGTCGGGCGGGGGTATCTCCTCGGCGCTCGGCGCCTCGTCGGAGCGTGGCTCCGGGACGGGTGGGCGTACGACCACCTTGCCCGAGGACAGGTCGATCGGTCCGCGTCCCGGGTCGCCGTCGGCGAGGTCGACGCGGGTCATCTCCAGGCGCTTCTGTTCGTCGTCGGTGTGCTTGCGCCCCGGCGCGAACAGAGCCTCGATCGCGTTGAACACTGCGCCTCCCAGGAGCCGAGATCCTGCTGTCAAGCGTAAGCGAGGCCGCCGGAAACCGGCCGGAGACAGGAAAGCGCAGGTCAGCGCCGTGCGGTCGGCTCGTCACTGGTGGGGAACAGCCGGAGCCGGTGGGCGAGCGCGGCGGCCTCGCCGCGGCCGGTGACGGACAGCTTGGCGAGGATGTTGGAGACGTGGACGCTCGCCGTCTTCGGGGAGATGAAGAGTTCCTCGGCGATCTGGCGGTTGCTGCGGCCCGCCGCGACCAGTCGCAGGACGTCCCGCTCCCGGCTGGTCAGGCCCAGCGCCTCGGCGGGGTGGGCCGGGGCGGCGGGGGTGCGGACGGCTTCGGCGGGGTTCAGGGAGAGGCGGGCGCGCTGGGCGAGTCCGGTGATGGAGTCGGAGAGCGGCCGGGCGCCGAGCCGGTCGGCCACCTCTTTGGCCTGGCGCAGCAGTTGGGCGGCGCGGTCGCGGTCGGTGGTGTCCGAGGCGAGGAGGGATTCGGCCAGGCGCAGGCGGGCCTGGGCGAGGTCGTAGGGGCGGTCGAGGGGTTCGAGGGCGGTGACGACGGTGGTCCAGTGGGCGGGGCGGTCGCGGCCTTCGGCGCGCAGGAGTTCGGTGCGGGTCCATTCGTCGTGGGCGAGGGAGAGCGGGGTGGGGGTGGCGAGGGACTTGGTGACGGCCCGGATCCGGGCGAGGGCGGCGGGGCGGCCGGGTTCGGCGGCGGGCAGGCCGCGGGCGTCCGCCTCCATCGTGGCGGCGGCGAGGAGCAGGGGCCAGCCGTATTTGTAGGTGCCGACGGGGAGGCCGGTGGCGAGGCCGCGTTCGAGTTCGGCGCGGCCGTCGAGGATGCGGCCCTCGGCGGCGGCGAGGCCGAGGGCGATGCGGATGAGGACGAGGAGGTACTGGGGCTGTGGATCGTGGGTGCCGAGGTGCTGGTGGGCGGTGTGCATGTGGCGGGCGGCCGCGGCGTACTCACCGCGGTAGAGCGCCATGCGCGCGGATCGTTCGGAGGCGGATACGCGCGGTTTTGAGCTCTGGACGCAGCGCTGGGTCTCGGCGACGGCGTCGGCGGCCTCGTCCCAGCGGCCGAGGGAGATGAGTGACTCGGCGACGTTGGCCCAGACCCAGCCCTCGGTGTCCACCAGACCGTACTTGCGGCAGAAGTCGATGCCCTCCATCGCGACCCGCACGGCTTCGGCGGAGCGGCCGACGCCTTCGAGGGAGGAGGGGAGGTTGATGTGGACCCGGCTGAGGTTGGTGACCAGGGCGTCCCGGACGACGCGGTCCCTGACCTCGTACATCTCGGCGAGGCCCGCCTCGGGGTCGCCGGCCTCGACGAGGAGGGCGCCGCGGGTGAGGCGGGCATTGAGCTCGATGGTGTCGGCCTTGACCATGCGGGCGTACTCGACGGCGCGTTCGGCGGCGGCCAGGGTCTCGGGGCCCGGATCGTGCAGCATGCCCCAGGAGGCGCGGTGGACGAGGACGTCCGCGTGCACCTCGGAGGGCGGCAGGCCGCGCATCAGCTCCTCGGCCTTGGCGATCTCCGTCCAGCCGTCGCCGCGGCCGAGGGTGGAGACGAGACGGGAGCGGGCGACCCAGAACCAGGCGGAGCGGTGGGCATCGTTCTCGCCGTCGAGGAGTCGCAGGGCGCGCTTGGTGATTTTCAGGGCGCGGTCGCGTTCGCCGCAGAGGCGGCCGGCGACCGTGGCCTCGGCCATCAGGTCCAGATAGCGCAGGGGGGAGGTGACGTGGTCGTCGGCGCAGGCGCAGGCGGGGTAGCCCTCGACGTAGTCGGCGGGGCGGAGGTCTTCGCGGACGGACTCGGGGGCTTCGTCCCAGAGCTCCATCGCCCTCTCGAGCAGGCGGAGTTGCTCGGCGTAGGCGTACCGGCGGCGGGCCTCGACGGAGGCCTCGAGGACGGCGGGCAGGGCCTTGGCGGCGTCGTGCGCGTAGTACCAGTAGGTGGCGAGGCGGGCGGCGCGCTGGTCGGCGGAGACGAGCGTGGGGTCGGCCTCCAGGGCCTGGGCGAAGCGGCGGTTGATGCGGGAGCGCTCGCCGGGGAGCAGGTCGTCGCTGACGGCCTCGCGGACCAGGGAGTGGCGGAAGCGGTAGCCGTCGCCGTCCGGCGAGGCGAGCAGGATGTTGGCGCCGACGGCCGCCCGCAGTGCCTCGATGAGGTCGTCCTCGCAGAGCCCGGCGACCTCGGCGAGCAGTTCGTACTCGACGGTGGAGCCGCCCTCGGCGACGATCCGCGCCACCCGCTGGGTGTCCTCGGGCAGCTCCTCCACGCGGACGAGAAGCAGGTCACGCAGGGAGTCGGTCAGGCCCGCGCAGCTGCTGCCGTGGGAGGCGACGGCGAGCTCCTCGACGAAGAAGGCGTTGCCGTCGGAGCGGTCGAATATGTCGTCGACCAGGGGCTGTTCGGGTTCGGTGGCGAGTATGCCGGCCATCTGGCGGGCGACTTCGTCCTTGCTGAAGCGGCTCAGCTCGACGCGGCGCACGGTGCGGAGCCGGTCCAGTTCGGCGAGGAGGGGGCGCAGGGGGTGGCGGCGGTGGATGTCATCGGCGCGGTAGGTGGCGAGGAGGACGAGGCGGCCGCCGCGCAGGGTGCGGAAGAGATAGGCGAGGAGGTGGCGGGTGGAGGTGTCGGCCCAGTGCAGGTCTTCCAGGACGACGACGATGGCGCGGTCGCGGGAGAGGCGCTCCAGGAGGCGTGCGGTGAGTTCGAAGAGGCGGGCCGTGCCCTCGTCGGACCTGCCTCCGGGGGCTTGTCCGTGCGCGGTGTGCCCTTGTGCGGTGTGTCCGTGTGCGGCGGGGCTTGCCAGTTCGGGCAGCAGCCGGGCCAGCTCTTCCTCCTGGCCCTCGGCGGCGGCGGCCAGTTCGTCGGGGAGTTGGCGGCGCAGCGAGCGCAGTGCGGTCGAGAAGGGGGCGAAGGGGAGGCCGTCGGCGCCGATCTCCACGCAGCCGCCGACCGCGACGACGGCGCCGGACTTCTCGGCGGCCGCGGCGAATTCCTCGACGAGGCGGGTCTTGCCGACCCCCGCCTCACCCCCGAGCAGCAACGCCTGCGGCTCGCCCGGGCCGGGGCCCCCGGCTCCTTCGAGCGGGGTGCCCGTGGCGCGGGCGAGCGCTTCGTTCAGTACGCCGAGCTCATCGGACCTGCCGACGAACACCGGGCTCACGGACCTGGTCTGCACAGCCGCGAGCATCGCACAGTGCGGGGACGGCGCGGCACCCGATGTCCGAGGAGCGGGCACCGGCGCAGGCCCCGCCATGTCAGGCGGCCCGCGTGAAGCGGAGCTTCCGCCGTGTGGGGCGGCTCATCCAGAGCGTCGTACTCACCCGCCCCTCGGCTTCTTGGCGGGCCGAACGGCGGGCGGCGGCGCGGACCTTGCGGGCCTCGCCGAGCAGGCGCTGGTGGTCGGCCTCGCGGCTCAGCTCGGCGGCGCGCATCTGGTGCATCTCGTACTCGAACATCTCGTGCCCCTCGGGTTGTCGGTGGTATCGCCGATGTCGTTCTCCGCGATGTCTCCACTTTCGTCTCCCAGGGGGGTCGCCCACATCGGGCGGGTGCCGCATCTCCGGGGTGCCGAGGGCCTTAGGTACGACGAAGGGCGGGGCGGGGGCCTTAGCCCCTGCCCTGCCCCTGCCTTATGTACGCGGTTCGTTCCCTGTCCCGTGCGCGCGGGAGCGGTGGCTCAGGAAGGTGCGGACGGAATTCCGAGCAGCAGGTCGGAGTACTTGGCGATGGCGAGGATCAGTCCGATCACGCCGAGCGCGACGCCCGCCCACGCCACGGACTTGATCCACGGCGCCTGCTCCTTGCCGGGGGCGCCGAACGCGGGCCGCACCAGCACCAGGAAGCCGACGACCAGCGCGGAGAGCGCGAAGACGCCGGCGATCAGCGCGGTGGCCTGCCAGGAGTCGCCGTACATGGCCTGGAGCTGGTCGGAGACGCTCGCGGACTGCTTGGTCTCCAACTGCCCCATGATGTTCGAGCGCGCCCCGGCGATCGTGCCGAGCCAGCCTCCGGAGAGGCCGATCACGCCGAGCGCGGCGGACACGACGGCCGCGGCGCCCTGGCCGACACCGGCGGATCCCGCGGACGCGACGGGTGCGACGACCTCCGCGTCCACATCGTCGTCCGCGTCGTCGTCCGCGTCGTCGTCCGCGCCGTCGTTCTCGGCGGCGTTCTCGGTGGCGTTCGCCCCCGCCTCGGGGTTGGTGTCCTCGGGCCCGGCGGCGTCGGCCGCGTCGGACTTCGTGACGTCGACCGTCTCCGGCTTCCCGGCCCCGGTCACTTCGTCGGCCTCGGCCTCGGTCCCGGCCGCACCTTTGGCGCCGGCCGCGTCATCTGTCTTAGTACCCATGCCCCGCACCGTACGGACGGAGTCTGAGAGCTCCCTTAACGCGCGTCCGCCGCCAGTGCGTCCCGCGCCGCCTGTGCCTCCCGCGCCGCCCGCCACTCCGGGGCGAGGACGGACCAGACCTCCATGTCGTGCCGTATCCCCTGCCAGGGGAAGCTCTCCCGCAGCACGCCGTCCCTGGTGAACCCGAGCCGCTCGGCGGCCGCCTTGCTGCGGTCGTTGCGCGAGGAGACCAGCCACTCCACGCGATGCATGCCGCGCTGGTCCACGGCCCAGTCGATGAGGATCCGCGAGGCCTTGTTCACGAGGCCGCGCCCGGCGGCCGACGGCTCCAGCCACACACCGATCTCACAGCTGTCGACTCTCGTGTCGAAGATCCGGAAGAGGACACCGCCGACGAGCGTGCCGTCCAGCCAGATGCCGTAGAAGCGCCCGGTGTCGGCGGCCTGCTTGTCGGCGTACGTCTGGAGGTGCTTCCGCGCGGTCTCCAGGTCCGTCACGGTCGCGGTGAAGGGCACCCAAGGCCCTGCGTACTCCCGCGCCCGCCCGACGTGGTCGAGGAACTCCTGCGCCTGCCACGGCTCCAGCGGCCGCAGCTCAGCGCCCTCGGCCAGCGATATCGCGAACATCCCGCTCCTTCAGCCCGCTCCCGTCGACGTCGGCCTCGACGTCGTCCAGCTGTCCGGGGATCTTCGCAGGTTCGCCGCGCGAGTTCGAACGACATTCGGGCGGCTCGATGCTGATGCGCGGCAGGACGCGGTCCAGGCGGCGCGGCAGCCACCAGTTGGCGCCGCCGAGCATGTGCATCAGGGCCGGCACGAGCAGCGTACGCAGCACGAAGGCGTCGAGGGCGACGGCCGCCGCGAGCGCGATGCCGAACATCGCGATGACCCGGTCGCCGCTGAGGACGAAGGCGAGGAAGACCGAGATCATGATCACGGCGGCCGAGTTGATGACGCGGCTCGTCTCGGCGAGGCCGACGCGGACGGCCCGCCGGTTGTCGCCGGTCTCCAGCCACTCCTCGTACATCCGGCTGACCAGGAAGACCTGGTAGTCCATGGAGAGCCCGAAGAGGACGGACACCATGATCACCGGCAGGAAGGGCTCGATAGGACCGGCCCTGCCGAGCCCGAGCAGTTCGCTCCCCCAGCCCCACTGGAAGATCGCGACGACGACGCCGAAGGCGGAGGCGACCGCGGCGACGTTCATCGCGGCGGCCTTGAGGGGGATGCCGATGGACCGGAAGGCCAGCAGGAGCAGGACGCAGCCGAGGCCGATGACCACGCCGACGAAGAGCGGCAGCTTGCCGACGATGACCTCCGCGAAGTCGTCGTAGCTCGCGGTGACACCGCCCACCGACACGTCCAGGGAGCTCTCCGCCTCCACCTCTGGCAGGACGTCGTCGCGGAGCCGGTCGACGAGTGCGCTGGTCTTCTGGGACTGCGGCGCGGAGTCGGGGACGACGGTGAGGAAGGCGGCGCGGCCGTTGTCCCCGTAGGTCGCGGGGGACACGGAGGCGACGCCTTCGGTCGACCTCAGCGTCGTGGCGAGGTCGTCGACGGCCACCCGGTCGCCCGCTCCGTAGACCTCGCTGACGAGGGTCAGCGGACCGTTCACGCCGGGCCCGAAACCGGTGGCCAGGAGGTCGTACGCCTGCCGGGTGGTGGCCTTCGCCGGGTTGTTGCCCTGGTCGGAGGTGCCCAGGTGCAGGCCCAGGGTGGGCAGCGCGAGCACGGCCATCACGAGGACCGCGACGGCGCCGAGCAGCCGGGGGTGGCGCTCCACGAAGACGGCCCAGCGGGCGGCGAGGCCGGTCGGCAGCTCCGGTTCGGGTCCGTGTTCGGCGATCCGGCGGCGTTCGCGGCGGCTGAGGGCGCGCGGGCCGATCAAGCCGAGGAGGGCGGGCAGCAGGGTCACGGACGCGGCGACGGTGAGGACGACGGTCAGCGAGGCGGCGATCGCGACGCCGTTGAGGAAGCCGAGCCGCAGGATGAGCATGCCGAGCAGGGCGATGCAGACGGTGGCGCCCGCGAAGACGACGGCGCGCCCGGTGGTGGAGACCGCGCGCTCGGCGGCTTCGGCCACGGACAGGCCGCGTTTGAGGCCCTTGCGGTGCCGGGTGACGATGAAGAGGGCGTAGTCGATGCCGACGCCGAGCCCGATGAGGGTGCCGAGCATCGGCGCGAAGTCCGCGACGGTCATCACGTGGCCGAGCAGCACGATGCCCGCGTACGCGGTGCCGACGGACACCAGGGCGGTGGCGATGGGCAGGGCGGACGCGGCGAGCGAGCCGAAGGCGAGGAAGAGCACGACGGCGGCGACGGCCACCCCGACGATCTCGGCGACCTGGGCGCTCTTGGACTCGGTGAGCCCGATGGCGGTGCCGCCGAGCTCCACTTGCAGGCGGTCGGACGCGGCGGCCTTGGCGGTGTCGACGACGGCCTGCGCGTCGGCCTTGTCCATGTCGTCGGCCTGTTCGCGGAAGGTGACGGTGGCGTACGCCGTACGGCCGTCCGCGCTGACCCGGCTCGTGTCCTTGCCCTCGTACGGCCCGGTCACGGAGGCCACGGCGGGCAGGTCGGCGATCTTGTCGAGCGTGTCGGACATCGTCTGCTCGACGTCGGCGGCGCGGACCGAGGTGCCGGGGCCGGTGTGCCAGACGACGGTGTCGCTGTCACCGCCGAGCCCGTGGAAGTTCTCGTTCAGGAGCTGGGTCGCCCGGCCGGACTCGGTGCCCGGGACTTCGTAGTCGTTCGAGTACGCGGATCCCGCGACGGCGGCGGCCGAGGCGGCGCCGCCAAGAGCGAGGAGCCACAGGAGAACGACGACGAGTCGGTGCCTGACGCACCACCGTGCGAGTGCTGCCACGGACTGGCTCCCTGGATGGTTCTGTGGATCTTCATCGGGAGCAGTAGTCAACCAACTGGACAGCCCGCAAAGAACGCATGAGTGGCGACATGTGCGCCGCAGTCACTTTGACAGCCCTTGATGATCGTTGGTCCGTTTCGTGGCCATACTCACAAGAGCACAAGGCGTGCGCGGAGGCACCAGAGGCACCTCCGCGCACCCAGGCGGGCCGACGGTCCGGGCGGTCAGCCCGAGACGCTCGCCCGGCCGTTCTCGATGTGGCCCATGAGGCGGCGGCGGAAGCCGGGGGCGCCTGCGGCGGTCACCTCGACGTCGTACCAGCCGTGCTCGCCGGCGGTGTGCCAGGCGACGGTACGGCTGCTGCGCGCCCTGACGCGGACGGTCCGGGTGCGGCGCCTGATGTCGTCCTCGTCCACATAGCCGAGGGGCTTGACCGTGAAGACCAGGTCGTGGCGGCCGCGGTTGGCCAGGGTGAGGTGTATCTCGCGGCGGGTGATCGCGGAGGCGAGCCGCGCACCGCCGTCCGTGACGCCGCCCTTGCCGCCCTTGGCGTCCCTGCTTCCGGCGAACTCACGCCGGAAGCCGTTCGGCCCGGTGACGGTGAAGGCATACGCGTCCCCCGGCACCGGCACGCTCCAGGAGCCCTTGCGCGCGACGTCCTGGTGGAGCGGGACCGTGAACTCACCGGCGTACGGGTAGAGCGCGAAGTGCGCGCTGGAGCTGCCGCCGTTGCGCAGCCGCACCGTGAGCGTGCCGTCCTCGGCGGGCTTCACGTCGGCGTCCGGCTGGTAGGGCAGCGGGCGGGCGCGGCGGGTGCCCGGCTCCTGGACCGGCATGGACTGGTTCAGAGGCGGCTGCGGGGCCCAGCGGCCGCTGAACGCGGGGATGGCGCCGGGCTGCTCGACGTCGGGCATGCGGTGGCCGCGCCGGAAGTCGAAGGCGCCGGTGAGGTCGCCGGTGACCTTGCGGCGCCAGGCGCTGATGTTGGGCTCCCGCACCCCGGTCCACTTCTCCAGGAAGCGCACGACGGAGGTGTGGTCGAAGACTTCGGAGCAGACGTAACCGCCGACGGTCCACGGCGAGATGACGAGCATCGGCACGCGGGCGCCGAGGCCGGTCGGCTTCCCGTCCCAGCGCTCTTCCTTCTCCTCGGCGGAGTCGCCGCCGGGCACGGGCGGCGGGACGTGGTCGAAGAAGCCGTCGTTCTCGTCGTAGTTGATGAACACGGCGGTGCGGCGCCAGACCTCCGGATGGGAGGCGAGGGCGTCGAGCACCTTGTAGACGATGGTCGCGCTGTGGATGGGCGAGGAGACGCTGGGGTGCTCGGAGTCCACCGCGGAAGGCACCAGATAGGTGACTTTCGCGAGCTTGCCGGCCGCGACGTCCTTCGCGAACTCCTCGGCGAGCTTGCCGGTCGGCACGCGCCGCAGGCCGCGCTCGAACAGCGACCGCTCGCTCCTGGTGAGGGTCGCGACGCCGTTGTCCAGGGCGGCGAGCAGCCGCGCGCGCTCGGCCTCGTCCTTGGTGTCGCGCACCTTGGCGTAGAAGGCCTCCATGTAGGTCAGCCCGGTGCCTGCCGCGGTGAGGGCCTTGCGGGCGATGGCCTTGAAGGTGGTGAAGAACTCGATCTGGTTGTCGGTGAAGTTCTCCCACTCGGTGTACGTCCGCCAGCTCACGCCTGCCTTCTCCAGGCGCTCGGCGTACGTCCCCCAGCCGTAGCCGGGGTGCGTTCCCTCGGCGTACGCGTCGTTGCCGACGGCCCGCTTGCCGTTGGCCTCGTAGCCCGTCTTGCCGCTCCACAGGTGGTTGCGGTTGGGGCTGGTGGAGGTGTGGATGGAGGAGTGGTAGGCGTCGCAGACGGTGAAGGTGTCGGCGAGTTCGTAGTGCAGCGGGATGTCCTGGCGCGTGTAGTACGCCATGGTGGCCGCCGTCTTGGCGGTGATCCAGCCGTCCATCCAGCCGTCGTGCCAGGCCTTGGCGCCGCCGCTCCAGGAGTGGTCCAGGTCGCCGATGTACTGGAGGTCCTTCTTCTGCGCCTCGGCGGCCTCGCGGACGGGGAAGGGCAGGATCGTGCGCAGGGCGGCGGGCTGTTCGAAGACCGACTTGCCGCTGGGCAGCCGGATGGCGTTGCGGTCGCCGAAGCCGCGGACGCCGCGCAGGGACCCGAAGTAGTGGTCGAAGGATCGGTTCTCCTGCATGAGGATCACCACGTGCTCGATCTTGTCGAGACCGCCGTCCTTCGGCGGCTCCTGCGCGAGCGCCTCCTGCAGCGACGGCGGCAGGAAGGAGCCGACGGCGGCGGCGCCGAGCGCGCCGCCGCCGATCGCCATCAGGCGTCTGCGCGAAATCTCCGGAGTCACGTGCGACCTCCCAGTAGTCCTGGCCAACATCCAATGGTTCTCTGCTGATCCATTGACCTGTTCGGCGGGGACGCTAGTGACGTCCGGTTTCCTTGTGAAGGCTGCGGGACGAAGTCGGCGTGAACGTCCAAGAGTTCACCAGGACTTCCGGATGCGAGTCCAGGCCTTCCGGATACGAGTGAGGGGGCGGCGCCCCTGTCGGGTGCGCCGCCCCCTCACCGGGAGGAAGTCAGACCTCAGCCCTCGCTGACGCCCAGCTTCTCCAGGATGAGCTCCTTGACGCGGGCCGCGTCGGCCTGACCGCGGGTGGCCTTCATGACCGCGCCGACCAGCGCGCCCGCGGCCGCGACCTTGCCGCCACGGATCTTGTCCGCGACGCCGGGGTTGCCGGCGATGGCCTCGTCGACGGCGGCCGTCAGCGCGCCCTCGTCCGAGACGACCTTCAGGCCGCGCTTCTCGACGACCTCGTCCGGGGTGCCCTCGCCCTTCAGGACACCCTCGATGACCTGGCGGGCCAGCTTGTCGTTGAGGTCACCGGAGGCGACGAGCTCGGCCACCCTGGCGACGTACGCCGGGGTGATCGGGAGCTCCTCCAGAGCCACACCCGATTCGTTGGCGTTGCGGGACAGCTCGCCCATCCACCACTTGCGGGCCGACGCCGCGTCGGCGCCCGCCTCGATGGTGGCGACGATCGGCTCCACCGCGCCCGCGTTGAGGATCGACTGCATGTCGTGCTCGCTGATGCCCCACTCCTCGCGGAGGCGGTTGCGGCGCACGCGCGGCATCTCGGGCAGACCGGCCCGCAGTTCCTCGACCCACTCGCGGGACGGGGCCACGGGGACGAGGTCGGGCTCCGGGAAGTACCGGTAGTCCTCGGCGTTGTCCTTGATGCGGCCGGAGGTCGTGGAGCCGTCGTCCTCGTGGAAGTGCCGGGTCTCCTGCACGATGGTGCCGCCGGAGCTCAGGACCGCCGCGTGGCGCTGGATCTCGAAGCGCGCAGCGCGCTCCACGGACCGCAGCGAGTTGACGTTCTTCGTCTCGCTGCGGGTGCCGAACTCCTGCTGCCCCTTGGGGCGCAGCGAGAGGTTCACGTCGCAGCGCATCTGGCCCTTGTCCATGCGGGCCTCGGAGACGCCGAGCGCCTTGATGAGCTCGCGCAGCTCGGCGACGTACGCCTTGGCGACCTCGGGGGCGCGCTCGCCCGCGCCCTCGATCGGCTTGGTGACGATCTCGATGAGCGGGATGCCGGCGCGGTTGTAGTCCAGGAGGGAGTGCGAGGCGCCGTGGATGCGGCCCGTCGCGCCACCGACGTGCGTGGACTTGCCGGTGTCCTCCTCCATGTGGGCGCGCTCGATCTCCACGCGGAAGATTTCGCCGTCCTCCAGCTGGACGTCCAGATAGCCGTTGAAGGCGATCGGCTCGTCGTACTGCGAGGTCTGGAAGTTCTTCGGCATGTCCGGATAGAAGTAGTTCTTCCGGGCGAAGCGGCACCACTCGGCGATCTCGCAGTTCAGCGCGAGGCCGATCTTGATCGCGGACTCGACACCGATCTCGTTGACGACCGGCAGCGCGCCGGGCAGGCCGAGGCAGGTGGGGCAGGTCTGGCTGTTCGCGTCCTGCTTGAGCGCGGTCGAGCAGCCGCAGAACATCTTGGTCTTGGTGCCGAGCTCGACATGGACCTCGAGGCCCATGACGGGGTCGTACGTCGCGAGGGCTTCCTCGTACGACACCAGGTCAGTAGTGACAGTCACGGTGAAACTTTCCCTCTCAGCCCAGCAGGACGTCGTCGTCGCCGAGGCGCTTCAGCTCGCGCACGAGCAGGGCGACGCCGGTGACGATGGCGGCAGCGGAGACGACGGCGTCCACGAGACGGAGCGTGTCGTGGTCAGAGCGGGCCATCCTGGCCTGCTTGAGCACGCTGACCGCGCCGAAGGCGGTGGTGCCGATCGACAGGTACGTGCCGGTCTTGGACTTCTTGAAGCCCTTGGCCTTGTTCAGTGCACTCACAGCGACGGTGCCTCCTCAAGCAGCGGGTGTCCCCACTTTTCCACGAAGGCGGCCTCGACGGCAGCACCGACCTTGTACAGCCGGTCGTCCTTCATGGCGGGGGCGATGATCTGCAGTCCGACGGGCAGGCCGTCCTCCGGCGCGAGGCCGCAGGGCAGCGACATGGCGGCGTTGCCCGCCAGGTTGGTCGGGATGGTGCACAGGTCCGCGAGGTACATCGCCATCGGGTCGTCGGCGCGCTCGCCGATCGGGAAGGCGGTGGTCGGCGTCGTCGGGGAGACGATCACGTCGACCTGCTCGAAGGCCGCCTCGAACTCGCGGGTGATGAGCGTGCGGACCTTCTGGGCGCTGCCGTAGTACGCGTCGTAGTAGCCGGAGCTGAGCGCGTACGTACCGAGGATGACGCGGCGCTTGACCTCGTCGCCGAAGCCGGCCTCACGGGTGAGCGCGGTGACGTCCTCGGCGGACCTCGTGCCGTCGTCGCCGACGCGCAGGCCGTAGCGCATGGCGTCGAAGCGGGCGAGGTTCGAGGAGCACTCGGAGGGCGCGATCAGGTAGTACGCGGAGAGCGCCAGGTCGAACGTCGGGCAGTCCAGCTCGACGATCTCCGCGCCGAGCTCCTTGAGGAGCTCCACGGACTCGTCGAAGCGCTGGACGACACCGGCCTGATAGCCCTCGCCGCGGAACTGCTTGACGACGCCGACGCGCATGCCCTGGACCGAGCCGTTGCGCGCGGCCTCGACGACCGGCGGGACCGGGGCGTCGATGGACGTCGAGTCGAGCTCGTCGTGCCCGGCGATGACCTCGTGCAGCAGGGCCGCGTCGAGGACGGTGCGGGCGCAGGGGCCGCCCTGGTCGAGGCTGGAGCTGAACGCGACCATGCCGTAGCGGGAGACGCCGCCGTACGTCGGCTTGACGCCGACCGTGCCGGTGACGGCCGCGGGCTGGCGGATCGAGCCGCCGGTGTCGGTGCCCATGGCGAGCGGGCTCTCGTACGCGGCGAGGGCCGCGGAGGAGCCGCCGCCGGAGCCGCCCGGGATGCGGGTGAGGTCCCAGGGGTTGCCGGTGGGGCCGTACGCGCTGTTCTCGGTGGAGGACCCCATGGCGAACTCGTCCATGTTGGTCTTGCCGAGGATGACGACGTCGGCGGCCTTCAGGCGCTTGGTGACGGTCGCGTCGTACGGCGGGATCCAGCCTTCGAGGATCTTCGAGCCGACCGTGGTCGGCACGCCCTCGGTGGTGAAGATGTCCTTGAGCGCGATCGGGACGCCGGCCAGCGGGCCGAGCTGCTCGCCCCTGGCGCGCTTCTCGTCGACGGCGCGGGCCTGCGCGAGCGCGCCCTCACGGTCGACGTGCAGGAAGGCGTTGACCTTCTCGTCGACGGCTTCGATACGGGCCAGGTGGGCCTCGGTGACCTCGACCGCGGTGAGCTCGCCGGAGGCGATCCTCGACGCGATCTCGGCGGCGGTGAGCTTGATGATGTCCGTCATGATCTTCAGTCCTCCCCCAGGATCTGCGGCACCTTGAAACGCTGCTGCTCCTGGGCCGGGGCGCCAGAGAGCGCCTGCTCGGTGGTGAGCGACGGACGGACCTCGTCCGCGCGCATGACGTTCGTCAGCGGCAGCGGGTGCGAGGTCGGCGGTACGTCTTGGTCGGCGACCTCCGAGACGCGGGCGACCGCGCCGATGATGTCGTCGAGCTGTCCGGCGAAGTGGTCGAGCTCCTCGGCCTTCAGCTCCAGACGTGCAAGGCGGGCGAGGTGGGCGACCTCCTCGCGCGTGATGCCAGGCATGCGGCGATCCTCAGGGGTGAGTGTGCGGGTTGTGGCCCCAATCCTATGGGTCACTCCGCTCTGCCCGTTAAACGGTTTCCCCCGGCGGCTCAGCGGCGGTCACTGAACCGCGTGGCCCGAGGACTGCTCCAGGTCGGCGGCGGCCGCGGAGGCCGCTTCGGCGGCGACGTCGGCCGGGCGGCGCCAGCCGCGGGAGCCGCGGGCGCGGAGCCAGGCCGTGGTCTCCTCGGCGGGCATCGCCGCGGCGACCAGCCAGCCCTGGACCGCGTCGCAGCCGAGGTCCCGCAGCCGCTCCCAGGTCTCGTCGTCCTCGACGCCCTCGGCGACGACGAGCAGGCCGAGGGAGTGGGCGAGGTCCACCGTGCAGCGGACGATCTCCGCGTCCTCGTTGTCGATGGCGAGGCGGGCCACGAAGGAGCGGTCGATCTTCAGCTCGCTGACCGGGAGGCGGCGCAGGTGGACCAGGGAGGAGTAGCCCGTGCCGAAGTCGTCGAGGGACATCTTGACCCCGTGGCCGGTGAGCCCGGCCAGCGTGTCCGCGGCGCGCTGCGGGTCCTCCAGGAGGACGTGCTCGGTTATCTCCAGCTGGAGCGCACCCGGCGGGACCCCGTGCCGGGCGAGGCGGGCGGCGACCGCGCCCGCGAAGCCGGGGGTGTGGACGTCGCGCGGCGACACGTTCACCGCGACGGGGACCTTGAGCCCCATCGCCTGCCACTTGGCGACCTGGCCGAGCGCCGTCTCCAGGACGTACTCCGTCAGGTGCGGCATGAGGCCGGACGACTCGGCGATGGCGATGAACTCGTCGGGCGGCACCTTTCCGCGCTCCGGGTGCACCCACCGCACGAGCGCTTCGAGGCCGGCGACCTTGCCGTCGAAGCGGACCTTGGGCTGGTAGTGGAGCTCGACGTCGCCCGCGTCGAGCGCGCGGCGCAGGTCGCCCAACAGGCCGAGGCGGTCCGGGGTGTTGGAGTCCCGCTTGGACTCGTACACCTCGACGCCGGTGCGGTCCCGCTTCGCCTGGTACATCGCGACGTCGGCCCGGCGCAGCAGGCCCTCCGCGTCGAGCGCGTGGTCGGGGAAGACGGCGAGGCCCGCGCTGGCCTCCAGGACGAGGGTCAGGCCGTCCAGGTCGAGCGGTGAGCCGAGCGCGGCGACCAGCTGGCGCGCCACGCGCGTGGCCGACGTCGTGGAGTCGGCGACCGGGAGCAGGACGGCGAACTCGTCGCCGCCGAGTCGCGCGGCCTCCGCGCCGCGCGGCAGGGCGAGCCGCAGCCTGTCCGCGATCTGCAGCAGCAGCCGGTCGCCCGCGAGGTGGCCGAGGGTGTCGTTGACCGACCGGAAGCGGTCCATGTCGATGAGCATTAACGCGGAGCGTGCGCCGAGCCGCTCGGCGTCGTCGAGGGCCGTCCAGGTCCGTTCGAGCAGCCACTGCCGGTTGGGCAGTCCGGTGAGGGGGTCGCGCAGCTGCTCCTCCGCGCGGGCGCGGGCGATCCAGAGGGTGGAGTCGAGGGCGACCAGCGGGATGGCGAAGAGGGGCAGCAGGATCGGCAGGGAGATCGCCACCACGCAGATCAGCGGGGCGATGCCGAGCAGCGCGATGCCGAGGAGGCCCTGCCGGACGAGGGCGGTGCGGGTGACGGTGGGCAGGGCGCCGGTGCGCGGCGCGTGGACGTACCAGAGCAGGACGCGGGTGACGACGAGGTACGCGACGGCGACGAGGGCCACTTGGGGGGCGGTGTACAGGTCCCAGGTCTCGGGCAGCCAGGGCGCTTCGGCGCTGGGCGAGGTGCCGAAGGCGGCCAGGGCGAGGGCGCCGGCGCCGATGCCGAGGACGTCGACGGCGCCGTGCAGCAGGCCCTGCCGCCAGCGGTGCCTGCGCGCGACGCCGACCAGGACGACGACGGTGAGGCTGACCATGCCGGCGGGCACCCAGCCGTAGAGCAGGAGGACGGCGACGGTGAGCGCGCCGCCGGAGCCGGTGCCGCCCCACCAGCGGTCACGGCCGAGAGCGACCAGATGGGCGACGATGAGGCCGGTGAGGACGGCGAGGGACCAGCCGGCCGCGCCGGTGGGGAAGAGCGCGTGTCTGCCCGTGACGGCCTGGAAGAAGCCGGTGCCGAGGAACACGGCGGCCGCGGCGGCGACCATGACGGGCAGCAGCGGCCAGGGGTCGCGGGTGTCCTGCGCGGCCGGGTCGGCCGCGCAGGAGACGACGGACTCGGTGCGGTCCGGGGCCGCGGTCCAGGCCCGCTCGCGTGGTTCGACGGCGGTGCTCAGGGCCGCGGATCCGGAGCGGGCGGCCGCTCCGACCGCGGCGCCCGGGTCGGTGGCCGGCTCTGCTCGGCGGCCTCGCAACCAGGCTCCCGGCGCGCGCAACAGGCGCGCGCGCAGCCGTGAGTCCGGGGCGGCGCTCTCGGTCGGTTCCATTCCCGTCCCTCTCACAGCCGGCGGTGCCCACGCCACGCGGACTCGGCCCACGAGTCGGCCGCGTCCGAAAAACCGTCCCCGTGCTCCGCGGGGGCGGGGAGACGCGGTCTCCCGAACCCTTGCCGAACAGGGGATGCCCCCTTCCGAGCTCTTGATGAGCAGGTGATACCCCGTTCGCAGCGGGGCACGGCAGGCGCACACCTCAACAGTAGGCCGCAGAAGGCTTCCACGGGCAGCGGTCGGCTACGGTTGCCCGAATGCGACCCGGCCACCCGTATGCCTCTGGTATGCGCCGAACGGGTGGCCTTCAACCGCTACTCCTCGGTCGGAAGCGCGACTTCCCGCGCCGCGTCAGGTCCTTGTTCGAGCAGGACGGCGAAACCTTCCTCGTTGAGAACCGGAACCTTCACCTGCATGGCCTTGTCGTACTTCGAACCCGGGTTGTCGCCGACGACCACGAATGAGGTCTTCTTCGAAACGGAACCGGTCACCTTTGCCCCCCGGCTCTGCAGCGCCTCTTTCGCGCCATCCCGGGTGTGGTGCTCCAGCGTGCCGGTGACGACCACGGTGAGGCCCGCGAGCGGGCGCGGCCCCTCGTCCTCGCCGCTCGACTCCTCCTCCATGCGCACGCCGGCGGCCCGCCACTTGCGCAGGATCTCCCGGTGCCACTCCTCGGCGAACCACTGTTTGAGGGAGGCCGCGATGGTCGGGCCGACGCCCTCCGTCGTGGCGAGCTCCTCCTCGGTGGCCTGTTCGATGCGGTCGATGGAGCGGAACTCCCGGGCCAGCGCCTCGGCGGCCACCGGGCCGACGTGCCGGATCGAGAGGCCGGTGAGGACGCGGGCGAGCGGGCGCTCCTTGGCCGCCGCGATGTTCTCCAGCATGGCGAGGGTGTTCTTCTTCGCCTCGCCCTTCTGGTTGGCGAAGAAGGTGACGACCTTCTCCTCGCCCGTCTTGGGGTCGCGCTTGGGCAGGCCGGAATCCTGGTCGAGCACGTACGACTTGATGGGCAGCAGCTCCTCGACCTTCAGGTCGAAGATGTCGCCCTCGTCGAGGATCGGCGGCTCGGCGGGCTCCAGGGGTCTGGTGAGCGCGGCCGCGGCGACGTACCCGAAGTTCTCGATGTCCAGGCTCTTGCGGCCCGCGAGGTAGAAGAGGCGCTCGCGCAACTGGGCGGGGCACGACTGGGCGTTGGGACAGCGGAGGTCGATGTCGCCCTCCTTCATGGGGCGCAGCGCCGTGCCGCACTCGGGGCACTCGGCGGGCATCACGAACTCCCGCTCGCTGCCGTCCCGCAGGTCCACGACGGGGCCGAGGATCTCCGGGATGACGTCACCGGCCTTGCGGATCACGACGGTGTCGCCGATGAAGACGCCCTTCTTCTTCACCACGTCCTGGTTGTGCAGGGTCGCGAACTCGACCTCGGAACCGGCGACGGTGACGGGCTCCACCTGGGCGTACGGCGTGACGCGGCCGGTGCGGCCGACACCGACGCGGATGTTGATGAGCTTGGTGTTGACCTCCTCCGGCGCGTACTTCCAGGCGATGGCCCAGCGCGGGGCGCGCGAGGTGGAGCCGAGGCGGCCCTGGAGGGGGATCTCGTCGAGCTTGACGACGACGCCGTCGATCTCGTGCTCCACAGAGTGCCGGTGCTCTCCGAAGTACGCGATGAACTCGCGCACGCCGTCGAGGCCTTCGACCACCTTGTTGTGCTTGGCGGTGGGCAGGCCCCACTCCCGCAGCAGGTCGTAGGCGTGGCTGAGGCAGTCGATGTCGAAGCCCTCGCGGGCGCCGATGCCGTGCACCACCATGTGCAGCGGTCGGGTCGCGGTGACGCGCGGGTCCTTCTGGCGCAGTGAACCCGCCGCCGCGTTGCGCGGGTTGGCGAAGGGCTTGTCGCCGGCCTCCACCAGGCGGGCGTTCAGCTCCTCGAACTTCTCCATGGGGAAGAAGACCTCGCCGCGGATCTCCACGAGGGCGGGGACGCGGTCGCCCTCGAGGCGCTGGGGGATGTCCGCGATCGTGCGGACGTTCGGCGTGATGTCCTCGCCGGTGCGGCCGTCGCCGCGGGTGGCGGCGCGGGTCAGCTTCCCGTCCTCGTACGTGAGGTTGACCGCGAGGCCGTCGACCTTCAGCTCGCACAGGAGGTGGAAGTCCGGAGTGCCGGCCTCCTTGGCGACGCGGTCGGCCCAGGCGGCGAGCTCCTCGTCGTCGAACGCGTTGTCCAGGGAGAGCATGCGCTCGCGGTGCTCGACGGCGGTGAACTCCGTCTCGTACGAACCGGAGACCTTCTGGGTCGGCGAATCCGGCGTCCGGAGCTCGGGATGCTCGTCCTCCAGGGCCTGGAGGGAGCGCAGGAGCTTGTCGAACTCGGCATCGCTGACGACCGGTTGGTCCTTCACGTAGTACCGGAAGCGGTGCTCCTCGATCTGCTCGGCCAGCTGGGCATGCTGATCCCGTGCCTCGGCGGGCACAGAGCCTTGCTGTTCGACAGCCACCGTTTCGTCCTCCCGTTACGTCATACCCAATTACTCAGGGTTGTCCGCGAGCGATCGCGCCGCTCTGACGCAGTGGGCGAGCACCTCGCGTGCGTACGCGGGAGAAGACCCCGCGAGTCCGCACGACGGAGTGACCACGACCGACTCCGCGAGCGATCCCGGATCCAGCCCCAGCCTGCGCCAGAACGTCCTGACACCCATGACGCTACCGGCAGGGTCTGACAATCGGCCGTCCACGCCCGGCACGACACCGGCGAAGAGCTTCGTGCCGCCCTCGACCGCCTCACCGATCGCCTCGTCGTCACGCTCGGTGAGCAGCGAGAAGTCGAACGAGATCGCGTCGGCCCCGGCGCGGCGGAGCAGCGCGAAGGGCACGTCGGGCGCGCAGGAGTGGACGACCGCGGCTCCGTCGCCCCGGACGGCGAGGACGTCCCGCAGCGTGCTCTCGACGACCTGCCGGTCCACGGCGCGGTGCGTGCGGTACTCGCTGGCGGTCTTCACCTGTCCGCGCAGCACGGCGATGAGCGAGGGCTCGTCGAGCTGCAGGATCAGCTGTGCGCCGGGCACCCTGCGGCGCACGTCCGCGAGGTGCTCGCGCAGGCCTTCGGCGAGGGATCCGGCGAGGTCGCGGCAGGCGCCGGGGTCGGAGAGCGCGGCCTCGCCGTTCCGCAGCTCCAGGGCGGCGGCGAGCGTCCAGGGACCGACGGCCTGGACCTTCAGCGGGCCCTGGTACCCCTGGGTGAACTCCTCCAGGGCGTCGAGGTCCTCGCCGAGCCAGGCCCTCGCGCGGCGCGTGTCCCTGCCGGGGCGGTCGCCAATGCGCCAGCCGCTGGGCTCCACGCGCGCGTACAGGTCGACGAGCATTCCTGCGGTGCGGCCGATCATGTCGGCGCCGGGGCCGCGCGCGGGCAGCTCGGCGAGGTGCGGGATGCCCTGTTCGGCGCCTTCGAAGCTGCCGGTCACGGTCTTCGCGGTCTCGCGGGCGTCCCCGCCGGGCATGGATCCGATGCCGGTGGCGGGGCCCCAGGTGAAGGTCTCGCTCATCGTCCCGGCCGTACCGTCAGGTCGTTGACCTCCGCGTCGCGCGGCAGGTCCAGGGCCATGACGATCGTCGTGGCGACCGACTCGGGGTCGATGAAGCGCGACGGGTCGTACTCCTTGCCCTCCTGCTGGTGGACCTTGACCTGCATGGCGCTCGCCGTGCGGCCGGGGTAGACGGAGGTGACCCGGACGCCGTTGCCGTGCTCCTCCTGGCGCAGCGAGTCGGCGAGGGCCTTCAGGCCGTGCTTGGAGGCCGCGTACGCGGACCAGTCGGCGTGGGCGTTGAGGCCGGCGCCCGAGTTGACGAAGACGACGTGTCCCTGGGCGGCCCGGAGCTGGGGCAGGAAGTGGCGGGTCAGTTCGGCGGGGGCGATGAGGTTGACGTTGAGCTGGTGCCGCCACGACTTGGGGGTGAGCTCGCCGACCGGGCCGAGGTCGACGACGCCCGCGATGTGCAGCAGCGAGTCCACGCGCGAGGGCAGCGACTGGTGGCCGAAGGCCCAGGACAGCTTGTCGGGGTCGGAGAGGTCTCCGACGAGGGTGCTCGCGCCGGGGAACTCGGCGGCGAGCTCCTTGGCGCGGCCCGCGTCGCGCGCGTGCAGGACGAGGTCGTCGCCGCGTGCGTGGAGGCGGCGGGCGACGGCAGCGCCGATGCCGGAGCCCGCCCCGGTGATCACATGTGTAGCCATACCCGCCATGCTCGCATCACCGGGTGCCCTGTGATTCCTCCAGGTACGCCAGGGCGCCCACCGGCTCCTCCGCGAAGAACACCAGGTCGGTCAGGGGAACGGGCAGGAAACCCTCGTCCTCCATGCGGCGGAACTGCTCCTTGAGGCCGTCGTAGAACCCGGCGGAGTTCAGCAGGACCACCGGCTTGGTGTGCTTGCCGTGCTTCTTCAGTTCCAGGATCTCGGTGGCCTCGTCGAGCGTGCCGGTGCCGCCCACCATGATCACGATCGCGTCGGCCTTCTCCAGGAGGAGCGCCTTGCGCTCGGCGAGGTCGCGCGCGATCACCATCTCGTGCGGCTCGACGACCTGCCGGGCCTTGGCCGCGAGGAAATCGACGGAGACGCCGACGAGCCGCCCGCCCGCCTCGTGCACGCCGTCCGCCACGACCTTCATCAGACCGCTCTCGGAGCCGCCCCACACCAGCGTGTGGCCGCCCTTGCCGAGCAGTTCGGCGAATTCGCGGGCCGGGCGGGTGTAGCGGTCGTCGAGGTCGGCGGCGGAGAGGAAGACGCAGATGTTCATGCGCCCACGGTACGTTCCGTCCCTGTAGGCACTCGTCTCGTCGAGGAGGGCATCTCATGTCCGAGGGACACCGGATCACCGTCGAGCAGGGCACGGACCACGTGCGCGTGGTGAGTGACGGGCAGGTCGTGGCGGAGAGCAGCCGCCCCCTGCTGCTGCGCGAGACGGGCTACCCCGTACGCCACTACCTCCCCCCGGAGGACGTGCGCACCGACCTGCTGACCCCGTCGGAGACCCACACGTACTGCCCGTTCAAGGGCACGGCCGCCTACTGGTCGCTGCCGGGCGCGCCGGACACGGTGTGGGCGTACCCGGAGCCGAAACCGGCGGTGGCCCAGATCAAGGACCACTTCTGCTTCTACGAAGCAGAAGTCACGGAAGCAGAGGTCACGGAAGCGTAGGTCAGGTCACGACGCAGCCGTGAACGTCCGCCGGTAGGCGGCCGGCGAGACGCCGAGCACGGCACGCATGTGCTGGCGCAGGGAGTTGCCGGTGCCGAACCCGGCCCGGTGGGCCACCACGTCCACGGGCAGATCGGTGGACTCCAGGAGCTGCCGGGCGAGTTCGATGCGCTGGGCGGTGAGCCAGCGGCCGGGCGGCATGCCGGTCTCTTCCTGGAAGCGGCGGGTGAAGGTCCGCAGGCTCATGCGCGCGTGGGCGGCGAGTTCGCCCAGGGGCAGCGGCTCCTGGAGCCGTTCGAGGGCCCACGCGCGCGTGGCGGCCGTCGTCGCGAGCGTGGGCTCCGGGACGGGCCGCTCGATGTACTGCGCCTGCCCGCCGTCCCGCCAGGGCGGTACGACGCACACGCGGGCGACGTGGTTGGCGACGGCGGCGCCGTGGTCGCGGCGCACCAGGTGGAGGCAGAGGTCGATGCCGGCGGCGACGCCCGCCGCGGTGAGGACGTCGCCGTCGTCCACGAAGAGCACGTCCGCGTCGACCTTGATCCTGGGGAAGGACCGCTGGAAGTCGTCGGCGACATGCCAGTGCGTCGTCGCGGGGCGCCCGTCGAGGACGCCGGTGGCGGCGAGGACGTACGAGGCGTTGCAGAAGGAGACGATCCGGGTGCCGGGCCTGATCCGGTCGAGGGCGGCGACCACGCCCTCCGGCAGTTCGTCGCCCTCCATGCCCCGGTCGAAGCGGCGGGTCGGCGGGATCACCACGGTGTCCGCCCGCTCCACGGCCTCCGGACCGTGCTCCACCGACACCGTGAACCCGGAGTCCGTCCGCACCGGGCGCCCGTCCACCGTGCACACCACGACGTCGTAGAGCGGCCTGCGTCCGGCGTCCTCGGCGACGCCGAAGATCCGGGACGGGATGCCCAGCTCGAAGGCGTACACGCCGTCCAGGGCGAGGACCGCCACCCGATGCCGTCTGTCTCCGGAACCCATGGCCGAATCCTGTCACATGATGACCAAACTGCCAGCACTGCCGTCGACCGCACCGCAGCACGCTTGATCCCGCAAGCCGTTCTCGAAGAAAGCGGAAGACCCATGAAGATGCGTGCTGTCAGCCCCCTGACCTGGGGAGCCCCCGAGAATCTCGTCCCGGTGGAGGTCGACCGCCCCGAGCCGGGACTCACCGAGATCCTGGTCCGGGTGCACGCGGCGGGCGTCAACCCCGTCGACTGGAAGACCCGCGCGGAGGGCGCCTTCGGCTCCTGGGGCGACACCCCGATCCTCGGCTACGACGTATCGGGCGTCGTCGAGGAAGTGGGCCCCGGAGTGACCCTCTACCGGCCCGGCGACGAGGTGTTCGGCATGCCCCGCTTCCCCGAACAGACCGGTGGATACGCCGAGTTCGTCGCGGCACCCGCCCGCCGCTTCGCCCCCAAGCCCGCGGGCATCTCCCACGTCGAGGCCGCCGCACTCCCCCTCGCCGCGCTCACCGCCTGGCAGGGCCTGATCGAGACGGCCGGACTGCGCGCCGGGCAGCGGGTGCTGATCCACGCGGCGGCGGGCGGCGTGGGCCACCTCGCCGTGCAGATCGCCAAGGCGCGAGGGGCGTATGTGATCGGAACGGCCCGCGAGGAGAAGCACGACTTCCTGCGCGGCCTCGGCGCGGACGAAGTCGTCGACTACGCGCGCGTGGACTTCACCGAGGCGGTGCGCGACGTGGACGTGGTCCTCGACGGCGTGGGCGGCGAGTACGGGGCACGGTCCCTGGAGATCGTCCGTCCCGGCGGCCACCTGGTGACGCTGCCCGACCCGGGCGGCCTCCCGGACCCGGCACGGGCGGCGGAGCTCGGCGTGCACACGGGCTGGACGATCGTCGAGCCGGACCGCCTGGGCCTCCTGGAGATCTCCCGCCTGGTGGAGGAGGGGAAGCTCCGCGTCGAGATCGACACGGTCGTCCCCCTGGAGGACGCGGCGAAGGCCCACGCGCGCGGTGAACTGGGCCGCACCCAGGGCAAGATCGTCCTCCGGGTCGCCTGATTGCTTCAGACGCTCTGGGGTGCCGCCCCGGGGCGCCCCGCCTGGCAGTGGTTCAGCTCGAACCACATGCTCTTGCCGCCCGGTCCGTACGGGCCCTCCCCTATGGCGCACCCGCCCCAGCGGTCGGCCACGGCGTCGAGGATCACCAGCCCCCGGCCACTGTCCGCGTGGACGCTCACGGGTGGAGGCGGGGCGAGCGAGGGCAGGTCGGGGCTCATGTCCCACACGCTGACGCGCAGTACGGGGCAGAGCCAGTGGAGGCGTACGGAGGCGGGGCCCTTGGTGTGCCGCACGGAGTTGGTGGCCAGTTCGGTGGCCAACAGCTCGGCGCGGTCCGCGAGTTCGGTGAGGTGGTGGGCGGTGAGGACCGCGCGGAGGGTGAGGCGGGCGACTCCTGGGCCGCGGGGGTCGCAGGGGAAGTGGAGTTCGTAGACCCAGGGGTCAGTGAAGGGGAGAGCAGCAGGGTGCGGATCGCTTGCGCCTGCCGAGGCGGCGAGGGCGGGAAACGGCTCATCGGGTTGCACATCAAGGGATGAACTCACGCGGCACCTCCATTGGTGCGGGGCGCTCCGGGGAGCGTGGGGACGTGAAGGTCGGCCGTGGGTTCCGGGGCCCGCGGTGAGCGGTGTGCCTGCCGGTATGGCCGTACCGGTGCGCTTCCGCTGCGCGCGGGGCCGGGGCAGTGGCCTCGGTCACACCATAAGCCCGATGATTTAACCCGTGCCATCATCTCCACTGGAACGGGTGCATTTTTCTTGCCGGATGGACTCACGGCACTGACATCGGCACACTGTGCGCGAGCAAGGAGGGCCCCGATGGCACAAAGCACTCCCTCGATCCGGCAACGCCGTTTCGGCCTGGAGCTACGGCGACTGCGTGAGGCAGCGGGCATGTCAGCACCGGCGGCTGCGAGTTCGCTGGGCACAGACCGAACGAACATCTCCAACATCGAGGCAGGCCGCTACGGCATCAGCGAGGAACGCCTTCGCAGACTGGCCAGCATCTACGAGTGCAACGACGCGGCCCTGATCGAGACGCTGGCCTCAATGACAGGCGGCCGCAAAGCAGGTTGGTGGGATGAGTACCGAGGCAAGGTGCCCCCTGGCCTGCTCGACATCTCAGAGATCGAGCACCACGCGGTGCGCCTGAGGACCGTTCAGACCTCCCATCTGCCAGGGCTGTTCCAGACCGAGGAGCATGCGCGGGCCATGTTCGACCTCATCGTGCCCAAACTGCCGCGCCTGGAGATCGAGCTTCGGGTCGCCCATCGGCTTGCCCGGCAGTCGGTGATCACGGGCGACGATCCAAAGCCGTACACCGGAGTCATCCACGAGTCCGCTCTGCGGATGCAGTTCGGCGGAAGGGACGTAGCTCGGGCCCAACTTCAGCACCTGCTGGATGAGAACGAGCGGGACAACGTGACGCTACTGGTTATTCCCTTTGCCAACGGGGGCTTTCCCATGGCAGGGGACTCCATCCTCTACACCATGGCAGCCAACCCGCACCTGGACACAGTCCACATGGACTCGCCAGCGGGGCCATTGTTCTTCGACTCACCCACCCAGTTGGAGAACTTTCGAATGCGGCTGGACTTGGTCGAACAAGTGGCGTTGACTTCGAAGAAGTCGACCGACTTCATTCGCAAGATTGCGAAGGAACTGTAAGAGGTGGCCCGTTTTGCCCGAGCTGCACTGGCTCAAGTCGTCCTTCTCCGGGGACGGCGGCAACAACTGCATTGAGGTCGCTGTCGCGGATGTCGCGGCAGTGGTGCTACGTGAGAGCGACAGCCCGGCCGATGTGCTGTCTACAGCCCCGGCCGCACTGGGGGCGCTGATACGGGGCGTGAAGGCTGGCCCGCTCACCCCGCCGGTCCGCACATGACCGAGGCGATCTGGCAGCGTTCTTCGTTCTCCGAGGCTTCAGGCAACAACTGCGTCGAGGTCGCTGCCATGGGAGCCCCTGGGGTGGCACTGCGCGAAAGCGAAAGCCCAACCGCCGTACTGATGACGCACCCGGCCGCGCTGCAAGCGTTGATACGCGACCTGAAGGCGGGGACCAGCCAGCCATAGCGCGAGATGGCCGAGTCCGCCCCCGGGACGGGCGAGTTGGCGCCGTTCCATCGGCGTCCGCTCCCACTCCGGCGCTTCCGATGGTGCAGTGGAAGCCAGTGGGCGGGGGCGGCCGTCCCCGCTGCCGGACGGCCGAGAGGTGGGCGTCATGCCGGACAGGGACCTGGTCGCCGAGGACCTGGTGTTCAAGACGGCACGTGAACTCGTACATCTGATGGTCACCCGGCAGGTCTCCGCGCGGGAGGTCCTCGACGCGCACCTCGACCAGATCGCACGGGTCGACCCGGCGGTCAACGCCGTCGTCACGCGGGCGCCGGACCGGGCGCGGCGGATGGCGGAGGCCGCCGACGCGTCGATCAGCCGCGGAGTGGCGCTCGGCCTGCTGCACGGCCTGCCCGTCCTCCACAAGGATCTGGCGGCGACCGAGGGCATGCGCACCACACAGGGTTCGCCGATCTTCCGGGACGCCGTTCCCACGTACAACACGCTGGTGGTGCAGCGCCTGATCGACGCGGGCGCGGTGTCCCTGGGCAAGACCAACACGCCCGAGTTCGGGACCGGTTCACAGACGTACAACGAGGTCTTCGGTGCCACCCGCAACCCGTACGACACCGCCACCACCTGCGGCGGTTCGAGCGGCGGCGCGGCCGTGGCGCTGGCCTGCGGGATGGCGCCCATCGCCGACGGCTCCGACATGGCCGGTTCGCTCCGCAATCCCGCTTCCTTCTGCAACGTCGTCGGTCTGCGGCCGTCCATCGGCCGGGTACCGGTCTGGCCGTCCCCGCAGCACCACTTCACGCTCGGCGCCCACGGAGCGATGGCCCGTACCGTGGGCGACGTGGCCCTTCAGATGCGGGTCATCGCGCGCCCCGACGGCAGGGCCGCTCTCAACGCCCCGGCCGTCGACTTCTCCCTGCCCCTGGAGTGCGGCGTCGACGGGGCCCGCATCGCCTGGTCGGACACCCTCGATGGGCTGCCCGTGGACGAGCGGATCACCAGGACGCTCGCCCCCGCCAAACTGCTCCTCGCCGACCTCGGCTGCCGGGTCGAGGACCGCGAACCGGACTTCAGCGGCGCCGACGAGTCCTTCTCGATCCTGCGCGCCGCCTACTACCGGCAGGCGTTCAAACAGCTCTACGAGGAGCGTCGCGGGGACCTCGGCGAGTCCACCACCTGGGAGATCGAGCAGGGCCTCGCGCTGACCGTGGACGACCTCGGCCGCGCGGAACTGCTCCGTTCCGAGGTGTACGACCGCCTGTACGCCTTCCTCACCGAGTACCGCTTCCTCGTGGCACCGGTCACCCAGGTCCCGCCGTTCGACGTGACCGAGCCGTGGCCGAGGACGGTGGCCGGGGTGAAGCAGACGTACTACCGCGAGTGGATGCGGATCTGTTCGCGGATCACCCTCGCCGGGCTGCCGGCGATCTCGGTGCCGTACGGCTTTACGGCGGAGGGCCATCCGACGGGGCTCCAGATCATCGGCAGACAGGGCGACGACCTGGGCGTCCTGCGCATGGCGGCCGCCGTGGAGGCGGCCACCGGCACCTGGCGGCGCGCCCCGGAGACGGCGCTGTGATCCGTTCGCTCTGAGCGATCACGGCTCCCGCCGCCCGGCACCAGCCGCATAAGGTCGGCCCCGTAATAGTCTCTATTGGCTACTGGTTATTACAGGGGGATTTGCATGAACGACCTCGTGCAGGCCTGGGTTGAGGGCTGGGTGGTGTCCCGCGGGGCCGCGCCGCCGATCAGCGAGCCGTGGGGCTGGACCATCGACGTGGGCCGGTTCGACCACGTCACCCGGCACGTCCTCGGGGCGGTGGGCGACGAGGTCGGGGAGACCGTCGTCCGAAAGGTGGCGGGCGCGGTGACCGGGGACGGCGTCTGGCTCAAGGCGTTCGCGGACCCGGAGGTGGTGCGCGCGTGGCTGGGCCCGCGCTGGTGGGTCGACCCGGAGCCGGGGTGGCTGATGTCGCTGCCGCTGACGCCGGACGCGCCGGAGCCCGCGCCGGTGCCGCCGGGGTACCGGCTGCGCACCTGAACCCGTGGCGGGGTCACGCAGGTCCTGGTCACCGCGGCCGACGGCGCCCTCGCGGCACGCGGTCAGATCGCGCCGACCGGGGCGACCGCGGTCGCCGACCAGATCGAGACCGCCCCCGCCCACCGGCGCAGGGGCCTCGGCGGCCTGGTGATGCGCACGCTCCAGCACGCGGCGGCGGACCGAGGGGCGCGCACGGCCGTCCTAGCGGGCACTCCGGAAGGACGCGCGCTGTACGAGTCGCTGGGATGGATCCACCATGCCCCGCTGACCAGCGCGAGGTTCACGGCGGCCCAGTAGGACCGGTTCAGGCCGCCGTCGTCACCCGTTCCGTCGTCGCGATCGTCGCCGAGCCGACCACGCGCGTGCCGTCGTAGAGGACGATCGCCTGGCCGGGGGCTACCCCGCGCACGGCTTCGGTGAAGGAGACGTTCAAGGTGCCGTCGACGAGCTCGGCCGTCACCTCCGTCTCGCCGCCGTGGGCGCGCAGCTGCGCCGTGTAGGTGCCGGGGCCGGTGGGGGCCGCTCCGCACCAGCGGGGCCTGATGGCCGTCAGGGCCGTGACGTCCAGGGCCGCGGCCGGGCCGACCGTCACCGTGTTGTTCACCGGGGAGATGTCCAGGACGTAGCGCGGCTTGCCGTCGGGGGCCGGGGTGCCGATCCGCAGGCCCTTGCGCTGGCCGATGGTGTAGCCGTACGCCCCCTCGTGGGAGCCGAGGACCTCACCGGACTCGTCCACGATGTCGCCCTCCGCCTTGCCGAGGCGGGAGGCGAGGAAGCCCTGGGTGTCGCCGTCGGCGATGAAGCAGATGTCGTGGCTGTCGGGCTTCTTGGCGACGGCCAGACCGCGCTCCTCGGCTTCCGCGCGGATCTCCTCCTTGGTGGTGACCGTGTCACCCAGGGGGAACATCGCGTGGGCGAGCTGGCGGTCGTCCAGGACCCCGAGGACGTAGCTCTGGTCCTTGGCCATGTCCGAGGCGCGGTGCAGCTCGCGCGTGCCGTCCTCGCGGACGATCACCTTGGCGTAGTGGCCGGTGACGACCGCGTCGAAGCCGAGGGCCAGAGCCTTGTCGAGGAGGGCGGCGAACTTGATCTTCTCGTTGCAGCGCAGGCACGGGTTCGGGGTGCGGCCCGCCTCGTACTCGGCGATGAAGTCCTCGACCACGTCCTCGCGGAACCGCTCGGCGAGGTCCCACACGTAGAACGGGATGCCGATGACGTCCGCGGCGCGGCGGGCGTCGCGCGAGTCCTCGATGGTGCAGCAGCCCCGCGCGCCCGTGCGGAAGGACTGCGGGTTCGCCGAGAGCGCGAGGTGCACTCCGGTCACGTCGTGCCCGGCTTCGGCGGCGCGGGCGGCGGCGACGGCGGAGTCCACTCCGCCCGACATCGCGGCCAGGACACGGAGGGGGCGCTGGGAACGCTGCGGGGTCTGCGGGGTCTCGGTCAAAGTCATAGCTCTAACAGAGTACGGGGCGGCGGGAACCGGACGCCCCTGAGTAAGCGTTGACGATCATATGGGGGATGCGGAGCAGGAGAAGCCGGGGCGCCGGGGCATCGACCGGCGGACTCTGCTGATCGGTGGCGCCGCGGCGGCCGTCGGCACCGCCGTGCTCGCCGGAGACGAGCTCGGCCGGCTGTGGTGGCGGCTGCCCGGCGTGGTCAAGAAGCGCAAGGAGGGCGAGGTCGACGCCCCGGGCGCGCAGTGGATAGCCGCGTCGGACTACAACTGGCGCCGCGCGGACCGCCCCGACGACTACGAGATCGACCGCGTCATCATCCACGTCGTCCAGGGCGGGTACCAGACGGCGCTGCGCGTCTTCAAGGACCCGGGGCACGGCGCCGCCGCACACTATGTGGTCCGCAAGGACGGGCACATCGCGCAGATGATCCGCGAGCTGGACGTGGCGTTCCACGCGGGCAACAGGAGCTACAACGAACGCAGCATCGGCATCGAGCACGAGGGCTTCGTCGACCAGAAGTCGTCGTTCACCGCGCCGATGTACGCGGCGTCGGCGCGGCTCACCGCCGGGATCTGCCGGCGGTACGACATCCCGGTGGACCGCGAGCACATCATGGGCCACGTGGAGGTGCCGGGCACGGACCACACGGATCCTGGGCCGCACTGGGACTGGGACCGGTATCTGCGCCTGGTGCGGGAGGAGCGGGACAGACCGGAGCAGCCGAAGCCGTCCACGAAGCCGGAGAAGAAGGCCTAGCTCAGGCCCGCCGTCCGCGCCCGCTCCACCGCCGGGCCGATCGCCGCCGCCACCGCGTCGACGTCCGCCTTCGTCGACGTATGGCCGAGCGAGAAGCGGAGCGTGCCGCGGGCCAGGTCGGGGTCGGTGCCGGTGGCGAGCAGGACGTGGCTGGGCTGGGCGATGCCCGCCGTGCAGGCGGAGCCGGTGGAGCACTCGATGCCCTGGGCGTCCAGGAGCAGCAGGAGGGAGTCGCCCTCGCAGCCGGGGAAGGTGAAGTGCGCGTTGGCGGGCAGCCGGCCGCCGGGGGCCGGGTCGCCGCCGAGGATCGCCTCGGGGACCGCCGAGCGGACGGCGGTCACCAGGTCGTCGCGGAGCGCGCCGATCTCGGCGGCGAACCGCTCGCGGTGCGCGGCGGCGTGCTCGCCCGCGACGGCGAACGCGGCGATGGCGGGCACGTCCAGCGTCCCGGAGCGCACGTGCCGCTCCTGGCCGCCGCCGTGCAGGACGGGCACGGGGCTGTACTCGCGGCCGAGGAGCAGTGCGCCGATGCCGTAAGGGCCGCCGATCTTGTGACTGGAAACGGTCATCGCGGCGAGCCCGGAGGCGGCGAAGTCGACGGGCAGCTGGCCGTACGCCTGGACGGCGTCGGCGTGCAGCGGGACGCCGAACTCCTGGGCGACGTCGGCGAGTTCACGGATCGGCTGGACCGTGCCGATCTCGTTGTTGGCCCACATGACGGTGGCCAGGGCGACGTCGTCGGGATCGCGCTCGATGGCCTCGCGCAGCGCGTCGGGGTGCACGCGGCCGTGCCGGTCGACGGGGAGGTACTCGACGGTGGCGCCCTCGTGCTCGCCGAGCCAGTGCACGGCGTCGAGGACGGCGTGGTGCTCGACGGGGCTGGACAGGACGCGGGTGCGGGCCGGTTCCGCGTCGCGGCGGGCCCAGTACAGGCCCTTCACGGCGAGGTTGTCGGCCTCGGTGCCGCCGGAGGTGAAGACGGTCTCGCTGGGCCGGGCGCCGAGTGACTCGGCGAGCGTCTCGCGGGCCTCCTCGACGGTGCGTCGCGCTCGGCGCCCCGCCGCGTGCAGCGAGGAGGCGTTGCCGGTGACGGCGATCTGCGCGGTCATCGCCGCGATCGCCTCCGGGAGCATCGGAGTGGTCGCTGCGTGGTCGAGGTAGGCCATGGTGCGCACGATTCTACGAGCCGTGCGGCACCCTTCGCCCCGGCGGTATCAGCCTGCGAGACCCCAGGACACGGTGTCGTCCGTCGCGACGAGCGCGGCGAGCACGACGAGGTCGGCCACGCCGAGCCCGAGGCCGAGCAGCGCACGGCCCCTGCGGGCGGTGCCGCGCCACAGGGCGACGCTCGCGAGGACGATCGCGATGGGCCCGAGGAAGAGGTTCAGGACGAGCAGCCCGAGCAGACCGAGGACGAAGGAGGCGACGGCCATGCCGTCGGTGTCCCGGCGCCCGACAGGACGGGGCTCCTCGGTCGGGGCCGGGGCCGTGCTCTCGGGACGGGTGCGGGTTGCGGTGCTTCCCATGGTGCGACTCCTGACAGGTGGAGGTGCCGTACGGAGAGGTGGGCTCAGCGGTGCCGCGCGTGGCGCTCGCGCAGGGCGAAGACCGCGAGCCACACGCCGATGACGGCGGCGGCGACGAGGGTGACCGGAAGCGGGGCGTGCGCCACGGTGCCCATGGCGACACCCAGCAGCATCAGGGCGGCGACGATGAAGAGCACGGAGATCCCTCTCTCGTTCGGTGAACGCTTGTGGTTACAGTTGTTCACTGACTTAGAGAGTACTCCGTCTCCGGCTTTCAAAACTCGGAGAACAGTTGTTAACTGCATGGCATGAGTCACACCCTCGGCGTCCGGCAGGCCCAGAAGCAGAAGACCCGGCAGGCACTCCTCGACGCGGCGCTCCAGCTGCTCGACGAGCAGAGCCTCAGCAGCCTGGGCCTGCGCGAGGTCACCCGTGCCGTGGGCGTCGCGCCCACCGCCTTCTACCGGCACTTCCGCGACACCGCCGACCTGGGCGTGGCCCTGGTCGAGGAGGCGTTCGCCAGCCTGCACACCACGCTCACCGCGATGCTGGCGGCGACCGGCGACGGCGAGGAGCGCATCGCGGGCACGGTCGAGCTGATAGCGGGGTACGTCCGCAGCCACCCCGCGCACGTCCGCTTCATCGCCCGCGAGCGGCACGGCGGCGTGCGGGCGGTGCGGGACGCGATCGGCGCCCAACTCGCCCTGTTCGCACGGGAGGTGGCGGAGCAGTTCGCCCAGGAGGAGCCGACGGCGGAGTGGACCGAGGACGATCTGCTGATGCTGGCCGGAGTGTACGTCGACCACATGGTGATGACCGCGTCGGCGTTCCTGGACGCGGGGCCCGGGACGGCGGCGGAGGCCCGGACGGCGGACGTCGCGCGCAGGCAGCTGCGCCTGGTGGGCCTCGGCCGCCGTCACTGGCGCGATGAGCGTTGACGCGCTCCCACCGCCCCCTCGGCGCCTCACCCCCTCGCCTCTCGACGTCACCGTAAGGAGCAACTAGCCTTACGGTCATGACAGTTGCCCCTGACCGTGACCCCTGGGCCCTCGACCGGACCTTCGAAGGCCCCACCGGCACCGTCCGCTGGGCGGCCCTCGGCCCGGCCGACGCCCCGCCCGTCGTCCTCGTCCACGGCACGCCCTTCTCGTCGTACGTGTGGCGTGACGTCGCCCGCGCGCTGGCCGGCGGCCACCGCGTCTACGTGTGGGACCTGCCGGGGTACGGCGTCTCGGAGATGCGGGCCGGGCAGGACGTGTCGCTCGCCGCGCAGGGCCGGGTCCTCACCGAACTCCTCGGCCACTGGGGCCTGGACCGGCCCGCCGTCGTGGCGCACGACTTCGGCGGCTGCGTCGCCCTGCGCGCGCACCTGCTGCACGGCGCCCGCTACGAACGCCTCGCCCTCGTCGACCCGGTGGCGCTCGCCCCCTGGGGCACCCCCACGTACCGGCTCCTGGGCGCGAACGCCGACGTGTTCGCCCAGCTGCCGCCCGAGCTGCACCGGGCGCTGGTCCGCGAGTACGTGAGCTCGGCCAGTCGGCGCGGACTGCATCCGGCCGTGCTCGACCGGCTCGTGGAGCCCTGGTGCACGGGAGAGGGCCAGGCCGCCTTCTACCGGCAGATCGAGCAGAACGACCAGCGGTTCACCGACGAGATCCAGGGCCGGTACGGCGAGCTGCGGCTGCTGCCCGTGCTGATCTGCTGGGGCGCCGGGGACACCTGGGTCCCCGCCACCAAGGGCGAGGAACTCGCGAAGCTCGTCCCCGGCGCGGAGCTGCGTCTGATCGAGGGCGCGGGGCATCTCGTCCAGGAGGACGCGCCCGCCGAGCTCGCCGGGGAGTTGCTCGGCTTCCTCCACAGAAGCAGGAGCTAGCTCAGCCGCGCCCGCGCCAGCTGCCGCGACTGGGCCACCAGGCGGTCCTCGCTGTCCCAGACCTCGGCGTCCTCCTCCAGGAAGCCGCCCGCGAGATTCCGCGTGGTGATCGAGACGCGCAGCGGGCCCGGGGCGGGGCGGTGGCGGACGTGGACCGTCAGCTCGACGGTCGGGACCCAGCCGGTGAGGCCCATCTCGAAGGCGGTCGGCGGCAGCGCGTCGACGGCGAGCAGCAGCGAGAGCGGGTCCGCGTCGCGGCCGTCCGCGAGGCCGAACCAGGCCCGCATCTCGCCCTTGCCGGACGGCTGCCCGAGCGCCCAGCCGAGGGTGGCCGGGTCGAGCTTGAGGAAGAGGCGGTCGGCGATGGCCGAACTGCCGGGCACCGGACGGTGGTCGGGCGCGTCCTGCGCGCCGAAGCACTGGTCGAGCGGCGGGATGGCGGGCGGCTCGGCCGTCGTGCGCACGTCGTCGGGGAGCGCGTCGAGGTCTCCGTACGAGGCGAGCACGCGGATCCGCTCGACCTCGCGCCCTTCGTCGTCGTACTGGAAGAGCGAGGCCTGACCGGTGGAGAGCGACCGGCCCGCGCGCACCACGTCGGTGCGGATCACGGCGGGGCCGGGCCTCGACGCGGTGAGGTAGTGCGCCGAGACGGTGAAGGGGTCGGCGTGCGGCAGGGCGTCCGCGAGGGCGCGGCCGATGACGGCGAGGAGATAGCCGCCGTTGACGGCGCTGATGATCGTCCAGCCGGCGGAGAGCTCCGTGTCGTAGACGCCGGGCTCCCGGCGGGTGACCGCCGTGTCGCGGTCGAACTCGCTGTCGCCGATGCGCGCGGGCACCGCTGCGGGAATTGATGCTGCCGTTGCCATGGCAGCAAGGTACAACATCTAATTACTGAGCGGTAGCTTTCCTGGCGTGCTTCAGCGCCGTCACGGCGTCTCCCGCGCCTCCGCCTCCACCGCCGTGGACCGGCGGTTCCAGGCGCGCGGCGCCCGCCAGTGGTAGCGCAGCGCGAGCAGCCGCAGCGTGAACGTCGTCACGGCCGCGAGGGCGCTCGTGAACGCCGTCAGCTGCTCGAAGTGGATGCACAGGGCGACCATCGTGGCGCCCACGATCGCGGGGACCGCGTACAGGTCCCGGTCCCAGCGGACCAGCGACGGCACCTCGTTGGCGACGATGTCGCGGAGCACTCCGCCGCCCACCGCGGTCATCAGGCCGAGCGTCGCCGACGCGGTGAGGCCGAGGCCGTAGTCGTACGCCTTGGTCGTTCCCGCCACGCAGAACAGGCCGAGGCCCGCCGCGTCGAAGACGTTCACCGCGAGCTGCGTGCGCTCCACTTCCGGGTGCAGGAAGAAGACCAGCGCGGCCGCGAAGAGGGGGGTGATGAAGTAGCCGAGGTCGGTGAAGGCGGCCGGCGGCACCGCCCCGATGACCAGGTCGCGGAAGAGGCCTCCGCCCAGCGCGGTGACCTCGGCGAGCACGGCGATGCCGAAGACGTCGAAGTTCTTGCGCACGGCGAGCAGCGCGCCGGAGATCGCGAAGACGAAGATCCCCACGATGTCGAGCGAGTGCTGGACGGAGGGGGTGAACAGATCCTGGAGCACGCGCCATTGTCACCCGTGGCCGGGCCGAGCTCTCCGCCGCCTTCCCCCGCGTTTGAGGGTTGCCCCCGATTTCGGCGCCTTCGCGCGGGGCTCGTCGTCCGCGAAGTCTCACAAAGGACTTCAATGACAGGGTTGAAGCCATGAGATTTCAGTTGGAGATCGACATGGGTGAGACGGGGTTCGAGGGCAGGGCCGCCGAGGAGCTGGGCCGGATCCTGCGGTACTGGGGCGGCAACCTCGGGCATTACGCGCTGACGCCCGGTGAGGGCGAGAGCGTCTACGACTCGGCGTATCGGGAAGTGGGGCGCTGGACCGTCACGGAGTGACACACGACGGAGGGAGGGCGCGCGACCGCTCGCACGCCCTCCCTCCGCGGTGACTCGGTGACTACTTCCCGGCCGGGTCCGGATCCTTGCCCGGTGCCGTCTTCTCAGCGGCCGCCGTCTCGTCCGCCTTGGTGGCCACCGACACCACCTCGATGGCCTCCTTGGCCGCCGAGAGGAGCACGGTGTCCTGCGGTGCCTGGTCCGCCGCGTTCTCCGGGTGGTGGCACGCCACCTGGTGCCCGGTGGCGAGCGCGGTCAGCGGCGGCTCCTTCGTCTTGCAGATCTCCGTCGCCTTCCAGCACCGCGTGTGGAAGCGGCAGCCGCTGGGCGGGTCGATCGGCGAGGGGACGTCGCCGCGGAGCAGGATGCGCTCGCTCTTGACGCCGCGCCGCTTGGGGTCGGGCACCGGCACCGCCGAGAGCAGCGCCTTGGTGTACGGGTGCATCGGCGTGGAGTAGAGGTCGTTCCGGTCGGCCAGCTCCACGATCTTGCCGAGGTACATCACCGCGATGCGGTCCGAGACGTGCCGGATGACCGACAGGTCGTGCGCGATGATCACGTACGTGAGGCCGAGCTCTTCCTGGAGGTCGTCCAGGAGGTTGACCACCTGGGCCTGGATGGAGACGTCCAGGGCGGAGACCGGCTCGTCCGCCACGACCAGCTTGGGCCGCAGGGCGAGGGCCCGCGCGATGCCGATGCGCTGGCGCTGGCCGCCGGAGAATTCGTGCGGGTAGCGGTTGTAGTGCTCCGGGCTGAGCCCGACGCGCTCCAGCATCTCCTGCACGGTCTTCTTCACGCCGCCCTCGGGCTTGACGCCCTGGAGCTTGAAGGGCGCGCCGACGATCGTGCCGATGGTGTGCCGCGGGTTCAGCGACGAGTACGGGTCCTGGAAGATCATCTGGACGTCGCGGCGGAGCGGGCGCATCCGCGCGGTGTTCAGATGCGTGATGTCCGTGCCCTCGAACTCGATGCGCCCGGCCGACGGTTCGAGCAGCCGCGTGATGAGCCGGCCCATCGTCGACTTGCCGCAGCCGGACTCGCCGACCACGCCGAGCGTTTCACCGGGGCGTACGTCGAAGGAGAGGCCGTCGACCGCCTGCACCGCCGCCACCTGGCGCTGGAGCAGCCCCTTCTTGATGGGGAAGTGCTTCACCAGGCCGTCGACCTTGAGCAGCGGCTCGGGCGAGCCCTTCGTCTGCGCCGGGATCGTCATCTCCTGGTCCTTCGCAGTGCCTTTGGGGTTCTTCTGGTCCTTCGCGGCATCGTTCACAGCTTCGGCGCAATCTCTTCGGTCCAGATCCGGGTGCGCTCGTCCTGCGACATGTGGCAGGCGGAGTAGTGCCCGGGGGCCACCTCGCGCAGGTCGGGGCGCTCGCGGCGGGTGATCTGATCCTTGGGGATGTCCGCGTAGGGGCAGCGCGGGTTGAAGGCGCAGCCGCCCGGCAGGTTGATCAGGCTGGGCGGGGAGCCCTTGACCGGGATGAGCCGCTCGGTCTGCTCGCGGTCGATGCGGGGCATCGAGCCGAGCAGGCCCCAGGTGTAGGGGTGCTGGGGTTCGTAGAAGACCTTCTCGGCGGTGCCGCGCTCGACGCACCGGCCGCCGTACATGACCAGGAGCTCGTCCGCCATCTCGGCGACCACGCCCAGGTCGTGCGTGATCATGATGACGGCGGAGCCGAACTCCTTCTGCAGGTCCCGGATGAGGTCGAGGATCTGCGCCTGGACGGTCACGTCCAGGGCGGTGGTCGGCTCGTCGGCGATGAGCAGCTCGGGGTTGTTGACGAGGGCCATCGCGATCATCGCGCGCTGGCGCATGCCGCCGGAGAACTCGTGCGGGTAGGAGTCGACGCGCTTGTCCGGCTGCGGGATCCCGACCCGGTCGAGCATCTCGATCGCCCGCTTGCGGGCGGTCTTCTTGTCGACGTCGTTGTGGACCCGGTACGCCTCGGTGATCTGCTTGCCGATGGAGTAGTACGGGTGCAGCGCGGAGAGCGGGTCCTGGAAGATCATCGCCATCTCGCGGCCGCGCAGCTTGCGCACCTCGTCCGGCGGGGCGGACAGGAGCTCCTTGCCGTCCAGCCAGATCTCACCGGAGATCCGGGCCTTGCGGGCGCCGTACTGGCCGGCGGTGTGCAGGCCGAGGATGCCCAGCGAGGTGACCGACTTGCCGGAGCCGGACTCGCCCACGATGCCGAGGGTCTTGCCCTTCTCCAGCTGGAAGCTGAGTCCGTCGACGGACCTGACCAGGCCGTCGTCGGTCGGGAAGTGCACCTTGAGGTCGCGCACCTCGAGGAAGGCGGAGGGAGCGGGCGAGCCGGTGACGGGCTCCCCCACCGCAGCTCCGCTCTTGGACAGTTCGGTCATCCCAGCCTCACTCGCGGGTCGATGACGGCGTACAGAAGGTCGACGACGAGGTTGGCCACGGCGATCGCGAGCGCCGCGCACAGGGTGACGCCCAGGATGACGGGCAGGTCCTTGCTGCTGATGGCCTTGACCGCTTCGAGGCCGAGCCCCGGCAGGTTGAACGTGGACTCGGTGAGCACGGCGCCGCCCATCAGGACGCCGAGGTCGAGTCCGAAGACGGTGAGGATCGGGGTCATCGCGGAGCGCAGCGCGTGCTTGCGGATGACGGTGGGCTCGCCGAGGCCCTTGGCGCGGGCGGTGCGGATGTAGTCCTCGCCGAGCACTTCGAGCATCGTGGCGCGGGTGAGGCGGGCGTACATCGCGGCGTTGAGGAAGGCGAGCACGATCCACGGCAGGATCATCGTCTGGAGCCAGACGTCGATCGAGTCGTCGGTGCTGAGGCTGTCCGCGATCTTCACCCAGCCGAGTTCGTGGACGAAGATGCCCATCGCGATCATGCCGGTGAAGAAGACGGGCAGGGAGACACCGGCGAGCGCGGTGGTCATCGCGGCGCGGTCCCAGATGGTGCCCCGGCGCAGCGCGGAGATCACGCCGGTGATGACGCCGCCGGCCAGCCACAGCACACAGGCGCCCGCGGCGAGCGCGCCGGTGACGGGCAGGGCGTCCTTGAGGGTCTCCCACACCGGTGCCTCGGTGCGGAAGGAGTAGCCGAAGCAGGGGGCCGGGCAGTGCGTGACGTCACTGCCGTTGACGTAGTCGCGGCCCATCGGGATGCCCTTGATGAAGTCCCAGAACTGGACCAGCAAGGGATCGTTGAGGCCCAGTTTGACGCGGATGCCTTCGAGCTGCTCGGCACCCGACGCCTTGCCGGCGAAGAGGACGGCGATGTCCTGTCCCGCCCACTTGGGCAGCATGAAGAAGATGGTGAAGGTCGCGAGCAGTACGACCAGCACCATGATGATGACGGCGATCAGGCGCCGGATGAGATAAGCAAGCACTGTGCGCGGCCCGGGGGGGGGGGGGGGGCCCCCCGGGGGGGGGGGCCCCCCCCCCCCCGGCCCCCGCCCCCCCCCCCGCCCGCCGCGGGGGGGGGGGGGGGGGGGGGGGCAAAAAGGGGGGGGGGGGGGGGGTGTGTTTTTGA
>NZ_JBJDPY010000011.1:240845-309529 GCF_044903205.1 Streptomyces sp. NPDC029674
TTTTTGTTGTGGTTGGGCCCGCCCTACCCCACCACACCTTGTTGTGGCGGGGGGGGGGGGGGGGGGCGCCCCCCCCCGGCGGGGGGGGGGGGCGGGGGGGGGGGGGGCCCCCCGGGGGGGGGCCCCCCCCCCCCCGCCCGGGGCCATCACCTGCCCTTCGGACTGGCGGGATTCGGCGGCGGTGGGACGGTCAACTACGGGTCGGGCTGCGCCTGTTACTTGACGACGCCGAGCGAGACGTAGTCGTACCGGCCGTTGTAGGCGTCGGACATGTAGGCGTTGGTCAGCCGCGATCCGCGCCAGGTGATGTTCTTCTCGTAGAGGAAGGGCATCCAGTCGGCGTTGTCGAGGATCCGCTTGTCGAGCTGCTTGTAGATCTCGCCGGCCTTGGCCGGGTCGGTCTCAGCGATCGCCTTGTCGAAGAGCGCGTCGATCTTCTTGTCCTTGATCTGCGACTCGTTGTAGTTGCCGTTCTCGATCAGGAAGCGGCTGTCGAACAGCGGCTGCGCGTAGCCCTGGCCGGACGGGAAGTCCGGGCCCCAGCCGCTCATCTGCATGCTGTAGCCGCGCTTCTTCACGACGGAGGGCGAGCCGGTGATGCTGGCGGAGTCGGCGCCGTCGAGGGACTCGACGCTGATGTCGATGCCGACCTTCTTCAGCTGGGCCTGGAGCGCCTCGGCGGCGTCGACCTCACCCGGGTTGTTGTTGCGGGCGGTGAGCTTGGCCTTGAAGCCGTTCGGCTTGCCGCACTTCTTCAGCTCGTCCTTGGCCTTGGCCGCGTCGGGCTTGCCCTTGCGCGCCAGGACGCCGTACGGGTCGTAGTCGCTGTGACCGGGGATCGCCTCGGGGAAGGTGCTGTTGGCGATGTCACCGGCCGCGACCTTGCCGCCGCGGGTCTGCTGCAGGCTCGCGAAGTCCGTGCCGTAGAAGACGGCCTTGCGGCAGTGGACGTCGTCGAAGGGCTCCGCGGTGTGGATCAGGGCGACGTAGCGCACGAAGGACGTGTGCATGTTGTCGACGTTGCCGCGGTGGTCCGAGACGGCGGAGACGCGGCCGGACTGGGTCATGCCCGTGCCGTTGAGGTCGACGTCGTAGTCGCCCGCCATCAGCTTCTTGTCGTTCTCCTCCAGGTTGGCGGAGATCGTCACGTCGATCTTGTCGGGCAGCGCGGCGCGGATCGGGTCCGAGGACTTCTTCCAGGCCGTGTTGCGGACCAGCACGATCTTCTTGCCGGACTTGTACGACTCGAACTTGTACGGGCCCGAGGAGAACGGGCGCGCGGTGTACTTCGCCTTGGTGTCCTTGGCCGCCTTCACCGGCGAACCGGTGGGCATGGCGAGGAACTGCTCGAAGTCACCGTTGCGCTTGGGCAGTTTGAAGACGATGGTCTGGTCGTCGGGCGTCTCGATCGCCTTCAGACCGCCCTTGTCCTTGTAGGGGCCCTTGTACTTCTTGTCCGGGTCGAGCGCCTGCCGGATGTATCCCGGGCCACCGGTGATGGTGTCCGTCGCCCAGGAGCGCTCTATGCCGTACTTGACGTCCTTGGAGGTCAGCTTGGAGCCGTCCTCCCAGGTGACCCCGTCACGCAGCTTGTACGTGTAGGTCTTGCCGTCGTCCGAGATCTTCGCGGTGGAGGTGGCGAGGTCCGGGACCAGCTTCGTGCCCGCCTTGCCCGGCTTGGTGTCGTAGGACACCAGCTGCCGGGTGTAGAAGCGCATGAAGTCCCAGGACATGCCGTAGTAGGCACGCTGGGGGTCGGCCGAGTCGAGGTCCTGCTTGCCGACCATCTTCAGCGTCCCCCCCTTCTTCTTCGACGGGTTGGCCACCTTGTTGAGCGCGGCGTTGTAGCCGGCGCCCTTCGAGTCGCCGTCGCCACCGTCACCGCCGCCGCACGCCGTGGTGGTCACCAGCGCCGCGACGACGAGGGCCGCACCGCTGGTGAGCCGTCGTTTCGAGGAAACTGTGGGCATTTTCTCGTAACCTCCGAGATTCGCGGTCCCTGGCCATGTGCTGCCGGAGAACCATGGTTAGAGCCACCTGACATGCGGCAGGGGCAAGCCGGTTGGGCGCTTCTAGCGCGTCCCCTTCGGGTCGAGCGCGTCCCGCAGCCCGTCGCCGAAGAGGTTGAAGGCCAGCACGGTGATGAAGATCGTGACGCCCGGGAAGACCATGAACATCGGGTCGTGCTCGTACGTCTCGAGCGCGTCCCGCAGCATGCCGCCCCAGGAGGCCGTCGGCGGCTTCACACCGGCGCCGAGGAAGCTGAGGGCCGCCTCCGTGAGGATGTTGGTCGGGATCATCAGCGTCGCGTAGACGGTGATGGGCGCGACCAGGTTGGGCAGCAGCTCGCGGAACAGGATGTGGCGCCGTCCGCCGCCGAGGCTGCGGGCCGCCTCCACGTACTCGCGCTCCCGGAGCGAGAGCGTCTGACCGCGCACGATCCGGCCGACGTAGGGCCAGCCGAAGAAGCCGATGACCAGCACGAGGATGCCGACGCGCACCCCGCTCCCGGTGAGACCGAGCAGGTCGTCCGGCAGGACCGAGACCAGCGAGATGATGAAGAGCAGCTGCGGGAACGAGAGCAGTACGTCCATCACGCGGCTGATCAGGGCGTCGATCCAGCCGCCGAAGTAGCCGGCGATGATGCCGAAGAGCGTGCCGAGGGCGACGGCGACGACGGCCGCCAGGAAGGCCACGAGCAGCGAGATGCGTGCTCCGTAGACGATCCGGCTGAAGATGTCGCGGCCCTTGTTGGGCTCGACGCCGAAGAGGAAGTCGCCGCTGACACCGCCGAGCGCGCCCTTGGGGAGGTTGGTCAGCTCGTCGAGCTCCTCCTGGTGGAAGTCGTTGGGCGGGTGGCCCAGCAGGCTCACGATCAAGGGCGCGAAGATGGCGACCAGCACCAGGAACAGCACCGTGAAACCGCCGGCCAGGGCGACCTTGTCCCGCTTCAGGCGGTTCCAGGCGATCTGCTTGAGGGACCGGCCCTCGACCTTTTTCACCCCTGCATCAACTGCGGGGGCGACGTCCTCGGTCGGGTCCGCGTCCGCAGGTGTGTCATGCAATGGTGCCGTCATCGTGGCAGGGACCCCTCTCAACCGGTGGTGACCGGCCCGCACTTGCCGCTGTAGCGACGTGATCAGTCCGTCGTACACAGGGGGCGAAAGCCCCTGGAGCGGGAGTCTTCATCCACGTCGCGATCTGTTACCAGACTTGACGGGGAAAGGATGCGCAACCGTGATGCTGATCGAGGTGTTCCGTTATGCGGACGCGGGTGAACGAGGGGCGAACACGGGGCAGTTGGGGTGCAAGGCGCCACGGGAGCCCATAGGGTCCCACCGGCACCAGAACGGACATCGCGTCCGTCGGCGCTGCTCAGTACTGCGCGGGGTATCCGTAACCGCCGGCCTGCGCCGGGGCCGCCTGCGCCTCGCGGTCGTAGAACGGGCGGGCGTTGGCGCGCAGCCACATCGCGACCGGGTCGTAGTCGTCGGACATCGCGACGGTCGAGACGGGCAGGCCCTCGGGGACGGCCGGGATGGACTGCTGCATCATCGCGCGCACCGCGTCGACCGACGGCGGCGACGTGTCGTACACGTCCAGGCCGATGGCCAGATAGGGCGCCCCGAGCGCGGGCTGCACCCAGGCGCGGCGCAGCGAGCGCACGGCGGGGGTGCGGTGCGCGTTCTGCGTCAACAGGGCGTAGAACTGGGGGATTTCGATGCTCGGCTCGGTGAGCCGGAGCGGTCCCGCGGGCAGCAGGTCGAGGCCGGTGGCGATGCGGCGCAGATCCAGCCACGGGATGCCGAGGCCGCCGCCGGGCGCGTGCGGGTTGAGCCAGAGGCCGTAGTGGTCGGGGTAGAGGGTGCGGGCGATGTCGGTGCCGCGCACCACTTCGTAGCTGCGGTTCCAGCCACTGGCGGAGAGCTCCTGGGCGGAGGTCACGCACGGGGCGTAGCCGAGGCCGTCAACCTCCATGTTCCCGTACTGGGCGTCGGGCGAGCCGGCCTGGCCGTGCCAGAGCAGCATCCACACCTGGTCGGCGGCGAGGGCGCGCAGCAGTGCCTCGTAGGCGTCGTAACGCCCCGGCGTGACCTGGCGCAGCAACTGCTCGAACTGCCCGGCCGCGGCCGTGCCCGACGCACTCACCCGTAACCGCTCCTTCGTGACGAACTCGGTGTCCCCGTGGAAGACGACAGAGGAATGGAACCAGCTTAAGCGGCGATCCGGTGGTAGAACGGCCGCACCTTCGCGCGCAGCCAGTCGCCCACCGGGTCCTGCGCCACGTCGAGCAGGACGAGGTTCACCGGCCACGGGGCCGGTGCCTGGCCGAGGGCCCGGCCGAGGGCCTCCATGGGGAGCTCGCGGGCGTTGCCGTCCCAGGTGGACAGCTCGACGCCGACGAAGAGGGTGGGTTCGTCCGTCTCGATGGCGGCCAGGCAGCGGCGGGCGGTGAGGACCACGCCGGCCGCCTCGAACTCGCGGCCCGCGGCGGCCAGGAAGTCCACCGGGTCGTGCTGCCAGTCCGGCTCGTACAGGCGCACCCGGCCGCCGGTGGCGGGTCCGTCCAGCGGGGTGCGGCCGGCCCGGCTGAGCTCGGCGACGGCGGGTGGCGGCAGCGGGACGCCGACGGTGCCGTCCGGGTTGAGCGCGATGCCCAGCTGCGGGGGGAGGCCGCGGGCGAACTCCACGGCGGGCGCCACGGTGTGGCCCATCCGGTCGGCCGCTTCGCCGAGGGCCTGCCGGAACTGCTGTTCGGAGCTGAAGACGGGGACGTACGCCTGGCCGTCGATCTCCAGGGTCGGCAGGTCGAGGGTGCCGCTGTCGGGGCCGCCGCCGTTCGGCAGCGGGATCCAGATCTGGCTGCGGCCGAGCACCTCCACGATCCGGGCGCCCGCCGACGCGTCGGCGCCGAGGGAGGCGGCGAGGACCTCCTCCAGTTCGTTGCCCGGCCATCCGCCGTAGGGATGGGCATGTGCCTGCGCCGGAAAGTCCATCTGTCCGTCCAACTCCTGCTCGCGACCGCTCTGCCTGCGGCTCGAACCCTAGCGTCGGCCGCCTCAGCGGTCGAAGGCGATCACCCGGAGGACCTGTGCCGCGTCGCGGTCGAGCAGCACCGCGGAGCGGCAGCCGCGGGGCAGGTCGCCGCGCTCGGTGGCGCCGACGAGGCGGCCGACCGTCCTGCGGTGCCGCGTGAACGCGTACCGGGAGACGCCCCTGCCACGCTCGCGCTGGCCCTGGAGCGCCGTGTCCACCGGGACGTCGAGCAGCAGCAGGTGCAGGGCGGCGCCGCGGCGGGCGGCCTCGCGGGCGAGCCAGCGGCGCACCCACGCCTGGGTGCCGCAGTCGTGCACGACGACGCCGGCCCCGGTGCGCAGGGTGCGGCGCAGGCCGGCGTAGTGCGCGAGGCGGACCAGGGGGCGGTAGACCGCGTACGGCAGCAGGCGGGGCATGCGGTGGGCCCAGCGGTCGCGGGTGTCCTGGGAGTCGATGCGGGGGCCCGTGACGGCCTGCCGCATCAGCGTCGACTTTCCGCCACCGGGCAGCCCGGAGACGACGACGAGGTCGCCCTCGCCGAAGGTGAGGCGGCGGGGGCTGTGGCCGGCCCGCTGCCGCAGGTCCCGGACGACGGCCACGGGGAGCGGGCCGCAGCTCTCCGCGGCCGGGGTGGCGGCCTGCTTGGGCAGTGCCACCCCCGTGGTAGTGGCAAAGACGCTGGTCCTGCTGCGCACCGTGATCGGCCTCCCCGTAGCGGTCACGTACTGCCTTCCCCAGCAAGTGTAAAGAGAAGGTAATGCGGCACAAGAGCATTCCGGGGCCATGGCATCCGTATCCGGGCAAGGGTCCCCCTGGACAGGGTCGCGTGCAATGATGTGCCCGCCAACTCCATACCGGCCGTTTGAATCCGCGCGGGAGAGTCCCCGGAGCCAGCACGCACCGCGTGCCCGGGGCGCCGAAGGAGCAAGTCCCTCCCTTGAATCTCTCAGGCCCCGTACCGCGCGGGCGAGGCACATCTGAAAAGCGGGCCGCCCCGGCGGTCCCACCCAAGGTGCAAGCCGGGCGTCCCGGATACCGGGACACTCTCGGCGAACCTCTCAGGTTCCGATGACAGATGGGGAGGATCGACCTCGCCCGTCATGCCCTGGGAGTTCCCTTCATGAGCACTGCCCCCCGTCTCACAGCCCTCGATGCCGTGCATCGCGCGCTCGGCGCGACCATGACCGACTTCGCGGGCTGGGACATGCCGCTGCGGTACGGCAGCGAGCGCGACGAGCACAACGCCGTGCGCACCAAGGCCGGCCTCTTCGACCTCTCCCACATGGGCGAGATCACGGTCACAGGACCGGAGGCCGTGGACTTCCTGAACTTCTCGCTGGTCGGCAACATCGGCTCCATCGGTGTCGGCCGTGCCCGCTACACGATGATCGTCGCCGAGGACGGCGGCATCCTGGACGACCTGATCGTCTACCGCCTCGGCGAGGCGGAGACCCCCGAGTACATGGTCGTCGCCAACGCCTCCAACGCCCGGACCGTGCTGGACGAGCTGAGCAACCGCGTCGAGGGGTTCGACGCCGAGGTCCGCGACGACCGCGAGGCGTACGCGCTCCTCGCCGTCCAGGGCCCCGAGTCCCCCGGCATCCTCAAGTCACTCACGGATGCCGACCTGGACAACCTCAAGTACTACGCGGGCCTGCCCGGCACCGTCGCGGGCGTCCCCGCGCTGATCGCCCGCACCGGCTACACCGGCGAGGACGGCTTCGAGCTCTTCGTCGCCCCCGGTGACGCCGAGAAGCTGTGGAACGCGCTGATGGAGGCGGGCACGCCGGTCGGCATGGTCCCGGCCGGTCTCTCCTGCCGCGACACGCTGCGCCTGGAGGCGGGCATGCCGCTGTACGGGCACGAGCTGACCGCCGAGCTGACGCCCTTCGACGCCGGGCTCGGCCGCGTCGTCAAGTTCGAGAAGACGTCACAGGCGGACTCCTTCGTGGGCCGCGCGGCCCTGGCCGCCGCCGCCGAGCGCGCCGAGACCGCCCCGCCGCGCAAGCTGGTCGGGCTGATCGCCGAGGGCCGCCGGGTCCCGCGCGCGGGCTTCTCCGTGGTCGCCGACGGCAAGGTCATCGGCGAGGTCACCTCCGGCGCCCCGTCCCCGACGCTGGGCAAGCCGATCGCGATGGCGTACGTCGACGCCGGGCACGCGGCGCCGGGCACGCCGGGTGTCGGTGTGGACATCCGCGGCACCCACGAGCCGTACGAGGTCGTGGCCCTGCCGTTCTACAAGCGCCAGAAGTGACCCCCCGCACATCGTCCCCGTTCCGCAGCACCCACCCGCGTACAGGAGAATTCAGGTCATGAGCAACCCCCAGCAGCTTCGCTACAGCAAGGAGCACGAGTGGCTGTCGGCCACCGAGGACGGCGTGGCGACCGTCGGCATCACGGAGCACGCGGCCAACGCGCTCGGTGACGTCGTCTTCGCCCAGCTCCCCGAGGTCGGCGACACCCTGGTCGCGGGCGAGTCCTGCGGCGAGCTGGAGTCGACCAAGTCGGTCAGCGACCTCTACTCCCCGGTCAACGGCGAGGTCGTCGCCGCCAACCAGGACGTCGTCGAGGACCCGTCGCTGGTCAATTCCGCCCCGTTCGAGGGCGGTTGGCTGTTCAAGGTGCGCATCACGGACGAGCCGGACGACCTGATGTCCGCCGATGAGTACACCGCCTTCACCGCCGGCTGACCCATACCGATAGGGATCGTGTGATGTCGCTTCTGAACACCCCTCTCCACGAGCTGGACCCGGACGTCGCCGCCGCCGTCGACGCCGAGCTCCACCGCCAGCAGTCCACCCTGGAGATGATCGCCTCGGAGAACTTCGCTCCGGTCGCCGTCATGGAGGCCCAGGGCACCGTCCTCACCAACAAGTACGCCGAGGGCTACCCCGGCCGCCGCTACTATGGTGGCTGCGAGCACGTGGACGTGGCCGAGCAGATCGCGATCGACCGGATCAAGGAGCTGTTCGGCGCCGAGTACGCCAACGTCCAGCCGCACTCCGGCGCCTCCGCGAACCAGGCCGCCCTCTTCGCGATCGCCCAGCCCGGCGACACGATCCTCGGCCTCGACCTGGCGCACGGCGGCCACCTCACGCACGGCATGCGCCTGAACTTCTCCGGCAAGCAGTTCAACGTGGTCCCGTACCACGTCGACGAGGCCGGTCTGGTCGACATGGCCGAGGTCGAGCGCCTGGCCAAGGAGAACAGCCCGAAGGTGATCATCGCGGGCTGGTCCGCCTACCCGCGCCACCTGGACTTCGCCGAGTTCCGCCGGATCGCCGACGAGGTCGGCGCGTACCTGTGGGTCGACATGGCGCACTTCGCCGGGCTCGTCGCCGCCGGGCTGCACCCGAACCCGGTGCCCTACGCGGACGTGGTGACCTCCACCACACACAAGACCCTCGGCGGCCCGCGCGGCGGCGTCATCCTGGCCCGCACCAAGGACTTCGCGAAGAAGCTGAACTCCGCGGTCTTCCCCGGCTTCCAGGGCGGCCCGCTCGAGCACGTGATCGCGGCCAAGGCCGTCTCCTTCAAGGTCGCGGCCTCGGAGGAGTTCAAGGAGCGCCAGCAGCGCACCCTGGACGGCGCCCGCATCCTCGCCGAGCGCCTGGTCCAGGAGGACGCGAAGGCCGTCGGCGTCGACGTCCTGTCCGGCGGCACGGACGTGCACCTGGTCCTCGTCGACCTGCGCAACAGCGAGCTCGACGGGCAGCAGGCCGAGGACCGCCTCCACGAGGTCGGCATCACGGTCAACCGCAACGCGATCCCGAACGACCCGCGCCCCCCGATGGTCACCTCGGGCCTGCGGATCGGCACCCCGGCGCTCGCCACGCGCGGCTTCCAGGAGGAGGACTTCCGCGAGGTCGCCGACATCATCGCCGAGGCCCTCAAGCCCGGCTTCGACGCGGACTCCCTCAAGGCCCGGGTGACCGCTCTGGCCGACAAGCACCCGCTGTACCCCAACCTGTAGCATTTTCGTACGCTTTTCGTTCGTACGAAACGTCGGGGCACCGCGCACACTGGAAGTGAACACAGTGAGTGCGGTGCCCCGTGCTCATGCCCGGCTCACGCCCTGCTTTCTGCACCACCCCCGGCAGACAACGGCGTCTACCAACCACCCTTTGGAGTTCTCCGTGGCCATCTCGGTCTTCGACCTGTTCTCGATCGGCATCGGCCCGTCCAGCTCCCACACGGTCGGTCCGATGCGCGCCGCCCGCATGTTCGCGAGCCGCCTCAAGAACGAGGGCCTGATGGCCCACACCACCGCGATACGGGCGGAGCTGTACGGCTCGCTCGGCGCGACCGGCCACGGCCACGGCACCCCGAAGGCCGTCCTGCTCGGCCTGGAGGGCGAGTCGCCCCGCACGGTGAACGTGGAGACGGCCGACGACCGTGTCGAGGAGATCAAGAGCGGCCGCCGCCTCAACCTGCTCGGCATGCACGAGATCGACTTCGACTTCGACGAGGACCTGGTCCTGCACCGCCGCAAGGCGCTGCCGTACCACGCCAACGGCATGACGGTCTTCGCGTACGACCACGAGGGCGCCCTGGTCCTGGAGAAGACGTACTACTCCGTGGGTGGCGGCTTCGTCGTCGACGAGACCGTCCTCAATCAAGAGGGCGCGGCCGGTGAGAACCCGATCGTGCCGGACGACACCGTCCTGAAGTACCCCTTCCGCACCGGTGACGAGCTGCTGCGTCTCTCCGAGGAGACCGGCCTGTCCATCTCCGCGATGATGCTGGAGAACGAGAAGGCCTGGCGCACGGAGGAGGAGATCCGCGAGGGTCTCCTCGACATCTGGCGCGTCATGCAGGCGTGCGTCTCCCGCGGCATGTCCCGCGAGGGCATCCTGCCGGGCGGCCTGAAGGTGCGCCGCCGGGCCGCGAACTCGGCCCGCCAGCTGCGCGCCGAGGGCGACCCGCAGGCCCGCGCCATGGAGTGGATCACGCTCTACGCGATGGCCGTGAACGAGGAGAACGCGGCCGGCGGCCGGGTCGTGACCGCCCCGACGAACGGCGCGGCGGGCATCATCCCGGCCGTCCTGCACTACTACATGAACTTCATCCCCGGGGCCGACGAGGACGGCGTGGTCCGCTTCCTGCTCGCCGCGGGCGCCATCGGCATGCTCTTCAAGGAGAACGCCTCGATCTCCGGCGCCGAGGTCGGCTGCCAGGGCGAGGTCGGCTCCGCCTGCTCGATGGCGGCGGGCGCGCTCGCCGAGGTCCTGGGCGGCTCCCCGGAGAAGGTGGAGAACGCCGCCGAGATCGGCATGGAGCACAACCTCGGCCTGACCTGCGACCCCGTCGGCGGCCTCGTCCAGATCCCGTGCATCGAGCGCAACGGCATGGCGGCGGTCAAGGCCGTCACCGCGGCCAAGATGGCGATGCGGGGCGACGGCTCCCACAAGGTCTCCCTCGACAAGGTCATCAAGACCATGAAGGAGACCGGCGCCGACATGAGCGTCAAGTACAAGGAGACGGCCCGCGGCGGTCTGGCGGTCAACATCATCGAGTGCTGACGCGCTGCGCGGTCGAGCCGCGCACGACGAGCTCCGGTTCGAAGAGGAGCTCGCCGGGGTGGGTCTGGCTGCCGCGGATCTGGGCGCACAGCAGGTCGACCGCCGCGCGGCCCATCGCCTCGATGGGCTGGCGCACGGTCGAAAGGGGCGGTTCCGTGCAGGTCATGAAGGCCGAGTCGTCGTAGCCGACGACGGAGATGTCGGCGGGGACGGAGAGGCCGCGGCGCCGGGCGGCCCTGATCGCGCCGAGTGCGAGCGGGTCGCTCGCGCAGACGACCCCGGTGACGCCCTTGTCCAGCAGGCGCGAGGTGGCGGCCTGGCCGCCTTCCAGCGAGAAGATCGACCGCTCGACGAACTCCTCGGCGAGTGCCGTGCCCGCGGCCTTCGCCACGCCCCGGGCGGCTTCGAGCTTGCGGCGCGAAGGGACGTGGTCGGCGGGGCCGAGGACCAGGCCGATCCGCTCGTGCCCGAGCGAGGCGAGGTGGCGCCAGGCCTGTTCGACGGCGATGGCGTCGTCGCACGCGACGCAGGGGAAGTCGAGGCCCTCGATCGACGCGTTGATGAGGACGACCGGGATGTTCCGCTCCGCAAGGCGGTGGTAGTGGTCGTGCGGCGCGTCGGCCTCCGCGAAGAGACCGCTGGCGAACACCACGCCGGAGACGTGCTGTTGGAGCAGCAGCTCCACGTAGTCGGCCTCGGAGACGCCGCCCCTGGTCTGGGTGCACAGGACGGGCGTGAGCCCCTGCTGGGCGAGGGCGCCGCCGATGACCTCGGCGAACGCGGGGAAGATCGGGTTCTGCAGCTCGGGAAGGACGAGGCCGACGAGCCGGGCGCGCTCGCCGCGCAGTTGCGTGGGCCGCTCGTAGCCGAGGACGTCGAGCGCCGTCAGTACGGACTGCCGGGTCGCGGCGGAGACCCCCGGCTTGCCGTTGAGGACGCGGCTGACCGTCGCCTCGCTGACCCCCACCTTCTTCGCAACTTGAGCAAGTCGTCGCGTCATGGCCGCAAGAATAGCGCAAGGCATGCAAGCCAGTTGCGTATACGGCCGCCCGAAATCCGGGCGGCCGCACGCGTGTCGCGTCAGGGTTGCAGTGTGAGCTTGAACGTGGACGTGTCGTTCTTGATGTTCTGTCCGTTGCCGCTGAACTCGGGCCGTACGAACGTCGCTTCACCGACGGCAGGGCCCTGGCCCGGCTCCGGCATCTCGTTCACATAGATGCCGATCGGTGCGCCCTTGATGGACACGTCCGTGAAGACGGTGTCCTTCACCGGGAATTCGGGCTGCCCGCCGGAGTATTTCGTCTGGAACATCACCCCGTGGTACGTCGGGTCGATGATGTCGACGTTGTTCACCCGGATTCCCTGGAACACCTTCGACGCGGAGAACGCCCAGACGGCGGGGAAGTCCTGGCCCTTCCAGAAGGCGCCGCCGGCCCGCTCGACCGTGATGTTCTCGAAGGTGGTCGGGTCCTTCCCGAAACCGTTCATCGGGTAGCCGAAGTCCAGGGAGCTGATGGTGATTCCGGAGTAGACGAGAGTGTCGGCGATCCGGATGTTGCGGAAGGTGTTGTTGTATCCGCCGTAGACGGCGACACCCGCCGCGCGCCAGGTCAGGACCGTGGTCAGGTTCTCGTAGACGTTGTTCTTCATGTCCGCTCCCCCGGCGTCGATCGCCGAGAAGAGGGCGAAGCTGTCGTCACCGGTGGCCCGTGCCTCGTTGTTCGTGACCCGGTTGTCCGTGCTGCCGTTGGTCATGTTGATCCCGTCGGCGAACATGTCGCGGATCCGCGAGTTCTTGATCGTCATGCGGTCCGTGTTGGCGCCCCAGTAGAGGCACACCATGTGTTCGTTCCAGATGTCGTCGATGGTGATGTCGGAGACGTTCTGGAAGTCGAAGACCTTTCCCGGCCCGTCGATACGGGACGTGTAGTTGCCGAAGTAGGCGAACCCGGAGAAGGAGGAGCCGTTCGCGCTCGCCTCGGCACGGAATCCGATGTCCGTGTTCTCCTGGCTCCTCGGCGCGTGGAAGCGGGTGTACCAGGGCCCGGCGCCGACCACCTTCACGGCCTTTCCGTAGACCTGGAACTTGCTGCCCGTCTCGTAGTCGCCGGGCGGCAGATAGACGCCCGTCAGCTTTCCGGTGGTGTCCATGCGGACCTTGTCCAGGGCGTTCTGCACGTCCTGGTGGGTGAATCCGGCGGGTACGGCGTAGGTGCCCGGGTCCGGGTTGGTCTTCGGGGCCACCTGCTCCAGGTCGACGAAGTCGATGGCGTAGCGGGAGGTGTTGGCGTTGTCCTTCTGGAGTCTGATCTTGCTGCCCGCCTTGACCGTCTCGCCGAGGACGACGTGTGCCTCGTCGTAGATGTGGCGGGCCGGGCCCGCGCCGGGCGAGTTGCCGGGTGCGGCCTCGTCGCCGTACAGCCAGGCGTATTTGGAGGTGAGGTCGATGGCCTTGCGGAAGACGCCGTCGACGTAGATGTTCAGGGTCGCCTCGGTGCCGCCGCCACCCGGCGCGTCCGGGATGGAGAAGCGGGTGACGAGTGTGTTGGTGTCCTGTTTGGCGGTGAACTCCACGGACTCGCCGGTCGAGTTCAGGGTGACGGCCTTGCGGCCCGATGCCTCGCCCGCGAGGTCGCCGACGGTGCGGTTCGGTCCGACGGTCTTCGCGCCGCCGGCGAGCACGCCGTCCTCCGCCTCGTAGGTGTCGTAGGGCATGTCGGCGCCGCAGCCGACGAACAGCGGACGGGTGCTGGTGTTGTTCTCGCGCTTCACCGGCAGCTCGTTGGCGTCGTCGGCGATCACCGTCTTGACGGTGTGGCGGCCGTCGGCGGCCGTCCAGGTGCCGAGCCTGACCGGTGCGGTGGTGTCGCCCGCGCCGATCGTGCCGTTGTGCTCGCCGGTCAGGGTCTTCACCGTGGCGCCCTTGGCGTCCTGCACGAGCAGCGTGATGCCGTGCGCGCCGGACGCGGACGCCTTGCTGCCCTGGTTCTTGATCGCGACGCTGAAGGTGACCTCCTTGCCCTTGGCGGGTGCGGACGGCGTCCAGCTCACCGGTGACGCCACCAGGTCGGACGAGTCGACGGGCTTGACCACCAGCTGGTTCGGGCTCGTGTACGTGTTGTTGCCCTCGTCCTGCTCGATCACCTCGTTCTTGGTGTCGACCTCCGCGCTGAAGGCGTACGAACCCGACGGGCGCGCGCCCGTGTCGGCGCTCACCGTCGTCGACTCGCCCGCGCCGAGCGCGCCCACGGCCGCCGTGCCCGCCTTGTCGCCGCCGAGGCGGAAGGCGGCGTCGGTGGCCGGCGAGGCCTCGCTGCCGCGGTTGCGCACGGTCGCGGTCAGCTTCAGCCCGTCGGTCTCGGCCGGCGCCTCGGGGGCGTACGACAGCTTGGTGATCTCCAGGTCGGGGTTGGCCGCGGGGACGCCCATGACCTGGAACTCGGCGACCTGCCCGGCCGTGGCCCCGCTGTTCGCGGTGAACCGCAGCCGCACGTCGGCGGCCTTGGCGGAGACCGGAATGGTGACGGTGTTCTGATTGCCGGACGGGCTGAAGGAGTACTCCTTCTCCGCCACCAGCGAGGTGAAGTCGGCGGCCCGCTGCTCCCGGCCGAGCACCTGCACCTTCTGCGTACGCGGGCCCCACGCGGCGTCCGGATTGAGCTTGATGACCACCGCGTCGATGTCGGCGTTGGCGCCGAGCTTGACGGTCAGCGTGTTCGGGTAGCTGCCAGCGGCGCCCTCCCAATAGGTGGACGTCTCACCGTCGTTGGCGTTCTCGGCGACGTACGTGTGGATCACGGAGGACGCCGTGATCGGCTTGCCCGCCGCCAGGTCGGTGGTGCCGCCGCCCGGCCGGGTCACGGTGCCGCTGTGCGCCGAGACGTTGCCGGCCGCGTCGCGGGCCCGCACCGAGTAGGTGACCGTGGCGCTCGCGGGCCGCGCGTCGGTGTACGTCGTCACGTCACCGGCGACGGACTTCAGGAGCTTGCCGTCCGCGTACACGTCGTACGCCGTCACCTTCACGTTGTCGTTCGACGCGCCCCAGGTCAGCTTGATCTGTCCGCTGGAGGGCTGGGTGAGGGCGAGGTCCGTGGGTGCGGTCGGGGCCTGCGTGTCCCCCGAATCGCCCTTGCGGGTCACGGAGTTGCTGTTGGCGGAGGCGTTGCCCGCCGCGTCGCGGGCGCGCACGTAGTAGGTGACGGTGGCGCTCGCCGGCTGCGTGTCCGTGTACGTCCGCACGTCGCCGGAGACGCTGGTGCGCAGTTCCCCGTTGGCGTACACGTCGTACGCCGTGACGCCCTTGTCGTCTTCGGACGCGCCCCAGGTGAGCTTGACGCGGCCCGGCTCCGGTTCGGTGAGGGCGAGGCCGGCGGGCGCGGTGGGTGCCTTGGAGTCGCCGCCCGCCGGGCCGTAGATCTCCAGCTCGGACAGCTGGGCGGCGTCCCGGCCCGTGTTGGCGCTGATGAGCACGCGTACGTAGCGCGTGGTGACGGTGTCGAGGGCGAGCGTCGCGGTGTGCTCGGTGGCCGCGGTGAACGCGTGCTCCTTCGACGCGGTCAGATCGGTGAAGTCCGTGCCGTCGGTGCTGCCCTGGAGCTTCAGGGTCTGGCTGCGGCCGTCCCAGCCGCCGGGCAGGCGCAGCACGACCTCGTCGACCTTCACGGACGCGCCGAGGTCGGCCTGGATCCACTGGGGCAGCTTGCCGTTGTCGCTCTCCCAGTAGCTGGCGCGGTTGCCGTCGTTGGCGTGGGCGGCGGTGTACGTCTCGGTGTGGCTGCTCGCCTTGAGGGTCTTGCCGAGGGCCAGGTCGACCGAGGCGTCGGCGGCGGCGTGCACCCGCAGTTCGGCGAGCTGGGCGGCGGGCCAGCCGGTGTTGGCGGTGATGTGCACCCGTATGTGCCGGGTCTGCGCGGCCGGGAAGCGGACCGTCACCGTGTTGCCCTCGCCGGGGGTGAAGGAGTGCGCGGCCGACGCGGCGAGGGTGCTGAAGCCGTCGCCGTCCGGGCTGCCCTGCACGGAGAGGGTCTGCTTGCGGGCCTCCCAGGACGACGGCAGCTTGAGGACCACCTCGTCGACGCGGGTGGCGCGGCCGAGGTCGACCTGCACCCACTGCGGCAGGTCGGACGACGAACTCTCCCAGTACGAAGCCGGGTTGCCGTCGGTGACCTGTCCGGCCGGGTGTGCCGACTTGGCGCTGCTCGCCCTGGCCGGCTTGCCCGCGGCCAGGTCGGGGCCGCCCGCCGCGGAGGCGGACAGGGCGGGCAGGCCGAGCAGGAGCAGGGTCGCGGTGAGGGCGGCGGCGAACGGCCGCCACCACAGGCGGGGTCTCCGGGCCGCGCCCTGGGCGTCTCTGATGCGTCTCATGGCTCGTGCGACTCCTTCGTCTCGTGACGGTCGGTCTCGCGGTGCGCAGGATTTCGCGTTCAGAAGTTGGAGAGTTGCAGAGAAGTGTCGAGTTGACTACGGCCGGGGCGGAAGTCGTCACACCGCTCTGGCGAAGACTCACGGCGGCGCGGTCCACTTCTTGCAAACTTCGTACGACTTATTGCGCGGCCGTTGCGCCGGTGGTTATGTATGCGCCGCACCCGGCACGGCACCCACCGCACGGCAGCACGACCCGGAAGGGGTCTCCTGATGTCATCCACGAGCAGCCGCACAGGCATGAGCAGACGGACGGCCGTGAGCGGACGAACGCTCACGCTCGCCACCGCGACCGTTCTCGCGCTGGTTTCGCTGACCGCTTGCGGCACCAGCAGCGACGGAGGCGACTCGGATTCCGGCGGCACGGTGAAGCTCGACGTCAACGGGCAGCCGCCGAAGACCCAGGCCTTCGAGCGCAAGCTCTTCGACCGGCACGTGCGGCAGTTCGAGAAGGCCAACCCGGACATCGACATCGTGGCCCACGAGGGCTTCATGGACCCGAAGACCTTCAACGCGAAGCTGGCCGGCGGCAAGCTGGAGGACGTCTTCTACGTCTACTTCACCGACACCCGGTCCCTGATCGAGAAGAAGCAGGCCGCGGACATCACGGACGCCGTCGAGGACATGCCGCGCCGCGGCGACATCCAGGACCCGCTGATGAAGATCTTCCAGGACGGGCGGGGCCGCCAGTACGGCCTGCCGACGTCCAACTACTCGATGGGCCTGCTCTACAACCGCGCGCTGTTCGAGAAGGCGGGCCTCGACCCCGACCGGCCGCCGGAGACCTGGGCGGACGTCCGCAAGGCCGCCGAGAAGATCGCCGCACTCGGCGACAACACCGTGGGCTACGCCGACTTCTCCGCGAACAACCAGGGCGGCTGGCACTACACGGCCGAGCTGTACTCCCGCGGCGGCCGGATCGCGACGGAGAGCGACGGCACGTGGAAGGCGGCGTTCAACACCGCGGAGGGCCGGGCCACCTTCCAGGACCTGCACGACATGCGCTGGAAGGACGGGTCCATGGGCAGCAAGCAGCTGCTCCAGGTCGAGGACGTGCAGCGGATGATGGGCTCCGGCAAGCTCGGCATGTACGTCGCGGCGGCCGACAACATCACCGTCATCGCCAAGCAGTTCGGCGGGAAGTACGCGGACTACGCCCTCGCCCCGATGCCGGACGCCAAGGCCACGCTGCTCGGCGGCGAGGGCTACATGATCAACCCCAAGGCGTCCCCGGCGACGGTCAAGGCCGGCGTCAAGTGGATCCAGTGGCGCTACCTGAACCCCGGCCTCATCGAGAAGAACGTCGCCGCCTACGCCGATGCCGAGCTCCCGGTCGGCATCCCGATGCCGACCGTCCCCGACATCTTCGAGGGCCCGGTCCGCGACCGGATCGAGAAGGTGAAGCAGGAGAACGCCAACATGCCGACCGGCAACTACCGGGCTTTCATGGACTCCGCCCCGAAGGTCCCCGGCGTCATCGAGCCGCCCAAGGCCCAGGAGGTCTACTCGGTGCTCGACTCGGCGATGCAGGCCGTCCTCACCAAGAAGGACGCCGACATCGACGCCCTTCTCGACGACGCCGAGAAGAAGGTCAACGCGATCTACCGCGCCGCCTGATGAGCGTGTCGCTGAAGTCGCCGCCCCGGCGCCCTGCCGCACCCCCGCGCTCCCCCGCCCCGTCCGGGCGGCGGGCGGCCCGCCGCCGCGCACTGCGCGAGCACCTGACGGCGTACGGGTTCCTCTGCGCCGCCGTGGCCGTCTTCGCGCTGTTCTCGTGGTGGCCGATCGTCCGCAACGTGCTGCTCGGCTTCCAGCAGGTCAACTTCGCCACCGGCAACACCTGGGTCGGTCTCGACAACTTCGAGAAGCTCCTCGACGACCCGCTCTTCCTCACCGCCTGGAAGAACACCGGCCTCTTCACCCTGTACGCGCTGCTGCTCGGCTTCGCGGTGCCGTTCCTGACCGCGGTGCTCCTGAACGAGTTCCGGCACGCGCGCGCGTACTTCCGCATCCTGGTCTACCTGCCGGTGATGCTGCCGCCCGTGGTCGTGGCGCTGATGTGGAAGTGGTTCTACGACCCGGGCCCCGGCCTGTTCAACGAGATCCTCCGCACCCTGCACCTGCCGACCTCGGCCTGGCTGGACTCCTCCTCCACCTCGCTGATCTCCCTGGTCCTCGTCTCCACCTGGGCCAACATGGGCACCACCACCCTCATCTACCTGGCCGCACTCCAGACCATCCCCGGCGAGCTCTACGAGGCCGCTGAGCTGGACGGCGCGGGCGTCTGGCAGCGGCTGCGCCACGTCACCGTCCCGCAGACCCGGTTCGTGCTGCTCGTCCTGCTGCTCCTCCAGATCGTCGCGACCATGCAGGTCTTCACCGAGCCGTACGTGATGACCGGCGGCGGCCCCGAGGACTCCACGGTCACCGTCATGTTCCTCGTCTACCGGTACGCCTTCGTCTACAACGACTTCGGCACCGCCGGCGCGCTCAGCCTGCTGCTCCTCCTCGTCCTGGCCGCCTTCTCCGCCCTCTATCTGCGGGTCACCCGCGCCGCGAAGGAGTGAGCGGGATGACCGCATCGACGCGCACCCTCGTACGCCCCGCCGTCCTCAGGACCCGCAAGGGACGGCTGATCTACTGGTCCGCGCTCACCGTCGCGCTGGTCCTCTTCACGGTGGCCTTCGTCGTGCCGCTGTACTGGGCGGCGACCGGGGCCATGAAGTCGTCCACGGAGCTGGCGCAGAGCCCGCCCACGTACGTGCCCGAGACCTGGCACCCCGAGAACTACGCGAAGGCGTGGCGGGAGATGGACCTGGCCGGCTACTTCCTCAACACGGTCGTCCTGGCCGGCGGCGCCTGGCTGGTGCAGCTCGCCGTGCAGGTGCCCGCCGCGTACGCCCTGTCGAAGCTGCGCCCGCGGTTCGGGAACGTGGTGCTGGCCCTGATGCTCGTGACCCTGATGATGCCCGCCACCGCCCTGCTCGTGCCGGTCTACCTCACCGTCGTCGACGTCCCCCTCTTCAACCGCAACCTGATCAACAGCCCCAGCGCGGTCTGGCTGCCGGCCGCCGCCAACGCGTTCAACATCTACATCCTCAAGAACTTCTTCGACCGGATCCCCGACGAGATCCTCAACGCGGCGAAGGTGGACGGCGCGGGACCGCTGACGACCATGTGGCGCGTGGTGCTGCCGCTGGCCCGGCCCATCCTCGCCGTCGTCTCCATCCTCTCCATCGTGACGGCATGGAAGGACTTCCTCTGGCCGCTGCTCGTCCTGCCCGACCCGGCGCGGCAACCGCTGAGCGTCTTCCTCCAGCGCGTCGCCCAGGACACCCCGCTCAACAGCCTGGTCGCCGGGCTCGTCATGGCCTCCGTCCCCCTCATCGCCCTGTTCCTGGTCTTCCAGCGCCACATCGTCGCCGGACTCGGCGCCGGCAGCCTCAAGGGCTGAACCGGCGACCACCGGGCCACGGCCGGTACGAAAGGACTCCCTCTTGCCCAGCACGGAGTGGTGGCGCGGTGCTGCCATCTATCAGGTGTACGTCCGGTCCTTCGCGGACGGGAACGGCGACGGCACCGGCGACCTGGCCGGGGTCCGGTCCCGGCTGCCCTATCTCGCCGAACTCGGGGTGGACGCCCTCTGGTTCACCCCGTGGTACCTGTCGCCGCTCGCCGACGGCGGCTACGACGTCGCCGACTACCGCACCATCGACCCGGCGTTCGGCAGCCTCCACGAGGCCGAGCGGCTGATCGCCGAGGCCGGGGACCTCGGCCTGCGCTGCATCGTGGACATCGTGCCGAACCACGTCTCCGACCAGCACGAGTGGTTCAAGGCGGCGCTGACGGCGGGCCCCGGCTCACCGGAGCGGGAACTGTTCCACTTCCGCCCCTGCTCGCCGGAGCCGCCCAACGACTGGGTCGGGGAGTTCGGCGGGGTGCCGTGGTCCCGTACGGAGGACGGCGAGTGGTACCTCCACCTCTTCGCCCCCGAGCAGCCCGACCTCAACTGGGCCCACCCGAAGGTCCGGCAGGAGCACGAGGACGTACTGCGCTTCTGGTTCGAGCGCGGCGCGGCCGGGGTGCGCATCGACTCGGCGGCGCTGCTCGCCAAGGCCGACGGTCTTCCCCCGATGGACCCGGCCCAACCGCACCCCTTCCACGACCGGCCCGAACTGCACGACATCTACCGCTCATGGCGGCGCATCGCCGACGAGTACGGGGCGGCGCTCATCGGCGAGATCTGGCTGCCGGACGCCGAGCGCTTCGCCCGCTACCTGCGCCCGGACGAGCTGCACACCGCGTTCAACTTCGACTTCCTCTCCCGGCCCTGGGACCCGGCACAGCTCTGGGAGTCCATCGACCTCACCCTGTCCACGCACGCCCCGGTCGGCGCGCCCGCCACCTGGGTCCTCGCCAACCACGACGTGACCCGCACGGTCACCCGCTACGGCCGCTCCGACGACACCGGCTTCGCCTTCGAACGCAAACGCTTCGGCGTCCCCACCGACCTGGCGCTCGGCACCCGCAGGGCCCGCGCCGCCGCCCTCCTCACCCTGGCGCTGCCCGGCTCGCTCTACCTGTACCAGGGTGAGGAACTGGGGCTCCCGGAGGCGGACATCCCCCGCGACCGGATCCAGGACCCGATGCACGCCCGCTCGGGCGGCCTCGACCCGGGCAGGGACGGCTGCCGGGTGCCGCTGCCCTGGGACGGCGCGCCACGGCGGAGCTGGCTGCCGGTGCCGCCGGGCTGGTCCGGCTACGCGGCGGAACGGCAGGCCGGCGACCCGGACTCGATGCTCTCCCTCTACCGCACGGCCCTGCGCCTGCGCCGCTCCTTCGCCGAGGCGGGCGCGGGCCCGCTGCGCCGCCTGCGCGCCGACGAACCCGGCGTGCTCTCCTTCGCCCGCGCCTGCGGACAGGACGGCACGACGTGGATCTGCCTGGTCAACTTCGGGCCGGACGACGCGGAGCTTCCCGGGGCGGCCGAACTCGTGCTGGCCAGCGGTCCGTTGGCACCGGGCGGCCGGGTGCCGCGGGACACGGCGGTGTGGCTGCGGGCGTGAGGTCGGGGTGCGAGTGGGGGGCCGTCGCCGGACGCGCCGCGCTCTGTAACGTTGCCGTGGTGACCACTTCGGTCCGTCCACAGTCCTACGGCGCCCTCGCCCCCCGAGTTCGGAGTCCCGGCAGTGCTTTTCGACGTCACCCGCGGCGAGGCCGCCGGTTCCTTCGGTACGGACCGGCTCGTGACCCTGCCCGCCGGCGCCTTTCCCGCCGACGCCGCGGACACCGAGGGCGCCCGCCTCCTGCGGACCGTCGGCGCTCCCACCGGGACACTCCACCTGCGTGAGCCCGACGCGGACTCCGGCCTGCTCCCCCTCGTCCAGGACGTCGTCGACGTCGCGGACTTCGAGGACGCCCCGGAGGGTGCGGGCCGGTGGCCCGTCATCGGCTGGCTCCTCAACGCCCACCTCGCCCTCGCCCCCGAGTCCGGCAAGGTGCACGCCTTCGACGCCGACGAGGAGAGCGCGCGAGTACTCCACACGGACGTCTCCTCCCTCCTCCAAATCACCTTCCGCTTCCAGCACCTGCTCGAAGAGTTCACCTTCGACGGCGACGATGACGAGGAAGCCGGCTTCGAGCGGCTGGAGCGCGAGGTCGAGCGCATCCGTGAGGAGACGAGCCGCGCCGACCCGCTCCCCTTCCAGGACGACGACACCGTCTGGTCGGTGGTCGCCGACGAGATCGCCGGGGGCAGCCGCTTCGTGGACGGCAGCCCTGGCGCCCGCCGGCTCTACGGGTGACCGCCGGCCGAGGTCGGCAGGTGCGGGTGCCTCAGCAGGTCGTGCCGCGGCGGACCGGTTCGAGGGCGATGAGGTAGTCGTCCACGGCGTCATCGACGCAGGCGTTGCCGCGGCCGTAGGCGGTGTGGCCGAGGCCTTCGTACGTCAGGAGCATGCCGCCGGGGAACTGGCCGGCCAGGCTCCGCGCCTCCTCGTACGGGGTGGCGGGGTCGCCGGTGGTGCCGACGACCAGGACCGGCGGCACGCCTTCGGCGTCGACGCGGTGCGGGCGCGCGGTGCCCTTGGGCCAGCTCTTGCAGGTCAGTTCGTCGACGACGCTCGACGTGCCGTACACGCCCGAGGCCTTGTCGGCGGCGTCGAGGGCGCTCCAGTAGGGGCCGGCTGTGTGTGGGTGCGGCACGTCGAGGCAGCTGACGGCGATGATGGCCTCGTCCTCGTTCTCGTTCTCCGCGCCCCTCGGGCGGTGGCTCCCGGTGGCCGGTTCCTCGGAGTCGGCCAGTTCGGCGAGCTTGGTCGCGTCCCCGTCCCCCGCATCGCTCAGCGCCTCCGAAAGGCCCTCCCAGTCGTCCTCCGGGCTGTACATGGCGGCCGTGACCACGTCGAGCAGTGTCCTGGCGTCCACGTCGTACGCGTCCTCGTCCGTGACCGGCAACGGCTCGCGCGCCGCCTCCTCGTACAACCCGTCGATCAGCTCCGCGATCTCCTTCGGGGTCGAGCCGGGGCAGCTGTCGCCCACGATGTCGGCGCAGTGTTCGGCGTAGTCGTCGACGGCCCTGCGGAACCCCTCCCCCTGGCTCAGCGCACGCTGCCGCCAGTCCAGCGCCGGGTCCACCGCACCGTCCAGGGCGAGGGCGCGGACGCGCTCCGGGAACTGTTCGGCGTACGACGTCCCGAGGCTCGTGCCGTACGACCAGCCGAGGTAGGTCAGCTTCCGGTCGCCGAGGGCCGCCCGCAGGACGTCCAGGTCGCGGGCCGCGTCCTCGGTGCCGACGTGGGGCAGGATGCCGCGGCCGGCCTCCGTGCACGCGGCGGCCTGCTCGTCGGCGCCCGCGAGGGCCCGGGCCCGCTCGGCGCCGCTCCGCGGAGCCACCGGTTCCGGAAGGTCACTCTCCGCTTCGTCCGTCCTCGCGCACTGCACCGCGGGGTCGCTGCCCCCGACACCCCTCGGGTCGAAGGAGACGATGTCGAAACGGGCCCGCACCCCAGCGCCGAAGGCATCGCTGCCGTCGGACTTCATGTCGCTCACACCGGAGGCGCCGGGGCCGCCGGGGTTGTAGACGAGCGACCCGATGCGCCGCTCCGGATCGCCCGCCACCGCCTTCACCACCGGCAGGACGAACGTCCCGCCGTTCTCCGGGTGCGCGTAGTCCCGCGGAACCGTCAGGCGAGCGCAGCGGAGTTCGCCGCACGTCTTCCAGGTGAGCTCCTGCCCGTAGAACCGGGCCAGCTCGGGACGCCGGTCCGCGGGCCCGGCGTCCCCCGCCCCGCCCGACGTGCATCCGGCGAGCGGGACGGCGGCGAGGGCTGCCAGGACGAGCCGGAAGGGTCGGTGTCGTCGCGGGCCGGGGCGGTTCAACGGTGCTCCAAGGGGGTCGGTGGGCCGTGCCCAGCTTGCCTCACCGCCCGCGCGGACGCCGGGGTGCCCCCTGCCGGTTCGCACAACGGAGTCCACAGCGGAGTCCACAGCGAATTCCGTAGCGGTTTGCGTAGTTCTACGGATGTCGGGGCCGCCGAGCTTTGAGAGGTTGGTCGGCACCACACCCGAAGCACACCCAGCCATCCCCAGCCATCCCGAGCCACCCCGAGCCATCCCGAGCCATCCCGGACTAGGAACACACATGGGCCCGCAGGGCGCGATCAGGAAACCCCACGCCCGCCCCCGCCACGCGCTCCTGGCCGACATCCGCAGGCTCGACGCCGAACCGTACGGCGGCGCGCGCAACTCCCGCGCCGAGGCGCTCGCCGACGAGGCGGCGGCCACCGGCGACGGGCCGCTGCTCGTGGCGGCGCTGATCCTCCTCGTCCACTCGTACAGCTTCAGTGCCGAGCGCGCGAAGACGTTCGCCCCGTTCGCGCGGCTGCTGCGGAGGTACGACGAGAGCCCGGCGGACTTCGGCGAGGACGGCGTCCGCCAGGTGCACTGGATGTTCAAGTGGGTGGTGGCCGACGCGCGGCAGCAGCCCGACGTGCCGCTGGCCGAGGCCGAGGAGTGGCTGGACCGGATGCGGCGCCACTACCGCGCCGCCGGCTACTCGGAACGGGCCGTGCACGGCGCCGAGTTCCGGCTCGCCCGGCACCTGGGCGACACCGCGCGCGCCACCCGCGCCTACGCCGCATGGACCGCGGCCGCACGCGACGCCATGGCGGACTGCCTGGCCTGCGAGTACGCCACGGAGGGCCTGCGGCAGCTGGACCTCGGCGACGACCGTGCGGCCCTTGAGGGCTGGGAACCCGTCCTGGGCGGCACGCACAGCTGCCACCGCGAACCGCACGAGACCCTCGCCCGGTCGCTGCTCCCGCTGGTGCGCGTCGGCCGCGCGGACCAGGCGCGCGCCCACCATCTGCGCGGCTACCGGATGGTGCGCTCCGACGAGGCGTTCGGCCCCGTCGTCGGCCTGCACCTGGAGTTCTGCGCCCTCACCGGCAACGAACCGCACGGTCTGCGGATCCTCGCCGAGCAGAGCCGGCGCTGGACGGAGACGGGCGACCCGTCGGCGCGTCTGGAGTGGCTGGTGAGCACCGCCCTGCTGATGCGCCGCCTGGTGGAGCCGGGCGGCGGCGACCGGCCGGTGCCCGGGCCGCTCGGCGGCACGTGGACGGCGGCGACCCTCCTCGACCATGCGCGGGACGCGGCCCTGGACCTCGCGGACCGCTTCGACCGGCGCAACGGCACCACGGCGGTCTCCGAGCGCGCCCGGGCCCGCATGGAGTCCCGCCCCCTGCTCGACGCCGCCCTGCCGCTGGGGCTGCGGACGGAGAGCTCCGCAGCCGCCGTCGGTCACCGGCTCGCCGGTCCGCCGGACTCCGACCGCCTCGCCCCGCGCGAGCGGGCCCGCCTGTGCCTGACCCTCGCGCACTCCATGCAGCCCCTCGCCGACGGGACCGGCGCCCGGACGGAACGGCTCCTGACCGACGCCGCGCACTTCGCCGACGTGGCCGGAGAGAGCGCTCTCGGCGCGCTGGCGCGGCTGCGGCTCGGCGGGCTCCACTGCGAGGCGGGCCGCCACGAGGAGGCGGTGTCCGTCCTGGAAGCGGTACTGCCCGACCTCGACGGACTGGACGCGGACGACCGTACGCAGGCACACGTCTGGCTCGCCCGCAGCTATCTCCGCACCGACGAACACCGCCCCGCCGCAGAGCAGTTCACGCTCGCCGCCGACCGCGCGCGGGACGGGTCCGGCGACGGGCATCACGAGGCGTCCCTCGTCCAGCAGGCCGCGCGGGCGCTGGGCCTGGCCGGGCTGTACGCGGAGGCCTCGCGCGCCTACGGACGGGCCGAGGAGCTGTGGCGCGCCCTCGGTGAGCACGGCGCCCTGGTGCGCGCGATGCGGGCCCGCGCCTGGGAGACCCTGGCCGCGCAGGGCCCCGCCGCGGCCGAAGCCGTCATGGCCGAGGCCCTCGACACCAACCGGCGCCGCGCCGAGCAGACGGACCAGGACCCGGAGCGCACCGAGCTGCTCGTCGAACTCGGCCGTACGCACGCCCAGTTGAGCCGCCTGGCACTGGAGCACGCCGACGGCCCGCCGCTCGCGGAGCAGGGACCGCCCGAGCGGTACGCCGCCAACGTACGCGCCTTCGAAGCGGCCCTCGGACACGCGGAAGCGGCGATCGACGCGTTGCGCGCCTGCGGCGGCCCCGGCCTCGCCGACCTGCATCCGACCGAACTGCTCGCCGCACGACTGGAGTTCGTCCTCGGCCGACGTGCCGCGGCGGCGGACCGCGCGCGGTGCGTGGGCGCGGCCGTACGTGAGCGCCCCGACCCCGACGGCACGCTGGCGGCGCTCGCCGAGGAGTGCGACCTGCTGGCCGGGACGTGCGACAGCCCGGCGCCCTACCCGCGCGAGAGCTGAGCGCGGCCGCCGGAGCCGCGCGCCACCAGCGAGGCGAGGGCGGCGCGCGAGGCCACGCCCGTCTTGCGGTAGATGCGGCCGACGTGGCTCTCCACCGTGCGCGTGCTGAGGCAGAGCCTGGCGGCGACCGCCTGATTGCTGAGGCCCTCGGCGACCAGCGCGGAGATCTCCCGCTCGCGGGGCGTCAGGTCGGCGAACGGCTCCGGCGACACCCGTGACCTCGACGGCTGGGGCGGCCTCCACGGCTGCGGAGGTGGCGCCGGCACGTCGGGGGGCCGCGCGACAACGGGGCACCGGCCGCCCTGATCCGCTCCGTCCAGAAGCAGCCGCGCCCCGCCCTCCTCCGCGAGGCGCCGGCCCCGGCGGGTCATCGCGGCCGCCCGGGCGCCGTCCCCCGCCGCCGCCACGAACGGCGCGCCGAGCAGCAGGCTCCGCGCCTCCGGCAGCGCCGCCCCGGCTCGCGCGCTCTCCCGCGCGGCCTCGGTGAAGGCCCGTGCCGCCGCGGCCTGTTCGCCGCGCCGGGCCGCGACCAGCCCTGCGCTCCGCAGCGCGGCGCCACGCTGGACGGGCAGGCCGAGGCGGTCCGCCTCCTGGAGCGCGCGGTCCGCCCAGCGCTCCGCGTCCGCGACATCGCCCGTGTACAGCGCGGAGGTGACGAGCAGCTCGAGGAAGTCGGGCCGCAGCGAGGGCTGTACGCGGGGCAGGTCGCGGCCGCCGCCCGAGTCCAGCAGGACGTCCCGTACGCGGTACGGGTCGCCCGCGCCGAGTGCGGCGTACGCGAGCAGGCACCGGGACATCGTCGCCGCCCAGCCGTCCACCGCGCCCACCGCGGCGGCCGCCTCCTCGGCCGCGGCAAGGACCTCCGGGTCGCCCGCCGGGCGCGTCTGCATGAGGATCACGGCGCGGACGGCGCGGCCGAAGCCGAGGAGTTCGGCGCCGCCGAGGTCCCGCGCGACCGCCACGGACTCGTCGGCCCAGGCGAGGGCCTCGGTCACGCGGCCCGTCGCGCAGCGGACGTACGCGCCGCAGAGCAGCAGCTGCGACAGCGCGAAGGGGAGTCCGGTGCGCCGGGCGATGTCGACGCCGCGTTCCGCGTGGCGCAGCGCGGCGGCGCAGTCGCCGAGGAACGCCTCGCTCCAGGCGAGCCGCACCAGCGACTCGCACCGCCCGGCGAGACCGGCGTCGGTGGCCACGTCGGTGAGCGCGGCGGCCTCGGCGGCATGCCCGCGGGCCGCCGCGGTGTTCCCCTCGTACACCTCGCCCAGCGCGGCCACGGTCAGGGCCTCCGCGACGCCGAGCCCGTCACCGCGCTCCCGGGCGCCGGCCAGGGTCTTCGCGAGCTCGTCGCGCACCTCGGGGTAGCGGGCGGCGAAGAGGGCCCAGTTTCCCCATTCGACGACGAGGCCGGTGTGCTGGGCCGGCGGAGGTCCGGGACGCCGGTCGAGTTCGCGGCGCAGGAGCGCCCCGGCCGCCGCGTACCGCCCCAGGTGGCGCTCCATGAAGGCGCACTGCACGACGGCGGACGTGCGCAGCGCGTCGCCGCCCGCCGCGTCGGGGCCGCACATCCCGATCAGCCGGTGGAGCAGGTCCCTGCTCTCCCGCACGGCACCGGTCATGCCGAGCGCGGTCGCGCGCCGAAGCATCAATTCCTGCCGAGCATCGCGGTGTTCGGTGTCGTCGGGCAGGACGCGCAGGACGGCTCCGAGGAGCCGGGCGCAGACCGCGGGGGCGGTGGCCGCCACCTGCGCGGCGGCCTCCGTCAGGACCGCGGCCGCTTCGGGGTCCCAGCAGGTGAGGGACTGTTCGACGTGGTGGGCGCGGTCGGCGAGGGGCGCGCCGATCCGGGCGAGCTCGGCGGCTGCCGCGCGGTGCAGCTCGTGGCGCCGCCAAGGATCGGCGGCCGCACGGACCCGGGCGGGCAGGAGCGGGTGCCGGAACACGAGGCGGCACCCCGCGGGGTCGGGTCTGAGCAGGTCGCGTCGCGTCAACCGGCTCAGCGCCGCGACGAGTTCGGTGCGCCCGGCGCCCCCGGCGACGACACCGATCAGCTCCGTGGTCGCGTACTCGCCGAGCACCGCGACGGCATCGGTGACGGCACGTTCCAGCGGGGTCAGCGCGGCCAGTTCGTCGAGCGGCAGCGGAACGGGGCGGCCGCGGAGGAGGGCGTGGAAGTACAGGGGGTTGCCTTGGCTCGCCTCGTACATCTCCTCGGCCCGCTCGCGGGACGGACCGCCGTCGGCGCCGAGCCCGCCCGTCAACTCCCCCACGCTCAACGGCCCGAGCGCGAACCGCTCCACCGCCCCGGTGTCGAGTCCGCGGGTGAGGGCGGCGCCGAGCGCGGCCGGGGACTGCCGCTCCCGTCGGGCGACGGCGAGCAGGAAGGGGGCGCGGACGGGGTGCCGTACGAGATGGTCGAGGAGTTCGACGGACGCCTCGTCCGCCCAGTGCAGATCGTCGAGGACGACGACGAGCCCCGGCCCGGCCAGTCCGCCGAGCGCCCCGGCCGTGTCCCGGCAAAGCCCGAAGAGATCCCCGCCGTCCGTGTCGAGCGGCCCGTCGCCCCGCACAGCCGGGGGTAGCGCCGCCAGCGAGGGGAACGCGCGCCGTGCCCGCGGGTCGAGCTCGGCGAAGGCATCGGTGAACGGCCGCAGTGGACGCGTCCGCGCCCGCTCCGACGCCCGCCCCCGCAGCACGGTCACGCCCCGGGCGCGGGCCGACGCCGCGAACTCGGTCAGCAGCCTGCTCTTGCCGATCCCCGGCTCCCCCACCACGTCGACGACCACACCGTGCGCGCCGCCCACACCGTGCGCGCCGCCCACACCATCCGTGCTGCCCATGCTCTCCAGGAGCGCTTCGAGGCGGCCGAGGTCAGCGGCCCTGCCCACGAACTTCTCCACCACGTCCCCCTCACGGAGGCACACGGCCCCCTCGGTGACGTTCTACCTCACCCGTCCCACGCGGGGCGCGGGCGTGGATCTCAGTTCGTGAACAAGAAGCGAGCGAAGGTCTCATTTCGGGAACGAAGGCACCTCACCTGCGAGGACGGCTTCCGCCTGTCATCCGGTCCGGGGGCGGCCGTTACCCTGACCCCCGTCAGTAGTGCACCAAGAAGGGGTGGATCCGGTGGCGGACATCGAAGAAGCGCGCAAGACGTTCGAGCAGTTCGACGCGGACGGCGACGGCTTCATAACGGCGGCCGAGTGGAAGAGCGCCATGGCCAAGATGGGCGACTTCTACGTGACCGAGACGGTGGCCGAGGCCGTGATCGGCGCGAAGGACACCAACGCGGACAAGCGTCTCTCGTTCGACGAGTTCTGGGCGAGCCTGAAGAAGCAGGCGTAACCCGAGCAGCTGAGGGGCCCGACGCATCAGGTGCGCCGGGCCCCTCTCGCGTCCTCAGCGGCGCGCCCGCACGCTCCACCGCCCGTCCGTCCGCTCCAGCCGCACGGGATGGTCGAAACACTTGCTGACCTGGTCGCTCGTCAGTACGTCGCCGACGGCGCCGGAGGCGAGCGCGCGCCCGTCGCGCAGCAGCAGCGCGTGCGTGGTCCCGGCCGGCAGCTCCTCCAGGTGGTGCGTGACCAGGACGGTGGCGAGCTCCGGATGGGCCTCGCGCAGGGTGTCCAGGCTGTCGAGGAGACGCTCGCGCCCGGCGAGGTCGAGACCGGTGGCCGGCTCGTCGAGCAGGACGAGGCGGGGCCTCGGCATCAGGGAGCGCGCGATCAGTGTGCGGCCGCGCTCGCCCTGGGACAGCGTGGGCCACCGAGCGCCCGCGCGGTGCACGAGTCCGAGCAGGTCGATCAACCGGTCGGCCCGCTCCTCCTGCTCCGGCGTCGGGCGCCATCGCGGCACGGGCTCGACGCTGTTGGTGAGCCCGGTGAGGACGACGTCGCGGACCGGCAGCGGTGAGCGCAGCGGATGGCGCGGGTTCACATGTCCGACGTACGCCCGAAGGTCGCGCAGGTCGACGCTGCCCAGGCGGCGGCCGAGCACCTCGACCGTGCCGTGCGTGGGGTGGGTGACGGCGCCGCAGAGGCTGAGCAGGGTCGACTTGCCCGCGCCGTTCGGGCCGAGCAGCGCCCAGTGCTCGCCGGGGCGGACGGTGAGGCCGACCTCGTCGAGGATGGGCCGCCCTTCGCGGACCACGGTGACGTCGTCCGCGCGCAGGACGGGCGGGGTGGAGTCCTGCAGGGTCACCGCGCGGCCCCCGCCCGGTTCACGGCGGCGAGCACGGCCTGCACGGAGGCGGTCAGGACCGACGTGTCCAGGCCCGCGCCCCAGCACTCGACACCCGCATCCCCGCCCCCGTGCTCGGCGCCCCCGACCCGGCACCGCACATACGCGACGGCCTCGCTGCCACCGCCCTCCGTGACGGCGTGCTCGGCATAGTCGAGAATGCCCACCGTGATTCCCGCGGCGGCCAGCGCGTCGACGAAGGCGGACAGCGGACCGTTGCCCGCGCCCTCGAAGTCCCCGGCCCTGTCCCCCACTTGGAGCGTGCAGACGAATCGGTGCGCGCCGTCCGGCGCCCGGTCGGTGGTCCACGAGCTCAGCGCCACCTCACCGTCCCGCCCCGGCGCGACATACGTCGCCAGGAACAGCTCGTACAGCTCCTTCGCCGTCGCCTCCTGGCCACTGTCGTCGGTGGTCCCCTGCACGACGCGCGAGAAGTCGGGCCGCAGGTCCTGCGGCAGGTCGAGGCCGTACCTGTCCCGCAGGACATACGCCATGCCGCCCTTCCCCGACTGGGAGTTGACGCGGATGACGGCCTCGTAGGAGCGGCCGATGTCGGCGGGGTCGATGGGCAGATACGGTACGTCCCACGGCGCCTCGCGCTCCGGCACGCCCAACTCGGCCGCTCGGCGCGCGTGTTCGGCGAACCCCTTGCTGATGGCGTCCTGGTGGGTGCCGGAGAACGCGGTGTGCACGAGGTCGCCGGCGTAGGGGTGGCGGGGGTGCACGGGCAGCCGGTTGCAGTGCTCGACGACCTCGCGGACTGCGTCGATGTCGGAGAAGTCGACCATGGGGTCGACGCCTTGGGCGTAGAGGTTCAGGGCGAGGGTGACCAGGTCGACGTTGCCGGTCCGCTCCCCGTTGCCGAAGAGGCAGCCCTCGACGCGCTGCGCCCCGGCGAGGACGGCGAGCTCGGCGCAGGCCACGCCGGTGCCGCGGTCGTTGTGCGGGTGGACGGAGAGGATGACGGAGTCGCGGCGCGCCAGGTGGCGGTGCATGTACTCGATCTGGTCGGCGTACACGTTCGGCGTCGCGATCTCCACCGTCGCCGGCAGGTTGTGCGTGACGGGCCGGTCGGGGCTCGCGTCCCACAGCTCGGTCAGCCCGTCGCACACTTCGAGCACGTAGTCCGGCTCGGTGAGGTTGAAGGTCTCGGGCGCGAACTGGAAGCGGATGTCGGCGTGCGGCCGCGCGTCGGCGAGCCGCGCCATGTGCGCGGCCGCCTCCTTCACGACGCCGTACACCTCGTCGCGCGACCGCCCGAGGACGACATCACGCCAGACGGGCGAGGTGGGGATGTACAGATGCACGACGGCGCGCGGCAGCCCCTCGACCGACGCGAAGGTGCGGTCGATCAGCTCGGGTCTGGCGGGCGTGAACACGACGACGGTCACGTCGTCCGGCAGCCCGCCGCGGGCGGCACGCCCGGCCAGGTACCGCACGAACTCGAAGTCCGTCCGGCTGGCCGACGGATAGCCGACCTCGATCTCCTTGAACCCCATCGACACCAGCAGATCGAAGAAGCGCCGCTTGCGGTCGGTGTCCATGGGCTCGGCGAGCGCCTGGTTCCCGTCCCGCAGGTCGACGGGCACCCACAGGGGCGCCCGCTCGATCCGGGCACCGGGCCAGCTCCGCTCCGGGGCCGGCACGTCGACGCGCTGCTGGTAGGGCCGGTAGCGGTGGTGCGGCATGGGACCCGGCCGCTGCGGATTCCAGTCGTACGTGGGAGTGGTGACGGTCTCGGTCACGGGGCTCTGCTCCTGGGCTCGGTCGGGAAGACCGGCAGCACGGCACCCCGCGGCGGGGTGCCGGTCGCTTCAGGCCCCGCCGCGGCAGCCGAGAAGAAGGAGCCCGCGGAAGATCACGGCGCTACACTAGCCACACGTCAGCTCCTCAGACAAGTACCAAGTGTCAAGCACCCCAAGGACCCCCGATGCCGCTCGGCTCCGTACGCCCCAGCCCCCTCGTAGAGCAGGCCGCCGCCCGGCTGCGCGAGCAGATCACCACCGGCGCCTGGCCCATCGGCACCAGACTCCCCGGCGAGACGACCCTCGCCAAGGAACTCGGCGTGGGCCGCTCCACCCTCCGCGAGGCCCTGCGCGCCCTCGCCGGCGCGGGCCTCGTGCGGCCGCGCCAGGGCGCCGGGGTCTTCGTCATCGCGACGGAACCGGTCGCGGACTGGCCCACGCGGCTGCGGCGGGCGGCGGTCACCGACGTGTACGAGGTGCGGATGCTGGTGGAGGTGCAGGCGGCGCGGCTCGCGGCGACGCGCCGCACCGACGAGGACATCGCGGCGATGGAGGCCGCGCTCGACGGCCGCAGGACGGCGGCCGCCGCGGCCGACCCGGAGTTCATCGACGCCGACATCGCCCTGCACGCGGCGGTGGTGGCGGCGGCGCACAACCCCGTCCTGACCGACCTCTTCGCCGAGTTCACGCCCGCCCTGCGCCAGGGCCTGATCGACCTGCTCGAACTCACCGACGTACGCGCCGAGGAGAAGAACCACGGAGACGCCGCGCACACGGCGCTCGTCCGGGCGGTCGAATCGGGGGACCCGGACAGGGCGGCCCAGGTCACCGAGGAGGAACTCCAGTCGACGCTCGATCTCCTGCGCGCCACCGACTAGCACCGGCCGTCCGCCGCAGCCCCTGCCTCCGCGTCACTTCCGTGACCCGTAACCGCGGTGATCGTTGGCAGGCCATGACCAACACCAAACGTGTACTTGCCGCGGTCGCCCTCACCGGTGCCGCCCTGTCCTTCTCCGGCGCGGCCCAGGCGCAGGAGTCCAACCCGGCCTCCCCCGTACCGGTGGGCGACGTGACCAACGACGGGGCCGACGTCGTCGCCGGCCTCGTCCCCGTCGTCGAGAAGCAGACGCAGGACGTACTGCGCGCGCTCGGCAAGTAGCGCTCGGCACGCCGCCCGCTCACGTCAGTCCGGCGGCGGCCCGTTCCGCGGCCTCGGCGATGAAGGTGTTCAGCGGGGGCGCGGCGCGGCCGGGACGGTCGGTCAGGACGGCGATCACGAGCGGGGCGCCGCCCGGGGGCCAGGCCACGGCGATGTCGTTGGCCCGGCCCCAGTCGCCGGTGCCGGTCTTGTCCGCGACCCGCCACCCCTTGGGCAGCCCGGCCCGGATCCGCCGCTCGCCCACCTCCGTGGCGTTGCGCAGGAGCCAGCCCTCGAGCAGGGCCCGCTTGTCCGCGGGCAGCGCGTCGCCGAGGACGAGCCTGCGGTAGTCGGCGGCGACCGCGCGCGGCGTGGTGGTGTCGCGCGGGTCCCCGGGGCGTACGTCGTTCAGCTCGGGTTCGTAGTCGTCCATGCGGCTGACCCGGTCGCCGAGTCCGCGCAGGTAGGCGGTCAGCCGGGCCGGGCCGCCGATCTCGCGCATCAGCAGGTTCCCCGCCGTGCCGTCGCTGTACCGGATCGCGGCGTCGCACAGCTCCCTGAGCGTCAGGCCCGTCGCGATGTGGTCCTCGGTGACCGGCGAGATGGAGTCGACGTCGGCGGCGGTGTAGGTGACCCGCTCGTCCAGCCGGCTCAGCGGGCGGTGGTGCAGGACCGCCGCCGCGGCGAGCGTCTTGAACGTCGAGCAGAACGCGAAGCGTTCGTCCGCGCGGTACGTCACCGTCGCGCCGGTGCCGGTCGCCAGGGCGTACACGCCGAGGCGGCCGCCGTGCTCGCGTTCGAGCGCCGCGAATTGCGCGGCGAGGCGCGAGGCGTTCGGGGAGGGGACGTCGGACCGGGCGGAGGAGGGTTCCGGCGGAGGGGACGAGGAGCGGCCGGAGCCCGGCCCGCCGTCCGCACCGCCACCGCACCCGGCCAGCGGCAGGAGCCCCGCGGCGAGCAGCAGGGCACGGCGCCGGGGCCCCGAGCACTCCGCCCCCAAGGGCCCACGCCCACTCCCGCTCTCGCTCTTCGGCATCCGCCGGATTCTCCTCTCTCCCCCGGAATACGGCGACCGTTCCGGAGGTTACCTCCGTTACGACAGCGGATCACCGGAAGGCACAGTCATGAAGATCGGCATCATCGGCGCCGGCAACATCGGCGGCAACCTCACCCGCCGCCTCACCGCCCTCGGCCACGACGTCTCCGTCGCGAACTCGCGCGGCCCGCACACCCTGACCGCCCTCGCCGAGGAGACCGGGGCCAAGCCGGTCGCCGTCGAGGAGGCCGCGCTCGGCGCGCAGGTCGTCGTCGTGACGGTCCCGCTCAAGGCCGTCCCCGATCTGCCCGCCGGTTTCCTGGACGGCGCGGCCGAGAACGTGGCCGTCATCGACACCGGCAACTACTACCCGCAGCAGCGCGACGGGAAGATCGCCGAGATCGAGGACGGCCTGACCGAGAGCCGCTGGACGGAGCGGCAGATCGGCCACCCCGTCATCAAGGCCTTCAACGGCACGTACGCCCAGGACATCCTCGACAAGCCGCTGCCGAAGGGCGCCCCCGGCCGGGTGGCGCTGCCGGTGTCCGGTGACGACGAGGCCGCCAAGAAGGTCGTACGCGACCTCATCGACGAGCTCGGTTTCGACACCGTCGACAACGGCGGCCAGGACGAGTCGTGGCGCCAGCAGCCGGGAACTCCGGTGTACGGCAACACCGGTGGCGTGGAAGAGATCCGCAAGGCCCTGGACGCGGCGTCGCCGGAGCGCACGGCGGACTGGCGCGCCTAGGGCTTGGTTCGGTTCGGGTTCGGGTCGGGCCCGCCCCTGCTACTGGGGCGTGGCCCACTCGCGCAGCTCGTCCGCGCTGTCGAAGGCGGCCACGTTCTTGTCTATCGGTGACGACGTGTACTGGTGGAACTTCCACTTCGCCTGGATGCGGGGCTTGCCCGCCCTGACGTAGTCGGCGATCCACAGGCCGTCGCCCGCGTAGGACGTGGTGTCCCGGTTCAACCAGAAGTCGCGGTTCGCGTACAACAGGACCCGGTGGTCGGGGCGCAGCCGCTTGACCTCACGGATGAACCGGTCCTTCTCCGCGTTCGAGGCGGCCGTGTGGTCCCCCGTCCACTCCCAGTCCGCCGCCAGCAAGTCCCCTTCCTCCTCAGGGGCCTTGCTCACGAAATACTCGGCCTGGGCCTTGATGTTCCCCGGCCACAGGAAGTGGTAGTAGCCCACCACGCAGCCCGCGTCACGGGCGCGCTTCGTCTGGGCGGAGAGCTTCGGGTTGACGTACGAACGGCCCTCTGTCGCCTTTATGATGACGAAGGAGAGGCCGTCCGTGTCGAAGGTCGTCTGGTGCGAGCTGACATCGATGCCACGGATCACGGGCGCCTCCAGGTGGTGGGGGGAAGGCAGGTTTCCGAACTGCCCGTTTGGTGCCCGTTGTCGGCTACGGCCAACCGTCAACCATCAATCGTTCAACGGAAGATCCCCGTGTGCCCGAGCGAGTAGCGGCCGGGCTGCGGGTAGACCGCGAGTCCGTGCGGGCCGTCGCCGACCGGGATGCGGGCCACCTGGACTCCGGTGCGGGTGTCGATGGCGTACACCTCGGAGTCGTAACGCCCGGACAGCCAGAGCGTGTTGCCGTCCGCGGAGACGCCGCCCATGTCGGGGCTGCCGCCGTCCGGGAGCTTCCACTTCTTGGTGAGTTTGTTCTTCGGGAAGTCGAAGACGGAGATGGTGCCCTCGCCGCGGTTGGAGATGTACATCTCCTTGGAGTCGCGGCTGACGTACAGGCCGTGGCAGCCCTTGCCGGTGCGCAGCAGCTTCGGGGTCGTGAACTTCTTGCCGTCCAGGACCCACATGCCGTGCGCCATCATGTCGGCGATGTAGAAGGTCTTGCCGTCGGGGGACATCTTGACGTCCTGCGGCATGGCGCCCTTGAAGGGGATCTTCTGCTGGCCGACGATCTTCATCTTCTCCGTGTCGACCTTGAGGAGTTCGCCGGAGAACTCGCAGGACACGATGAAGTAGCGGCCGTCCATGGAGAAGTCGGCGTGGTTGACGCCCGCGCAGGTGACGGGGACGGTCTTGACGCGCTTCATGGTCTCCGGGTCGCGGAAGACGAGTTCGCGGTCCATGGAGGCCATGACGACGGCGTGTTTGCCGTTCGGCGTGAAGTAGAGGTTGTACGGGTCGGAGACCTCGACCGTGCGGCCCGTCTTGCCGGTCACCGGGTCGATGGCGGTGAGGGTGTCGCCGAGGTCGTTGTTGACCCAGAGCGTCTTCATGTCCCAGGACGGGACGACGTGCTGGGGCTGGTTGCCGACCTCGATGGTCTCGATGACCTCGTACTTCTTGGGGTCGATGACCGACACCGTGTTGGACTCGGTGTTGGGCACGTAGACGCGGTCGAGGAACTTCTTGGCGACGGGCTGGAGGGCGTTCGGCCGGTCGGCGGCGTACGCGTCCTTCGGGTCGAGGACCGGCGGCATGCCGGGCAGGCCGGGGGCGGCCTTCGGCTTCGCGGGCTTGCGGACGCCCTCGGTGCCGATGGCTTCGTCGGACCGGTTGTCGCCGCCGCAGCCCGCGAGGGCGGCGCACACGGCGCCGGCGGCCAGCAGGGCCGCGGTGCGCCTGGTGAGGTTCAGGTTGGCGTTCAGGGACATCAGGTCAGCAGCTCCGTGGTCGTGACCGCGCGCAGGCCGCGGCGTTCCAGTTCTTTCAGGACGGCGGGCAGCGCGGCGACCGTGTCCGCGTACCCGAAGTGCAGGCTCACGACGGATCCCTCGCGGATGTCCCGGGTGATCGCGCGGGTGACGGCCGGGGCGCCCGGCGAGGTGAAGTCGAGGGAGTCGACGTCGTACGAGAGGACGTGCGGGTAGCCCGCGCGGTGGGCGAGGCGTTCGACGAGGGGGGTCGCCGTGCGGGTGCGCGAGGGGCGGAACCAGGTGCCGATGGAGCCGGTGAGGCGGCGCAGGCGCTCGGCGCAGCCGGTGATCTCGGCGTAGGCGTCGGCCTCGGGCATGGCGTTGATGTCGAGGTGGTGGTGGGTGTGGTTGCCCAGGTCGTGGCCGCCGTCGAGGATGCGGCGCGCGAGGTCGGGGTGGTCGTCGAGCCAGCTGCCGACGGCGAGCACGGTGACCTTGGCGCCGGCCTTCTCCGCCTGGCCGAGGAGTGTTCTGGCGGTGGCGGGGTCGCCCTGGCCGTGGAAGGTGAGGGCGACCTGGGGGCGGGTGCGGGGGCCGTGGGTGATCTGGGCGGGCCGGCCGGGGAAGCGGCGGGGTGCGGGGGCGGCCGCGGCGGGGCGGGCCGGGCGGTGGGTGTCGGCTGGGGGCGGGGGGTGGTGCGCGGGGGCGGCGGGGCCGGTCGCGGCGCACCCGGCGGTGAGCGCGCCCGCGGCGACCAGGCGGGTGCCCGCGCGCAGGACTCCGCGGCGGTCGGTCTCGATCACACGACCATTTAATGGGGAAGGTGTGGAAAAGATGCTGATTGGGCGCCTTGGGGGCGTTACGGGTCGGGGGCCCGGGGCCGGGCAGCGTCCCGCCGATCCTTGCGTATCGCCTGCCACAGCGTCCGCTTAACCAGCGTTTACCAGGCAGGTGTCCCATCTCACCAAGGATTCACCTCTAAACTGTCACGTTTTGCCCAGCTAAGGGATGGTATGGGCTTTTGGCTGGATGACGCCCGTCTGCCATAGTCGGAGACACGACCCCCATTGACCCGGGCTCAGGTCGTTCATCAGCGGCCGTGGATCACACCCCATACATCCACGGCCCTTCACGAAGGCCCCCATCGCGCCGACCACGGCCGCCGGGGGCTTTCGCGTGTCAGCGGTCAGCGGCCCGCATCTCGAACCATGTCGTCTTGCCGCGCGGCAGCAGGTCCACGCCCCACCGGTCGGAGAGCTTGTCGACGAGGAACAGGCCGCGGCCGCTCAGGTCCATCTCGTGGACGGGGAGGAGGCAGGGCAGGCCGCGCGAGGGGTCGCGGACCTCGACGCGGATCCAGCCGCGCCGCCGCTGCATGCGGAGGCCGAAGACGCGGGCGCCGGTGTGCCGCACGGCGTTCCCGACGAGTTCCGAGACGAGCAGGACGACGTCCTCGGTGAGTTTCGGGGAGAGTCCCCAGTGGCGCAGGACGACGACCTGGGCGAGGCGGCGCGCGATGGCGGCGGACTCCGGGCGCGACGGCAGCGGAACCTCCGCGTCCGTGGGATTGCCGAACAACTCGAGCGCCTTGAGCGCGTGTTCGTCCTCTACCGCCGGCGACCAGCGCGCCGCGGTCGCACTGCCGTGCCGCCGCGGCCGTTCGTCACCCTCCAGCCCCGCCATGCCCCCCATCATGGCCGCCCAGAGCGCTTTCCGGGGCCGTTCCGGAGGAATAAGCCCCCCGGAACCATCCATTCCGGGGGGCTTGTTTGACATATGCCAGAGGCAGTTAAGTGCCCGAAAACCCACCCTGACCTGCGATGACTTCCCGCTTACGCATGATCACTTAACGCTTCGGGGGTGCGGAGTCAAGCCCGTGTTTAGGCGGCCGTAATCCGCTCCTTCGGGGGACGCCGGCGCTGCCCTACGTCCAACTGACGCCGGACGGGGCCGAGTTCAGACGAACTTGGCCTTGCCCGGGCCCTCCTCGACGAAGCTCCGCATGCCCCGCTCGCGGTCCTCGGTGGCGAACAGCGCCGCGAACCAGGTGCGTTCGATGGCGAGGCCGGTGTCGATGTCGGTCTGCAGGCCCGCGTCGACGGACTCCTTGGCGGCGCGCAGCGCGATGGCCGGGCCCCGCGCGAGGCGCGCGGCCCACGCGTGCGCCTGCTCGTACACCTCGGCGGCGGGGACGACGCGGTCCACCAGGCCGATGGTGAGCGCCTCGTCGGCCTTCACGTGGCGGCCGGTGAAGATGAGGTCCTTGGCCTTGGACGGGCCGACCAGACGGGACAGGCGCTGGGTGCCGCCCGCGCCGGGGATGAGGCCGAGCAGGATCTCCGGCTGGCCCAGCTTCGCGTTGTCGGCGGCGATGCGGAAGTCGGCGCAGAGCGCGAGCTCGCAGCCGCCGCCCAGCGCGTAGCCGGTGACGGCGGCGACGACGGGCTTGGGGATGCGGGCCACGGCGGTGAAGGAGTCCTGGAGGGCTCCGGAGCGTACGACCATGGCCGCGTGGTCCATGGCCTGCATCTCCTTGATGTCCGCGCCCGCCGCGAACACCTTCTCGCCCCCGTAGATCACCACGGCGCGTACGTCGTCGCGCCGCGTGGCCTCCTCGGCGAGCTCCTTGAGGCGGTCCTGGGTAGCGATGTCCAGGGCGTTCATCGGGGGGCGGTCGAGCCGGATCGTGCCGACGCCTTCGGCGACTTCGAGGTGTGCAGTCATGGAAGGCACGTTAGCGGGGGTTAACGGCGCGAGGCCCGGTGCACTTGGTCACAGTGCGCCGGGCCCCGGAGTTGCAGCAGGAGGAAGTGCTTACGCCTTCCACTCCTCCCACGACATGTTCCAGCCGTTGAGGCCGTTGTCCGGCTGGATCTTCTTGTCCGCGGAGTTCTTCACCACGACGACGTCGCCGATGAGCGAGTTGTTGAAGAACCATCCGGCGGGCGTCTTCTTGCTGTAGCCGCCGCGCACGTCGCTCAGGCCTATGCAGCCGTGGCTGGCGTTGGTGTTGCCGAAGGCGCCGCCCGACCAGTAGTTGCCGTGGAGGAACGTGCCGGAGGTCGACAGGCGCATGGCGTGCGGGACGTCCTTGATGTCGTACTCGCCGCCGAAGCCGACGGTCTCGCCGTTCATCCGGGTCACCTGGAGCTTCTCGCTGATGACCATCTCGCCGTTGTACGTGGTGGTGCCGGGGGCGCCCGCCGTGATCGGGATCTTCTTGATCTGCTTGCCGTCGCGGACGACCTTCATCTGGTGCGTCTTGGCGTCGACGGTGGAGACCTGGCTGCGGCCGATGGTGAAGTTCAGGGTCTTGGCCTGCTTGCCGTAGACACCCGGGCGGCCCTCGACGCCGTCGAGGTTGAGCTTGACGGTGACCTTCGTGCCGGCCTTCCAGTATTTCTCCGGGCGGAAGTCGAGGCGGTCGTTGCCGAACCAGTGGCCCTCGACCGGCACGGACGGCTCGGTCTTGATCTCGATGGCCTTCTCGACGGCCTTCGGGTCGGTGATGCCGCGCGTGAAGTTGACCGAGAACGGCATTCCCACGCCGACCTTCGAGCCGTCCTCCGGCGTGAACTGACCGATGAACGTGTTCTTCGGGGTCAGCGTCGTGAAGACGGTGTCCCTGGCGGACGCGCGGCCCTCGGAGTCCTTGGCCACGGCGTGGACCTTGTACTTGGTGGCGGCGGCGAGGTGGTGCGCGGGCGTCCAGCTCGTACCGCCCCCGGTTATCCTGCCCGGCACCGGGTTGCCCTTGCCGTCCTCGACCTTGACCTCGGACAGCTTGCCGTTGTCGGCGCCTATCTTCAGGGCGCCGCTGGTGGCCACGGACTTGGCCCCGTCCTTGGGGGCTATCGACACGACGGCCTTCGAGGGGGCGTTCTTGTCCGCCTCGCCCTTGCCGTCACCGTCGCCGCCCGAGTCCGAGCCGCCCCCGCATGCCGCGACGAACAGCAGCGCCGCCCCCGACACCACCGCCGTCAGTCCCCTGGCGCCCCGCCGTCGCGCGCGCTGCCGCGCGCCAACCGACGTCCCCGATATCGGTCGCCCGTTCAAGATGTTGTCTCCCCTCGCACGGCCTGGATCCAGGCCCGCACCCCAGTGCACCTGCGCGTTTCAGACACGCGCCAGCGATAGATAACCACACGGTTCCGGGCGATGACTCCCCGCCAATGTCACCGTTCCGTTCCAACTGCCCGTGGGGTGCGGCCGGTCCATGATCACCTGGTGGTCGTCCGCCGGTCACCCGGCGGTCACCTGGTGACCGGCCGGGGGATCAGCTGTTCTTCACCCAGTCCTTCCACTCCATGTTCCAGCCGCCGAGGCCGTTGTCGGGAGCGACTTTCTTGTCATCGCTGTTGACGACCTCGACGACGTCCCCGACGAGGGTCCGGTCGAAGAACCAGCCGGCGGGCGTCTCGGCGCTGCCGCCCTTCACGTCGCGCAGGCCCACGCAGCCGTGGCTGACATTCGTGTTGCCGGGGGCGTCCGGCGCCCAGTAGTTGCCGTGCAGGAAGGTGCCGGACGTGGTCAGGCGGATGGCGTGCGGGACGTCGGGGATGTCGTACTCGCCGCCGAAGCCGACGGTGCGGCTGTTCATGCGGGTCACCTCCAGCATCTCCGTCACCACCATCTTTCCGTTGTACGTGGTGGTCTTGGGGGCGCCCGCGGTGATCGGCACGGTGGAGATGAGCTCGCCGTCGCGGCGTACTTCCATGGTGTGTTCGGCGGCGTCGACGAGGGACTCCTGGTGGCGGCCGACGGTGAAGCCGAAGGTCTTGTCCTGGAGGCCGTAGACGCCGGGGGCGGCCTCGACGTCGCGCAGGTGCAGGCCGACGGTGACCTTGGTGCCGGGCTTCCAGTACTTCTCGGGGCGGAAGTCGACGCGAGTCTTGCCGAACCAGTGCGGGCGGATGTCGACGGCCGGGCGGGCGGTGACGCGGATGGCGCGCTGCACGGCCTCGCGGTTCTCGATCTCCCGGTTGAACTCCAGGGAGACGATCATGCCGGTGCCGACGGTGGCGCGGTTCTCCGGTGTCACGTACCCGGTGAAGCGCTCGTCGGGGACGTACGTCCGGAAGGTGGTGTGCCGGGCCGAGCGGCGGCCGTGGCCGTCGAGGGCGACGGCGTCGACCTTGTACGTGGCGGCGAGCGCCAGCGGGCCGTCGTCGAGGGGGTGCCAGGTCATGCCGTCCTCTTCGATGCGGCCCGGCACGTCGAACTTCTGCGCGTCCTGCGTCCGGACCACCTTGACCGACTCCAGGCGGCCGCTCGGCACCTTGACCTCGATGCGTTCGTCCGCCTTGACCCCCTTGCTGTTGTCGCCGGGGGACACCCGGATCACGTCCGCGGGCGAGCGCGGCTTCCCCACGAGTCCGTCGACCTCCGCGGAGGTGCAGCCCGTCGCCCCGGCCAGCAGGCCCGCCCATGTCAGTACCGCGGCCAGCACGGCCCCTGCGCGCCGTGCGCGCCTCGCATCACGTCTCACGTGGGTCCCAACGACCGTCCCCCTGCCTGGGAAACGTGAGTGCGACGCGCACGGTGGGCAGAACCATGGGGAGGACGACGTAGGGGGAGCCGCGGCCGGGACGCCGCACACCCTTCTTCGCGCGTCGGCCGACGGAGCCGCAGGAGGCTGACAGGTGTCGAGCGCAGCCGAGCAAGAGGCAGTGCAGGAGGGGCGGGCGACGGAGCGCGGCACGACCGGGCGGCCCGCCCCCTCGGTGAACGGGAGCAGGCGGGCGGTGGAGCGTGCCGCGCCGGCCCGGCCGGTGTGGCCGGGGGCGCCGACGCCGCTCGGGGCCCGGTTCCGGGTCGGTCCCGACGGGGTGGCGGGCACCAACTTCGCGCTCTGGGCGGGCGGGGCGGAGGCAGTGGAGCTGTGCCTGTTCGACCCCGAGGGCGGCAGGGTCGTCGAGACGCGCTGTCCGCTGACCGAGCTGACGCACGAGATCTGGCACGGTTTCGTGCCGGGCGTGCGACCCGGTCAGCGGTACGGGTACCGGGTGCACGGCCGCTGGGATCCCTGGACGGGCGCTCGCTGGAACCCGGCGAAGCTGCTCCTCGATCCGTACGCGCGCGCGGTGGACGGCGGCCCGGGCAACGACTACGGCCGGCTGCCCGCCGAGGTGTACGGGCACGTGCGGGACTGGCCCCAGCAGCATGTGGCGGACACGGTCCGCGACGACAGGGACTCCGCGCCGTACGTCCCCAAGGGCGTGGTGGTGCACGACGACGCGCCGGACGACGAGTGGGCGGACGACCGGCGTCCGAAGACGCCGTGGGCGGACTCGGTCATCTACGAGCTGCACGTGCGCGGCTTCACGAAGCTGCATCCGGGGGTGCCGGAGGAGCTGCGGGGCACGTACGCGGGGCTTGCGCATCCGGCCGCGCTCGACCATCTCGTACGGCTCGGGGTGACGGCGGTCGAGCTGCTGCCGGTGCACCAGTTCGCGCACGAGGACCACCTGCTGCGGCGGGGGCTGCGCAACTACTGGGGCTACAACTCGATCGGCTACTTCGCCCCGCACGCGGCGTACGCGGCGTCGGGTACGACGGGTCAGCAGGTCGGCGAGTTCAAGCAGATGGTGCGGGCGCTGCACGAGGCCGGGATCGAGGTGATCCTGGACGTGGTCTACAACCACACGGCGGAGGCGGGCGAGCTCGGACCGATGCTGTCCCTCAAGGGCATCGACAACCGCGGCTACTACCGGCTGCAGCCGAACGACGCGCGGCGGTACGCGGACTACACGGGCTGCGGGAACACGCTGCAGGTCGTCCAGCCGCACGTGCTGCGCCTCATCACGGACTCGCTGCGGTACTGGGTGACGGAGATGGGCGTGGACGGCTTCCGCTTCGATCTGGCGGCGGCGCTCGCCCGCTCCTTCCACGACGTGGACATGCTGTCGCCGTTCCTCGCGGTGATCGCGCAGGATCCGGTGCTGCGGCGCGTCAAGCTGATCGCCGAGCCGTGGGATGTGGGCTCGGGCGGCTATCAGGTCGGCGCCTTCCCTCCGCTGTGGACGGAGTGGAACGACCGCTACCGGGGTGCGGTGCGGGACTTCTGGCGGGGCGCGCTGCCGGACGTACGGGATCTGGGGTACCGGCTCTCGGGGTCGAGCGACCTGTACGCGTGGGGCGGGCGCAGGCCGTACGCGTCGGTGAACTTCGTGACGGCGCACGACGGTTTCACGCTGCGCGACCTGGTGACGTACGAGAGGAAGCACAACGAGGCCAACGGGGAGGGGAACCGGGACGGCTCCGACGACAACCGGGCGTGGAACTGCGGCGCCGAGGGCGAGACGGACGACGCGGACATCACGGCACTGCGCCGGCGCCAGCTGCGCAACCTCATGACGACGCTGCTCCTTTCGACCGGGGTGCCGATGCTGGTCGCGGGCGACGAGATGGGGCGTACGCAGCGCGGCTCCAACAACGCGTACTGCCAGGACAACGAGGTCAGCTGGGTCGACTGGGGGCTCAGGGAGGAGCCCGGGTGGCGGGAGCTGTTCGCGCTGACGGCGCGGCTGATCGAGCTGCGGCTGCGGCATCCGGTGCTGCGGCGCCGGTCGTTCTTCTCCGGGCGTGCCCGTTCGGCGGACGGGCTGCGGGATCTGGCGTGGTTCACGGCGGGCGGCACGGAGATGACGGAGGCGGACTGGTACGCGCCGACGGCGACGCTCGGCATGTATCTGTCGGGGCGCGACATACCGGGCCGCGACGCGCTGGGCGCGCCGGTCGTCGACGACAGCTTCCTCGCGGTCCTGCACGCGGCGGACGGGCCGACGTCCTTCGTGCTGCCGGGGCCGCCGTGGGCGGAGGCGTACGAGGTGGTGGTGGACACGTCGCTGGAGGGTCAGGCCGCCGCACCCGGGACCGTGCACCGGGCGGGTGACGCGGTGACGGTGGCGGAGCGTTCCGTGGTGCTCCTGAGGGTGGCCGACAGCTGATGTGCGCATGGTCAGTTCTGGTCCGTACCAGAGTATTGCCCCGGCCCGGGGGTGACTCCAAGCTCGCCTTATGGACCTGGAGTTGCGGCACCTGAAGACGATCCGGGCGATCGCCGACGCGGGCAGCCTGACCAAGGCCGCCACCGCGCTCGGGCTCGCCCAGCCAGCGCTGAGCGCGCAGTTGAAGAGGATCGAGCGTTCGCTGGGCGGTGCGCTCTTCGAGAGGGGGCGGCACGGGGTGCGGGCCACCGCGCTCGGCGAGTTCGTGCTGGCGCGGGCCCGGGTGGTGCTGCCCGCGGTGACCGGGCTGCGGGAGGAGGCGCAGCGGTTCGCGCGGGCCTGGGAGGACGGTGCGGGGTTCCGGCTCGGCGGCATCCACGGGCCGCTGCTCGGCGCGCTGGTGGACCGGCTCGCCACCGCGTATCCGGGGGTGCCGGTGACGACCCACACGTCGTGGTCGGAGCGGGAGATCGCGTCCCGCACGGCGGACGGCCGCCTCGACTTCGCGCTGGTCGGCACGTGCGGGGCGAGTGCCCCGCCGCAGAGCGAGCTCCTGGTGTGGCGCGAGGTGGCCCGCGACCCCGTCTTCGTCATGCTGCCCACCGGCCATCCGCTGGCCGGCCGCCAGGAGATCGACCTGGCGCAGCTCGCGGAGGAGGCGTGGACGGACGTGCCGGGCGACGGCTGTTTCGCGGACTGCTTCTCGGCGGCGTGCGCGCGGGCCGGGTTCACGCCGTCGCGCGTGTACGAGACGGATGTCGCGTCCTGCGTGCACCTGGTGCAGGTGGGGCGGGCGGTGGGCCTGTGCCGGGCGACCTTCCCGCCGACCCCGGGCCTGGTGACGAGACCCCTCTCCGGCGCCCCCCTCTACTGGCGCCACCTCCTCGGCTGGCACCCGACGGCCCCGGCCCACGACACGGCGGCCGCGGTCTTCGCCCTGGCCCGCGCGGCCCACGCGGAGGCCGCGGCCCGCAGCACCAGCTACACGGCGTGGCTCGCGGCACCTTCGCCGCCTCAGTCGTGAGGGTCATAACGTCGGGCAGGGGGGTCGAGTGACAGCTATTGGCGGGCTGTTGAGGCTTCTACGGTGTGGGCGATCCCCGCTCATCCCTCGCACCCCGAGGAGTCCCCCGCATGCTCCCCACCCATCACAGACGTCTCTCCGCCGCCTGTGCCGCGGTCGTCGCGGCCGGTGCGCTCGTCGTCGCCGGACTGCCCGGCACCGCGTCGGCCTCTCCGTCCTCTCCGTCCCCCTCGCTCTCCCCCGCCGAGAGCGCCGCCGTCGGCAAGACCTCTCCCGGAGTCTTGAAGGCCATGCAGCGCGACCTCGGCCTCACGTCGGCGCAGGCCGAGGCCCGTCTGGTCAACGAGGCCGAGGCCGGCGCCGACGCGGGGATCCTGCGGAACGCGCTCGGCCGTGACTTCGCGGGCGCCTGGGTGCACGGTGCCACGTCCGCGAAGCTCACCGTCGCCACCACCGACGCCGCCGACGTCCCCGTGATCGAGGCCCGGGGCGCGCGGGCGCGGGTGGTCGACCACTCGCTGGCCCAACTCGACGCCGCTAAGCGCAAGTTGGACCGGGCCGCCGAGAAGAACGCGGCGCGTGACGTGCCCGTCTGGTACGTCGACGTGCGGACCAACGCCGTCGTGGTGGGCGTCGCGAAGGCCGGCGCCGCCGAGTCCCTCGTCTCCGCCGCCGACGTGGACTCCTCCCTCGTACGCATAGCGAAGACCGCGGAGCGGCCGCGGCCGCTGTACGACCTCGTGGGCGGCGACGCGTACTACATGGGCGGCCGCTGCTCCATCGGCTTCCCGATCACCAAGGGCACCCAGCAGGGCTTCGCCACGGCGGGCCACTGCGGGCGCGCGGGCACGGCGACCACCGGCTACAACCAGGTGGCCCAGGGCACGTTCCAGGCATCCATCTTCCCCGGCAGGGACATGGCCTGGGTCGCCACGAACGCCCAGTGGACCGCCACCCCGTACGTGAAGGGCCAAGGTGGCCAGCGGGTCGGCGTCGGGGGCTCCACGCAGTCCCCGGTGGGTGCGTCGATCTGCCGGTCCGGCTCCACTACGGGGTGGCACTGCGGCACGATCTCGCAGCACAACACCAGCGTCACCTACCCCGAGGGCACCATCAGCGGGGTGACCAGGACGACGGTCTGCGCCGAGCCCGGCGACTCGGGCGGCTCCTACATCTCGGGCAGCCAGGCGCAGGGCGTCACGTCGGGCGGCTCGGGCAACTGCCGCAGCGGCGGCACGACGTACCACCAGCCGATCAATCCGCTGCTCCAGCAGTTCGGTCTGACGCTGAAGACCACGGGTGGCGGCGACCCGGGCCCGGGCGACCCCGAGCCGGGCGGTACGTGGGCGGCGGGCAAGGTGTACGCGGCGGGTGACACGGTCACCTACGGCGGGTCGACGTACCGCTGCCTCCAGGCGCACCAGGCCCAGCCGGGCTGGGAGCCGCCGAACACGCCGGCGCTCTGGCAGCAGGCGTAGGACGGCGATCGCACGGTCCGACGTGCCCTCGGCGACGAGCGCGAGCACTTCACCCCGCGGGTGCTCAGCGGTTCGTCGCCGGGGGCGCGTCCGCGTGGGACGGCCCGGCCGCGCAGCTCGTGCCCCGTTCGTAGGCCTGCACGCGGCGGCCGCGTACCTCCGTGTCGGCGCAGCGTGTGAAGTGAACGGCGAGAACCTTGCGCTTCAGGGCGTCGCGGGCGGTGCCGGGGCGGGCGTCGGCGTCCGCGACGACCAGGATGCGGTGCTTGGCCAGGATCGCCTCGCGGATGTGTCCGGGCGCGCGCTCCGTCCCCTGGAGCGTGCCGGAGGCGGTGGGGCTCTGGGCCAGCGCCAGGTCGTCGAGGCCGGTGAAGGAGTCGGGCGAGACCTCGGCGGTGTCGCGGCGCAGGGAGGGGATGAAGAGCACGCCGTCCCCCGGCCGCGCGGCGCCGGCCACCGTCTCGGCGGGGGCCAGGACGTCGTCGACGCGGCTCTGCGGTGTGCGCAGGCCGAGTTGGAACGGCAGCAGGGCGGCGAAGGCGACGGCGACCGCCGCGGTGAGCAGGCGCCGGGAACGTACGAGGGCGCCGGCGGCCGCGCCGATGAGCACGGCGAGCCCGATATTGGCGTAGAGCACGTACCGGTCTATGTAGAGGGGTTCGACCAGGGAGACGAGCATCAGGGCGAGCACGGGGACGGCCAGCAGGGGCAGGCCGAGGGAGACCGCCGAGACAGTGGGGCGGTCTGCAGGGTCCGTGGCGCCCGCGGCTCTTCCCCGCCGCTTCGCCGCCAGGGCGCACAGCAACCCCGAGGCCACCAGGAGCAGCGGTGCCAGTGCGGTCGACCAGGTGAGCGGGCGTATCCACGCGACCTGTTGCGCCTGGGAGTGGCTGGTGAGGACGAGCGGCAGCGCGCCCGCCGTGGTGGCCGCGGCCGCCGCCGGCCAGTGGGTCAGGAGCCGGGCCGAGCCGCGCCGCCGAGCGATCAGGACGGTCACGGCGTGTGCCGGAAGGGCCAGCAGGGAGAGCCAGTTGAGCAGGGCCGCGACCAGCATGGCACCCGCGTAGCCGGCCCAGGGTGCGACAGCCGTGCGCGGTTCCCTGCGGCCGTCCGCCAGCGTGACGAGGAGACGGGTGGCGACCGCCACCGCGGCCACCACCAGGGCGTAGGACCGGCCTTCCTGGGCGTAGTGCTGGGTGCTCGGCATGAGGGCGAAGGCGGCGCCGGCCGCGAGTCCCGCGCGGGGTCCTGCCAGCCGTCGTGCGGTCGCGGCGGTCACGGCGGCGGCGCCGGCCATGGCGAGGACGGAGGGCAGTCGCAGGGCGAGGAGGCTGTCCCCGAAGACGGCGAAGACGCCGTGCATGAACAGGTAGTAGAGGCCGTGCACGACATCGGCTTGCTGCACCAGGTGTCCGAGCTCGGGCACCGTCCTGTGGGCCGCTTCCCACGTGGCGGCCTCGTCGCGCCACATGCTGTCCTCGCGGGTGATCCCCCAGAGGCCGAGGAGGAGCGTGAGGACCGCGGAACCGGCCGGGCCGAGTGCTGATCTGGGCATGGCGGATCTCCGAGCGGCATGACGGGAGGAGGGGAGGAGGGGAGCGGTGAAGGCGGCCGGGGCCGCGCCGGTGAGCCGGCGGCCGGTCGTGATCACTGCCTTCCACACGCTAGGCAGCGGCGGGATCACGGTCGTCACCTGCGCTGATGACGTGCGAGGTCCGTCGCGAGGGCGACCGCGGACCGGCGTCGGCCTTGCGGCGTAGTACTTCCGTACGCGGCGGCACACTGAACGGGCCCTAGGACCAGCGGAGTACGGAGAGCGGTCCAAAACTCGGTGGGCTGTGTCAGTGGCGATCCGTAGGCTCGCTCCTGATGCCGAAATCAGATGCCCCTGCCAAGGATCGGTCCACCGTACGGACGCTGCTGCGCCTCTGGCCGTACGTGCGGCCGGTGCGAACCCGCCTTCTCATCGCGGCGGTTGTCGCGATCGTCGCCTCCTGTACGGGGCTCGTGTTCCCGCTCGTACTGAAGTGGATGGTGGACGGCCCGGTGGCCGACCGGGACTCGTCGGGGGTGTGGCTCGGGGCTCTGCTGCTCCTGCTCCTCGGCATCGCGGAGGCGCTGCTGTTCGGACTGCGGAGGCTGCTGGTGGCCCGGCCCCTCGCGGGCGTCGAGGCGGCGATGCGGGCCGACCTCTACCGCCATCTGCAGCGGCTCCCGGTGGCCTTCCACGACCGGTGGGCGTCCGGCCAGCTGCTCTCGCGCGGTACGACGGACCTGATGCTCCTACGGATGTTCCTCGCCTTTCCGCTGACGTTCCTGCTGGTCAACGGCGCGACCATCGTGGTCGGAGTGATCATCCTGCTCGGCCAGGACTTCACGCTCGGCCTTGTGCTGCTCGCGCCCGTGGCCCCGATGGTGATCGCCCTCGCGTACTACGAGGGGCGGTACACCGCCGTGGCGCGGCGCGCACAGGACCAGGTCGGGGATCTGACGACGGTCGTCGAGGAGAGCGTGCTCGGCATCCGCATCATCAAGGGGTTCGGCCGGCACCGCAGTCAGGCGCGGGCGTTCCGCGAGCTGTCGCACACGCTGCGCGGCACGGAGCTCGCCAAGGCGCGGATCCTCGCCGCGATCTACGCGGTGATCATGACGCTGCCGGAGGTCGCGATCGGGGCGGCGCTGGTGCTCGGCACGGTGCGGGTCGCGGACGGCGGCCTGTCGGCGGGCACGCTGGTCGCCTTCCTGTCGACGGCGCTCGCGCTGCGCTGGCCGGTGGAGTCGATCGGCTTCCTCCTCGCGATGAGCCAGGAGTCGGCGACGGCCACGGAACGGTACTTCGAGGTGATGGACGCGGAGCCGGAGGGGGTGGCGGGTGCTGCTTCACCGGTGGGTCCGGGTGTCGGCCACGAGGTGCTTGCCGCTCACGGCGGTGGGCTCAGGTTCCACGGTGTGGAGTTCCGTTACCCCGACGCGGCGCCGGACGCGCCCCCCGTCCTCGACCGCGTCGACCTGCACATCCGCTCCGGCGAGACCATGGCGATCGTCGGCGCGACCGGCAGCGGCAAGACGACGCTGACCGCGCTGGTGCCGCGCCTGCACGAGGTGACCGGCGGCCGCATCACGCTGGACGGCGAGGACATCACAGCGATGGACCGCGAGCGTCTCCGTACGCTCGTGTCCGTCGCCTTCGAGGAGCCCACGCTGTTCTCCGCGACGGTCGGCGAGAACGTACTGATGGGCGCCGAAGAGGGCGCGGGCCGCGAGGAGTTGGCGCGGGCGCTCGACGTGGCGCAGGCCGACTTCGCGCACGCCCTGCCGCACGGCACCGACACGCAGGTCGGCGAGCAGGGCCTGAGCCTCTCCGGAGGCCAGCGCCAGCGTCTCGCCCTGGCCCGCGCCGTGGTCGGCCGCCCCCGTTTCCTGGTCCTCGACGACCCGCTGTCCGCCCTCGACGTCCACACGGAGGCGCTGGTGGAGGCGGCGCTGCGGCGGGTCCTCGCGGACACGACCGCGCTGATCGTCGCGCACCGCCCTTCCACGGTGCTGCTCGCCGACCGGGTCGCCCTGCTGTCCGGTGGCCGCGTCGCCGCCGTCGGCACGCACCAGGAGCTGCTGCGGGAGAACGCGGAGTACGCGTGGCTGATGTCGGGGGCCGACGCGCCCGCCCCGGACACGGACGCCGTCCGCCGCACGGGCGCCACACCCAACACGGACGCCGCCCGCCGCACGGATGCCACACCCGACACGGACGCCACTCGCCACACGGGCGCCACACCCGACACGGACGCCACTCGCCGCGCGGATGCCACGCCGGACCCGGACACCACTCGCCGCACGGACACCACTCGCCGCGCGGATGCCACACCCGACACGGACGCCGCCCACCGCACGGGCGCCACACCCGACCCGAACGCCGCCCACCGCACGGATGCCACACCCAACACGGACGCCACTCGCCGCACGGACGCCGTCCGCCGCACGGATGCCACGCCCGACACGTCCCACGACCACACCGCCGCCGTCGGCCCCGCCACCGACGCCGCTCCCCACCTCTCCCCTGCCGCCCCCCACCCCTCCGAGGAGGCCACCCGATGACCTCGTCGACGCCCGTTCGGGAGAAGCCCACCGAGCCCGGCCCCGAGGAGCCGGACCTCGCGGCGGGCGGCCCCGCCCCGGACGACCCCTTCGACAGGGACGAGCTGCCCGCGCCCCCGGGCGCCACCCGCACGCTCCTCCTCTCCCTCCTCTCGCCCCTCCGCGGCCGCGTCACGCTGGCCGCCGTGCTGCTGCTCGTGCAGCAGGCCGTGGTGCAGGCGGGCCCGCTGCTCGTCGCGTACGCCATCGACCGGGGCGTGCCCGCCGTCCGCGCCGACGACTACGGCCCGCTGATCGCGGTCGGCGCCGGCTACCTGCTCTGCGCGGGCGCCTCGGGAGCGCTCCAGTACGCGTTCATCGTCGCCTCCGCGCGCGTGAACCAGGACGTACTGCTGGATCTGCGCGGCCGCATCTTCCGGCACGCGCAGGCGCTCAGCGTCGACTTCCACGAGCGGTACACCTCGGGCCGGCTCATCTCGCGCTCCACCACCGACGTCGAGTCGCTGCGGGAGCTGCTGAGCGAGGGCCTGCAGGAGCTCGTCACGGTGCTGCTGTCGTTCGTCTACATCTCGGTGATGCTGCTCTGGCTGGACCTGGGGCTCGGCGCGGTGGCCGTGGCGTCGTTCGTGCCGCTCTACCTCCTGATCCGGCTCTACCAGCGGCGTGCCGGGGCGATGTTCCGCGACCGGTCGACCGCGATCGCCGCCGTCATCGTGAAGTTCGCGGAGACGATGAACGGCATCCGGCCGGTGCGGGCCTTCCGCAGGGAGCGGGCCAACGACGCGGACTTCGCCGTGCTCAACCAACGGCACGAGCGGACCAACGGCAACGCCATGCTGGAGATGGCCCGCTATGTCGTCGGCTCGCGGCTCGTCGCCAACACGGCCGTCGCCGCCATCGTGCTGTGGGGCGCCCACCGGGTCGCGGACGGCGGGCTCGCGCTCGGGGTGCTGGCCGCCGCCGTGCTGTACCTGCGGCGCCTGTACGACCCGATCGACCGGCTGGGCATGTTCCTCAACTCCTACCAGTCGGCGGCCGCTTCCCTGGAGAAGGTCGCGGGCCTGCTCGCCCAGACGCCGACGGTGCCCGAACCGGAGCCGTCCGCGACGCGCCCCCTGCCCGTCCTGGAGTCGGACCACCCGGGCCGGAAAGTCCGCTTCGAAGGCGTGAGCTTCGCCTACCGGACGGGCGGCGAGGTGCTGCCCCGCTTCGACCTGACGCTGCCCGCCGGGCAGACCGTCGCCGTGGTCGGCTCCACCGGAGCGGGCAAGTCCACGCTGGCCAAGCTGCTCGCCCGCTTCTACGACCCCACGGAGGGCCGCGTCCTCCTGGACGGCGTCGACCTGCGCGAGCTGTCGGGCGCCGAGCTGCGGCGCGGGGTCGTGATGGTGACCCAGGAGGCGTTCCTGTTCTCCGGGACGGTCGCGGAGAACATCGCGATCGGCCGCCCCGACGCCACGCGCGAGGAGATCGAGCGCGCCGCGAAGGCCATCGGCGCCCACGAGTTCATCACGTCGCTCCCCGACGGCTACGACACCGACGTACGCAAACGGGGCGGCCGGATCTCGGCGGGCCAGCGCCAACTGGTCGCCTTCGCCCGCGCCCTCCTCGCCGACCCCGCCGTGCTCATCCTCGACGAGGCGACCAGCTCACTGGACATCCCGGGCGAGCGGGCGGTGCAGCGCGCCATGCACACGGTGCTGCGCGGCCGCACGGCCGTCGTGATCGCCCACCGCCTCTCCACGGTGGAGATCGCCGACCGGGTACTGGTCATGGAACACGGCCGGGTGTCGGAGGACGGCACCCCCGCCGACCTCATCGCGGGAACGGGCGCGTTCGCCGACCTTCACCGGGCGTGGCGGGAGAGTGTGGTGGGCTGACGGCATTCAGCCCGTACGACGGCCTCCACCCCAGTGATCACGCCGCGAGGCAGTCGAACTAACGTTGCCCATTGGCATCTGCGTACAAGGCAAAAAGGGGCGGTACGGGTCATGGGGGACCTGAGCAAGGACTCGGAGTCGATGGCGAAGGCGGCACCGCTGCTGCGCAAGGCTCCGCATCACATGGCCAAACCGCTGCGCGAGTTCAAGGACGCCTCGCACGACCTGTCCGCCCTGGGAGCGCTCGGCGCGCTGATGAGCGCGACGGATGACGTCCGCGAGGGGATGGAGACCCTGTCGAAGGTGGCCTCGCAGATGGTCGACGAGTGGCATGACGAAGCCAAGCTCATGACCGACATCTCCGAGGCGTTCGACGTGCTTGACCTGCTCCTCGAGGCCGCCCAGGGCAAGAAGGGCTGAGGCGCCGGACCATGGTCGACCTCAACCCCCTGCACTACATCAACAAGTTCAACCATATGGCCGGCGACAACATGGCCAGCATGATGGAGTTCCTCGGGATCTCCGACCCGGCCGTGGACCCCGACGGCGTCAGAGAGATCGCCAAGAAGTGGCGTGCTCTGGCCAAGGCGGTCGACGCGTCCGTCAAGGACGCCGAACACGCGCTCACGGACGTCACGTGGGAGGGCAAGGCCGCCCGCGAGTTCTTCAAACGCGCAAAGAAGACCCGCACGCAGGCCACGCAGATGGGCGACGCGCTGCGCGACGGTGCGGACGCGCTCGACAAGTTCGCGGACGAAGCCCACGAGCTGCTCACCGAGCTCAACGTCGTCATCCTCGAGATCATCGAGGTCGAGATGGTGAGTCTGGGCTTGTCGGTGCTCACCGGCGGCGTCTCCGCGGTGGTCGGCAACCTCGCCGCGGGTGCCCGGTTCGCAAAGGCGATGGCGCTGATCGGCCGGATCGAGCACGCTGGTTCGGCGATGGCCCGTACCATCCGCGCCGTCCTCGAAGTGATCCGCGGCCTGTCCAGGGCGCTGAAGGCCCTCAAAGAGATCAAGTCCATCGCGAAGATGGGCAAGCTGGCGGGGCAGGGCGCCAAGTATGCGGCGCTCGACACGTTGTTGCAGGATCCGTCCACCTTCAAGGACCCCGGGAAGATGGCGGAGACCCTGGCGCTGGGCGCGGTCCTGGGGGTGGGGCTCGGTGGCCTGGGCAAGCTGCTCGGCAAGGGCCTGGGCAAGCTGAAGCTGAACTGCTCAACGCTGAGCCGCATGCGGATGCGCCCGGGTTGGGACAAACTTCCTGCCTCTATCCGCAACAACTTGAAGAAGTTCGTCCGCGACCCCATCGACGTCGCCACCGGTGACATGGCGCTGAGCCGCAAGGACATCGAACTTCCGGGTGTGCTCCCCCTCGTGCTGGAGCGCACACACCTCTCCTCGTATCGCTGGGGAGGCTGGTTCGGGCCCTCCTGGGCATCCACGCTCGACCAGCGTCTCCAGGTCGACGATGAGGGGGTGGTCTACGCCGCCGCAGACGGGGCACGCATCTGCTTCCCCCTGCCTGATGCCGGGACGCACGAACCGGTACGTGCTGACACCCCGGGCACCCGCCTCACCCTGCGCTTCGCCCCCGCCCTCGACCACGACCAAGCCGGAGCCCTGCAAATCGAGGACCCCGACACCGGCCTCACCCACGTCTTCCACCACCCGGTCCCCGCCGCGGCCGAAGCCACGCTCGACCTTCCCCTCCAGCACATCCAGGACCGCAACGGCAACCGCGTCTCCGTCGAGTACGACGAGGACCTGAGCGACCTGCCCCGCGCCGTCGTCCACTCGGGCGGCTACCGCATCGCACTGGACCACCACGCGGACCTGCCCCGCATCACGAGGCTGCGCCTGATCGATCCCGCGGATCCGGAGGCGCCCGGCACCACCGTCCTGTCCTTCGCCTACGACGAGGCCGGCCATCTGACCGAGGAGATCAACTCCTCCGGGCTGCCCCTGCGGTACACCTACGACGCCGAGGGCCGCATCACCTCGTGGACGGACCGCAACGACACCACCTACTGGTACGCCTACGACGAGCACGGCCGCGTCATCGAGACCGGCGGCACCGGCGGTGCCCTGGCCTCCACTCTCACCTACGACACCGCTACCCGCACAACCCGTATCACCGACTCCCTCGGTCACACCAGGACGTACGAGCACAACGAGTTCTGCCGCCTCATCCGCGAGACCGACCCCCTCGGCAACACCACCTGCCAGGACTGGGACTCCGAGCACCGGCTGACCGCCGTCACCGACCAGCTCGGGCGCACGACTCGCTACACCTACAGCCACGGCGGATACGTGACTGCCGTCGTCCACCCTGACGGAGGCCGAACGGTTGGCGTGCACAATGAACTCGGTCTGCTCACGGAACTCACCACACCGGCCGGGGTTCAGTGGCGGCTTGAGTACGACGAGCACGGCAACCGCACGACCATGACGGACCCCTCCGGCGCGACGACTGGCGTGACGTACAACCATGCAGGTCACCCCACCTCCACCGTCGACGCTCTCGGCAACACGACACTCTTCAGGTGCGACGCAGCAGGCCTGCCGCTCGCGGTCACGGACCCCTTGGGCGCCGTCACGACGTATGAACGCAATGCCTTCGGACTGCCCTCCCTGATCACAGATCCCTCAGGGGGCACAACACACCTGGAGTGGACACTCGAAGGAAAACTGGCCCGCGCCACGGCTCCCGACGGAAACCACGAGTCGTGGACCTATGACGGCGAGGGCAACTGCATCTCCCACACCGATGCGATCGGCGCGGTCTCACGCTTCGAGTACACCCACTTCGACCTGATGTCGGCTCGCACAGGGCCGGACGGCACTCGGTACGAATTCACCTACGACACCGAGATGCGCTCGACGAAGGTGGCCAGTCCTCAGGGCCTCACATGGCAGTACGAGTACGACGCCGTAGGCAACCTGATATCAGAGACGGACTTCGACGGCCGCCGACTCACGTACGAGTACAACCCGGCGGGCCTCCTGACCCGCCGTACCAATTCCCTCGGCCAAACAGTCAGTTTTGTGCACAACGCGTTGGGTCAGGTGACGCGGAAAGAATCGGAAGGGCAGGTCACGACCTACGCCTACGACCTGTCGAATCAGCTGGCCGAAGCCGCTGGGCCAGAGGTTACGGTGTCCTTCGTTCGCGACGCCTCGGGCCGTCTTCACTCGGAGACAGTCAACGGCCGAGTGGTGACATACGCGTACGACACGCTGGGCCGACGTATCAGCCGCACCACGCCCAGCGGCGCCACCAGCACGTGGACCTATGACGCGGCAGGCCATCAGACCCAGCTGGTGACCTCGGGGCGCGTCATCGACTTCACCCACGACCTGGCGGGCCTGGAACTTGGCCGCCGCATTGGCGATACGCTCAACCTGACCCACGGCTACGACGCCCTGGGCCGCCTCACCCGCCAGTCGCTGTCGGACATGGGGGGCAACTCGATCCAGGAGCGGGCGTACACGTACCGTCCTGACGGTTACCTGACCGCGATCGAGGACCAGCTCTCCGGCAGGCGCACCTTTGAACTCGACGCGGCAGGCCGGGTGACGACGGTGCGCGCGGCCGGTTGGGCGGAGCAGTACACCTACGACGAGGTGGGCAACCAAACATCTGCCTCCTGGCCAGTAGCGCACCCCGGCCGGGAGGCCGTCGGTGAGCGCATCTACGAAGGCTCCCGCCTCACCCGCGCGGGAGGCGTCCGCTACGAACATGACGCGCTGGGCCGCATCATCCTGCGCCAGAAGACCCGGTTGTCCCGCAAGCCGGACACCTGGCGCTATGAGTGGGACGCGGAGGACCGCCTCACTCAAGTGATCACACCGGATGGCACTCGTTGGCGATACACCTACGACCCTCTGGGCCGTCGCACGGCCAAGCTTCGCCTCAGCGATGACGGCGAATCCGTCGTGGAGCAGGTCGACTTCACCTGGGACGGCACGACACTGTGCGAGCAGAGGACTACGTCTTCGAAGCTGCCGTGCCCGATCGCCCTTACCTGGGATCACCAAGGCACACGCCCAATCGCCCAGACCGAACGCAAGGCAGTAGCGGACTCCCCACAACAAGAGGTCGACTCCCGCTTCTTCGCCATCATCACAGACCTGGTTGGAGCACCCAGCGAACTTGTCGACGACAAGGGGCGCCTGGCCTGGCGATCCCGCTCGACCTTGTGGGGCAACACCGCTTGGGCCGAGAAGAGCACCACTTACACGCCCCTGCGCTTCCCAGGCCAGTACTACGACCCCGAAACAGGCCTGCACTACAACTACTTCCGCCATTACGATCCAGAAACCGCCCGCTATGTGACTGCGGACCCCTTGGGAATCGAGCCAGCACCCAACCCCACCTCATATGTCCACAATCCGCACACATGGGCCGATCCACTGGGGCTCAGTCCGTGCCCGCCTCGCGTCGAGGGTGGCGGCTGGGACATGAGGGGGCGTACGCCCCTCAGCGTCGTGCCGGACAATGCCGAGATGCGTGTGCTCACACCGCACCCGAACGGCGGGTCCCAGAAGGGCGTTGAATACAAGTGGCAGGACCCCGAAACAGGGAACACGGTCCGGCTCCGCGTTCACGATAAGGACGGGACCGCTCCAGCGGGCTCCAATGCGGCCAACGGCGACGTCTACCGACTGTCGATCGGCGGAAAGTACCAAGATGAGGCAGGAAAGCTGCACCATCGGAACACTCACAATCCGAACAGTCCGCACTACAACCCCGACGCTGCTAATAACACCCACATACCATGGCCAATCCCCTTCGTCCTTCCATATTGACCCGACCAAGTGGAGTAGTTGTATGAATGCCGGTGACTTCCTGACATTGATGCGGAAGATCACGGACGTGCAGGCACACGTACGGGAACGCGGAGCGGACGAAACCACGGATTGGGTCCACTCCTACTCCGCTGTCGAGGCTTCCTCTCTGGCCACGGTTCTGGCGGCGGCAGCCGTCAGCGAAAAGGACCACGCCGCCTTGGAGGCCCAACTCCACGCCATCCTTGAACTTGCGTCGACCGGGTACGTGCAAGCGTCCCATATTGCCCGTTTTCGCGAGATCGACCTCGAGGAATTTCCGGCTCCGCTCCAGGGGTACGTAACCGACTTGCTCGAATCCGCATGAGCTGACATGGATCGCGCAGTGAGTTGAGTCCCACTTCTCCCTGCGGAGGGCTCACGGTAGCTCTGGGAGCGCGCCCCTTCCGCCAAGAACCGTCGTACAGATTGACTGGCCCTCGGCTGGTGGGCCGCCTATGTGACCGACGCCCGGTCCGCGGCCGACCTGACGCTTGAGCACTCCCGAGAGTGGGCGGCACAGACCAGCGTCGGCGTCTGAACGGGCCACGGCCGCGCCGGGCATGCCGTGACGGCTCCCTGTCGGGCTCCGGATAGTGAACGTACCTCACCGGCCAACGGACCAATTCCGGCCAACTATTGACGCGCTCCTGACAGCGATGGCGCTCCGGTGTCACTCTTCCCCTCGACCACCACACAACATTCAACAACGCGGTGGTCAACGGTTCCTCTCACGCAACCCGCACCACGCAACACCCTGTGTGCACCGCCCAGTTCTGCGTACCGCCTTGCTCTGCCCGGACGGCGATCCAGCCGTGCGGTAGCTCTGGCCGCGCACCCGCCGCGGCCGCGCAGAAGGAGTCCGTGTTGAGAAGCACCTCCCACAGACACACCCCCCGCACCCGTTCCCTCCGCACGCGTGCCACCGCCGCCGGCGCCCTCTCCGCCGTCGCCGCTCTGCTCGCCGTCGCCGTTCAGGCGGGTCCCGCCTCGGCCGACGACCCCGCGAAGGCGCCCGCCGCCAAGGCCCAGAAGCTCGGGAAGGTCGACCCCGGCGCGCTGGCCGCGAAGCTCTCCCCCGCCCAGCGCGCGGAGCTGATCCGCGACGCCAACGCCACCAAGACGGACACCGCCAAGGATCTGGGGCTCGGCGCCAAGGAGAAGCTCGTCGTCCGGGACGTCACGAAGGACCGTGACGGCACCGTCCACACCCGCTACGAGCGCACCTACGACGGTCTGCCCGTCCTCGGCGGCGACATGGTGGTGGACACCGCCAAGTCGGGGAAGACCAAGAGCGTCACCAAGGCCGTGAAGGCGCAGCTCAAGGGTGTCGACATGAGCGCCGAGGTCAAGGCGTCGGCCGCGGAGAAGCAGGCGCTGAGCGCCGCGAAGGCCGAGGGTTCGAAGAAGACCGACGCGGACCGGGCGCCGCGCAAGGTCGTGTGGATGGCCAAGGGCGAGCCGGTCCTCGCGTACGAGACCGTGGTCGGCGGCCTGCAGCACGACGGCACGCCGAACGAGCTGCACGTCATCACGGACGCCGCCACCGGCAAGAAGCTCTTCCAGTGGCAGGGCATCGAGAACGGCACCGGCAACACGCAGTACAGCGGTCAAGTGCCGTTGGGTACCGCCCAGTCGGGGTCTAACTACACCCTCACCGACACCGGCCGCGGCAACCACAAGACGTACAACCTGAACCGCGGCACCTCAGGCACCGGCACCCTCTTCTCGGGCACCGACGACGTGTGGGGCAACGGTCTGCCCTCCAACCTGGAGACCGCGGGCGCCGACGCGCACTACGGCGCGGCGCTGACCTGGGACTACTACAAGAACGTGCACGGCCGCAGCGGCATACGCGGCGACGGTGTCGGCGCGTATTCGCGGGTCCACTACGGCAACAACTACGTCAACGCCTTCTGGTCGGACGCCTGCTTCTGCATGACGTACGGCGACGGCGCGAACAACTCCAAGCCGCTGACTTCCATCGACGTGGCGGCCCACGAGATGACGCACGGCGTGACGGCCGCGACCGGCAACATGACGTACAGCGGCGAGTCCGGCGGCCTGAACGAGGCGACCTCCGACATCTTCGCGGCAGCCGTCGAGTTCAACGCGAACAACCCGCAGGACGTCGGCGACTACAACGTCGGCGAGAAGATCGACATCCGGGGCAACGGCACCCCGCTGCGCTACATGGACAAGCCGAGCAAGGACGGCTCGTCCAAGGACTCCTGGTACTCGGGCATCGGCTCCATCGACGTGCACTACTCGTCGGGTGTCGCCAACCACTTCTACTACCTGCTGAGCGAGGGCAGCGGCAAGAAGGAGATCAACGGCGTCCAGTACGACTCGCCGACCTCCGACGGCCTGCCGGTCACGGGCATCGGCCGGGACAAGGCATCGCTGATCTGGTTCAAGGCGCTCACCACGAAGTTCACGACCACGACCAACTACGCGGCGGCCCGCACCGGGACGCTCGCGGTCGCCGGTGAGCTGTACGGCACCAGCAGCGCCGAGTACGCGGCCGTCGCCCACGCCTGGGCCGCCGTGAACGTCGGCGCCCGCCCCGGCGGCGAGACGCCCGGCACCGACTTCGAGAACACCACGGACGTCTCCATCCCGGACAACGGCGCCGCGGTCACCTCCTCGGTCAACGTCACCGGCCGCACCGGCAACGCGCCCAGCGCGCTGAAGGTCGGCGTCGACATCGTGCACACCTGGCGCGGTGACCTGAAGGTCGACCTGCTCGCCCCCGACGGGACGGTCTACCCGCTGAAGCCGGCCAGCTCCTCGGACTCGGCGGACAACGTCAAGGAGACCTACACGGTCAACGCCTCCTCCGAGGTGGCCAACGGCACCTGGAAGCTGCGGGTGCAGGACGTGGCCAGGCAGGACACCGGCTACATCAACAGCTGGAAGGTCACCTTCCCGTAAACCGAGCAGTTCCGCACAGATCGGTCCGCACAGATCGGTCCGCACGGACCGTTCCACACGGACCGTTCCGCACAGACACGCCGCCGCCCCGGGTGAACAACTCCCCGGGGCGGCGCGCGTGTTGGCGCGTCCGACTGTTCGCGGTCCGTTCGCATTGCGTATGTCGACCATCGCTCAACGGACGATTTCCGGCCAACATCCAGCCAGGGTCCTGACATGTACCTGGCCCCAGTGACACGCTTCCCCACGCGTCACGGGTGGCCCCCACGCCACCCGGCCCTCTCCCCCCACAGAAGGAGCCAGCGTGACCCCCCACATATCCCGGAAGCGCTCAACTCTCGCCATCGCCACGGCTGTTGCCGCAGGAGCGCTGCTCGCCGCCGGACTGACCACCGGCGCCTCCGCACAGCCCGTCGCCTCCTCCGGCGCGCCCGTCAGCCTCTCGGCGAACGCCCGCGCGGGCCTCCTCCAGGATGCGAACGCCGACAAGGGTGCCACCGCCGAGAAGATCGGCCTCGGCGCCAAGGAGAAGCTGGTCGTCCGCGACGTCGTCAAGGACGCGAACGGCACGACCCACACCCGTTACGAGCGCACCTACGACGGCCTGCCCGTCCTCGGCGGCGACCTCGTCGTGCACACCGCCAAGAGCGGCAAGGTGAAGAGCGTCACGAAGGCCACCGAGGCCACCGTGAAGGTCGCCTCCACCGACGCGAAGCTCGCCAAGTCCTCGGTCGCGAAGTCCGCCGAGTCGACCGCCGCGAAGGCGAAGACCGCCGAGGCCGACGCGCAGTCGCCCCGCAAGGTGATCTGGGCCGCCTCCGGCAAGCCGGTCCTCGCGTACGAAACCGTCGTCACCGGCGTGCAGAAGGACGGCACGCCCAGCAGACTGCACGTCATCACGGACGCCGCGACCGGCAAGAAGCTGTACCAGTACCAGGACATCGAGAACGGCACCGGCAGCAGCCAGTACAGCGGCAAGGTCGAGCTCGGCACGAAGAAGGGCGGCAGCGGCTTCGAGCTGACCGACGACTCGCGCGGCGGCCACGGCACGTACGACCTGAACCACGCCCAGAGCGGCGAGGGCAAGCTCGTCACGGACGACGACGACACGTGGGGCACCGGCAAGCCGGACGACGCGCAGACCGCCGCCGTCGACGCCGCGTACGGCGCCCAGCTCACCTGGGACTACTACAAGTCCGTGCACGGCCGCAGCGGCATCAACGGCGACGGCAAGGGCGCGACCTCGCGGGTCCACTACGGCAACAACTACGTCAACGCCTTCTGGGACGACAACTGCTTCTGCATGACGTACGGCGACGGCGAGGGCGACAAGAAGCCCCTGACCTCCATCGACGTCGCGGCCCACGAGATGACGCACGGCGTCACCTCCGCCACCGGCAACATGGAGTACAGCGGCGAGTCCGGCGGCCTGAACGAGGCCACCTCCGACATCTTCGCCGCCTCCGTCGAGTTCAACGCCAAGAACCCCGAGGACGTCGGCGACTACCTCATCGGCGAGAAGATCGACATCAACGGCGACGGCTCCCCGCTGCGTCACATGGACAAGCCCAGCAAGGACGGCTCGTCCCTGGACAGCTGGACCGAGGACGCGGGCAACGTCGACGTCCACTACTCCTCGGGCATCGCCAACCACTTCTTCTACCTGCTGTCCGAGGGCAGCGGCGCGAAGGAGATCAACGGCGTCAAGTACGACTCGCCGACCGCCGACGGCTCCAAGGTCGAGGGCATCGGCCGCGACAAGGCCGAGAAGATCTGGTTCAAGGCCCTGACGGCGTACTTCACCTCGACGACCGACTACAAGGCGGCCCGCGAGGGCACGCTGAAGGCGGCGACGGACCTGTACGGGGCGGACTCGGCGGAGGTCAAGGCGGTGGGCGCGGCCTGGACGGGCGTCGCGGTCAAGTAGCCCTTCGCGACCGGCCGTTCTGACCGGCCGGCCGCGCCTGCTCCACCACGACGGGCGGCACCCGGAGGTTCCTTCCTCCCTCCGGGTGCCGCCTTTCGCCTATTCCGTTCTCAGCTCGCGGCTTCCGGCCCGGTTCTTCGCGATGTTCCGTGTCTTCCTGGTGCGGGCCGACTCGGCGACCACGGCGAGTACCGCCGGAGACCTCGAATACTCGGCGAGGTGGCGCTGCATCCAGTCCGTGACCTCCGCCAGCTCGGCCGGGGTCGGCACGTGGCCGTCCTCGACGGACAGGTAGAACTGCCAGTCCTGGATGCGGCGGCGGATGAACTCGCGGTACCCGTCCACCGGGAGCCGGTCGATCTCCGGCAAGAGTTCCGCCGACCACTGCCGGAACTCGGCAGGACCGCTCACCTTCCACGCGATCTCGTCCACGAGGGCGACCACCGCCGTCTTGGCCCCCATCTCGTTGGGGTCGCGCAGGATCGTGGCCACGATCGCGCGGTCCCGGTCCCGGTCCCGGTCGCGGCTCCGCGAGGCAGCGGCCACCGAGACGACGCGCAGGTACGCGGACGTTCGGGCGTGGTCGTCCGCGACGACTTCGTCGACGTCCACGTCGATGATGCCGGCCTCCGCCAGCAACGCGGCCACATCGGAATGCAAGGTCATCGCTTCGTCCCCTCCCGCGGGCCGTCTTGCAGGCCCCTCACCTCATCAGAACCCCCGCCTCCTCCCCCGTCGCCTCCGAGGGAACGGCCACAAGACCCAGCTCCGTCCCGCTGGCCAGCAGCCGGTGGGAGGGCAGGATCCGCACCGTATAACCGAAGGGCCCCGTGCGGTCCAGCGCCAGCGGGCCCTCGTACACCCGGCGCCCCTGCGCGTCGGGCCCGCTCGTCGGCTTCAGCGGCACCGACGACGCGTCGGCGATGTGGTCCTCCGGGTCGACGCGCCCCGCGAGCACCTGCACCTCCACGTCGTCGGGCGTCAGCTCGCCCAGATACACGCGCACCCGCAGGGAGAACGTGGCGCCGAGCTCCGCGGTGGAACCGGTCGCCGACGCCTCCACGTGGTCGACGGCGACCCGGGGCCAGGCCGCCCGGACCCGGGACTTCCAGGCGGCCAGTTCCCCGGCGGCGGGCGTGTCGAGGGCGCGGTGGGCGCGCGCGGCGGGGGCGTACAGCTTCTCGACGTACTCCCGCACCATGCGGCCCGCGAGGACCTTCGGGCCGAGGCGGGTCAGGGTCCTGCGGACCATCTCGATCCAGCGGTCGGGCAGGCCGCCGGGGCCCTGCTCGTAGAAGCGGGGCGCGATGCGGTGCTCCAGGAGGTCGTAGAGGGCGGCGGCCTCCAGGTCGTCACGGCGGTCGTCGTCGCCCGCGGCGCCGTCCGCGGTGGGGATGGCCCAGCCGAAGTCGGGCTCGAACCATTCGTCCCACCAGCCGTCGAGGACGGAGAGGTTCAGGCAGCCGTTCAGCGCGGCCTTCATGCCGGAGGTGCCGCACGCCTCCAGGGGCCGCAGCGGATTGTTCAGCCACACGTCGCAGCCCGGGTAGAGCTTCTGCGCCATCGCCATGCCGTAGTCCGGCAGGAACACGATGTGCCGGCGCACCCGCGGGTCGTCGGTGAACCTGACCAGCTCCTGGATGAGCCGCTTGCCGCCGTCGTCCGCCGGGTGCGCCTTGCCCGCCACGACGATCTGCACGGGCCGCTCGGGGTGGCGCAGGAGCTCCATCAGCCGGTCGCGGTCGCGCAGCATCAGCGTGAGCCGTTTGTACGAGGGGACGCGGCGGGCGAAGCCGATGGTGAGGACGTCCGGGTCGAGCACCCCGTCGATCCAGCCCAGCTCGGCGGTGGCGGCGCCGCGCTGCCGCCAGGAGTCGTGCAGGCGCCGCCTGACCTCGTGGACCAGCTGCTCGCGCAGGGTGCGGCGGAGCTCCCAGATGTCGGCGTCCTGGATGTCGGCCACCGCGTCCCACCGGTCGGAGCCGCCGACGGACAGCGCGTCCTCGGTGCGCCGCTCGCCGATCTGGCGGGCGCCGAGCCGGAAGACCTCGGGGGCCACCCAGGTCGGGGCGTGCACGCCGTTGGTGACGGAGGCGATCGGGATCTCCTCGGGGTCGAACCCCGGCCACAGGCCCGCGAACATCTCGCGGCTCACCGAGCCGTGCAAAGTGCTCACGCCGTTGGCGCGGCTGCCGAGCCGCAGGCCCATCACCGCCATGTTGAAGAGGTTGGGCTCGCCGCCCGGGTAGGTCTCCATGCCGAGCCGCAGGACATCACCGGCGTCGATGCGGGGCAGCTCGGCGCCGGGGCCGAAGTGGTGGGCGACGAGCTCGCGGTCGAAGCGGTCGATGCCGGCCGGTACCGGGGTGTGGGTGGTGAAGACGGTCCCGGCCCGTACGGACTCGAGCGCGGTGTCGAAGTCGATGTCCCGCAGGGTGAGTTCGTGGATCCGTTCGAGGCCGAGGAAGCCGGCGTGGCCCTCGTTCGTGTGGAAGACCTCGGGTTCGGGGTGGCCGGTGAGGCGGCAGTACGCGCGGACGGCACGCACGCCGCCGATGCCGAGGAGCATCTCCTGGAGCAGCCGGTGCTCGCTGCCGCCGCCGTAGAGCCGGTCGGTGACGTCGCGCTCGCCGGGGTCGTTCTCCTCGACGTCGGAGTCGAGCAGGAGCAGCGGTACGCGGCCGACCTGCGCCTGCCAGACGTGGGCGCGCAGCTGCCGGCCGCCGGGCAGGGCGAGCGCCACGATGGCGGGGGTCCCGTCGTCCTCGCTCAGCAGGGTGAGGGGGAGCTCGTTGGGGTCGAGGACCGGGTAGTGCTCCTGCTGCCAGGCGTCGCGGGACAGCGACTGGCGGAAGTAGCCGTGCCGGTAGAGAAGACCGACGCCGATGAGCGGGACGCCGAGGTCGCTCGCCGCCTTGAGGTGGTCGCCGGCGAGGATGCCGAGGCCGCCGGAGTACTGCGGCAGGGCGGCCGTGATGCCGAACTCGGGCGAGAAGTAGGCGACGGCCCGTGGCAGCTGCCCGTCGGTGCGGGCCTGCTCCTGGAACCAGCGCTCCCCGGTGACGTACTCCCGCAGGTCGTCGGCCGCCTCGTCGAGCCGCCGCAGGAAGTCCGCGTCACCGGAGAGCTCGTCGAGCCGCGAGGGCGGCACCTCGCCGAGGAGCCGCACGGGGTCGCAGCCGGAGGCCGCCCACAGCCGGGGGTCGACGGATGCGAAGAGGTCACGGGTGCGCGGGTGCCAGGACCAGCGCAGATTGCGGGCCAGCTCGGTCAGCCGGCCGAGGGGCTCGGGAAGGACGGGACGTACGGTGAACCGACGGATGGCCTTCACTTCGACTCCACCTCTGCGGGGATGCGTCACGTATCGACCTACTCGTCGACGGTAGCGGTGATCGGCCCTCGGCAACTACGGCGCGCGGACGGGCGCAGTCGCGGTGCGGCGTCCTGCAGCCGCGCTGCCCGCCGCGTGTCCGTAGGGTGCGGCCGTCCGCCGGACCGGCCGCACCCGATAGGGCCATGTGGGGTACGCGCGCCGGGCGCGCGCCCGCGTGATCGCGGGGGCGGAAACCGGGCGGCGCCGACCCGCCGTCCCGCGTCGGCGGGCCGGCGGGCAGTTCCGGCCAATCCGGGACCTGGCACAGGGGCATATGCGCACAGTTCAACAACCCATAGGGCATATGCGAATTCGGACCGGTCGCACCATTCATGGCAGGACCGGCCTTGCATGCGTCCTTACGCACTAGTAGTTAACAAAGCGCCGGATTGCGCACCCGAAGGCTGTGGGAAGGCTCCTCCGGTACGCACTCGGCTCAATGGGCCGGCACGCACCGCGGAAGTCACCACACCCACGTATCCGTGCAGCGGACAGGAGCGGTCAGACATGCCTCCAGGCGCACCTTCGCCAGACTCGTCCTCGCAGCCCTCTCGGTCCCCACAGCCATCGGAGCCACCGGAGCCGCCGGAGCCCTCGCAGCCAACACAATTTTCGCGGGCCTCCGAGCCGCTTCGGCCCACCATTCCTGTCCAGGACGTGCGGCCCGCCGTCCACGGCGGGCGAAAACCGGCGAAGGCCGTGCCGGGAGAAACGTTCCAGGTCACCGCCACGGTCTTCCGCGAAGGGCACGAGGCGGTCGCCGCCAACGTCGTCCTGCGCGATCCCGGCGGGCGCCCCGGACCATGGACCCCCATGCGGGAACTGGCGCCCGGCACCGACCGGTGGGGCGCCGACGCCACCCCGGATGCCGAGGGCCCCTGGACGTACGCCGTGGAGGCCTGGGGCGATCCGGTCACGACCTGGCGCCACCACGCGCAGATCAAGATACCCGCGGGTATCGACACGGATCTGGTCCTGGAGGAGGGTGCCCGTCTCCACGAGCGCGCCGCCTCCGGCGTCCCCCGTGCCGAACGGGCCGCCGTCCTCGACGCGGCCCAAGCGTTGCGTGACACGGGCCGCTCCCCGGCGGCCCGTCTCGCTGCCGCCCTCACTCCGGAGGTGCGGTCGGTGCTCGCCCGGCACCCGCTGCGCGAATTCGTCACCTCCTCGGAGGAGCTGCCGCTCCTGGTGGAGCGGCATCGGGCTCTCTTCGGGTCCTGGTACGAGTTCTTCCCGCGCTCGGAGGGCGCCGTCGTCAAGGAGGGCGAGCCCCCAGTCTCCGGGACCTTCCGGACCGCCGCCGAACGGCTGCCCGCCATCGCGGAGATGGGCTTCGACGTCGTCTATCTGCCACCGATCCACCCCATCGGGACGACCTTCCGCAAGGGCCCCAACAACAGCCTCTCGGTGGGCCGTTACGACGTCGGGGTGCCGTGGGCGATCGGTTCCCCGGAGGGAGGTCACGACGCGGTCCACCCGGATCTCGGGACGCTCGACGACTTCGACGCGTTCGTGCGCCGGGCCGGTGAGCTCGGTCTCGAAGTGGCCCTGGACTTCGCGTTGCAGTGTTCGCCGGACCACCCGTGGGTGGAGAAGCACCCCGACTGGTTCCGTCGGCGGGCGGACGGCTCCATCGCGTACGCGGAGAATCCGCCGAAGAAGTACCAGGACATCTATCCGATCGCCTTCCACAAGGACATGCCGGGGCTGATCGCGGAGACCGTGCGGCTGCTGCGGTTCTGGATGGGCCACGGTGTACGCGTCTTCCGCGTCGACAACCCCCACACCAAGCCCGTCGTCTTCTGGGAACGGGTCATCGCCGAGGTCAACGGCACCGATCCCGACGTCATCTTCCTCGCCGAGGCGTTCACCAGGCCCGCGATGATGCGGACCCTCGCGGCCGTCGGTTTCCAGCAGTCGTACACCTACTTCACCTGGCGCAACGACAAGGCCGAACTCACCGAATACCTCACCGAGTTGGCGCGGGAGACCGCGCACTTCCTGCGCCCCAACTTCTTCGTGAACACCCCCGACATCCTGCACGCCTACCTCCAGGACGGCGGCAGGCCCGCCTTCGAGGTGCGGGCCGTGCTCGCCGCCACGCTGTCGCCGACGTGGGGCGTCTACAGCGGATTCGAGCTGTGCGAGAACACCGCCGTCCGGCGCGGGAGCGAGGAGTATCTGAACTCGGAGAAGTACCAACTGCGGCCCCGTGACTGGGTGGGGGCCGAGCGCCGGGGCGAGACGATCGCCCCGCTGATCACCGCGCTGAACCGGCTCCGGCGGACCAGCCCCGCACTCCGGCAACTGCGCGACCTGCACTTCCACCCCACCGACAAGGAAGCGGTGATCGCCTACTCCAAGACGGCCGTCGACGAGCACGGATCGAACACGGTTCTGGTGGTCGTGAACCTCGACCCCCACCACACCCAGGAGGCCACGGTCTCGTTGGACATGCCGCAACTCGGCCTCGAATGGCACGAGTCCGTGCCGGTGCGCGACGAGCTCACCGGCGAGACCTACCACTGGGGCAGGGCCAACTACGTGCGCCTCGAACCGGGCCGCGCCCCCGCGCACAT